>DASQXS010000298.1:0-15649 GCA_035639615.1 Gaiellales bacterium | reverse complement strand
GCGAGGCATGCCCATGCTCGGAGACGGGCCGCTGGCTCCTGCCGCGATTCTCCAGCGAGCGAGTGGCTGAAGTGTGACCACTGGCACATTGTCGGCCGCCACCGTGGGGCGTGGGATCCAGCGTCCGATGACCGACCCACGCCAAGACCTCGCGCCTCGACGATACGCCGAGCTGGGAGAACGTGTCAAGCAGGTCGACGACTCTCTGCGCGATTCGAGCGGCTTCACGACGACGGCGATCTCGCCGCAGCGGCACTGGCTGACGGTGAAGGCGGGCAGGTCGAGCACCTGGTCGACGAGGGCGGAGACCCGGCCGCCGCAGCGGGTGCACTCGACGGTGTTGTCCATGCTCCCACCTTCGGCACTGGAACAGGGGCCGACGAGGGGCGGCAAACCCGCTCTAGAACGTCGTTTCGCGCCTGGTTAGGCCGATCGGTTCGCGGCGTGCGCCGGCCGTGGTTGGATGTCGCAAGGTTGATGAGCCGGCGATCGACACGGCTCGAGACGAAGGCTCGGACGAAACGAGGGGAGGGGGCGAGGGTAATCTCGCCCCCTCCGTCCAAGGTGCTACGGGATCAGCCGATAGGTGATGTCGGCGCGATCGTGACCGAGGTCGATCGCGTTGACCTGGCCACGCGCGTTTCGGAACTCGCCGGTTCCTCCGGTCACGGAGAGCGTTCCGCCCTTGCCCAACGTAAACGGCCCTTGCGCTGTGACGAAGTTCCGGCCGAAGAAGGCCGTGATGGTGCACTCGAACCGCGCCGCCGCCGGATTGGCCACCGTGCAGGTGTCATCCTCGTGACCGACCACGTGCGTGCGATCGGCCGGGTCGACGAGCTTGTTCGTGGCGACGAACGTGTCGCCCTGGGTCAGGCCCGAGGCGTTCAGGTCAGTGAACGTGATGTGGATCGGAAGCTCAATCACGTGGATCGTGCGCGGGCCAGAGAGATCGTTCGATCCCGCCTGCGCCAGCCCGACCCAGCCGACCACTCCTAACGCAGCCGTGGCGAGCACCGTCGTGATGCCGACTCGTCGCTTCATGTCTCCCTCCTTGACGGATTACAACGATGCCCGATCCTAGTTCCGATCCCCGGGTCGTCGAGTCGTTCTCCGAGGCGGCCAGTCCGGCCAGACGACGGGCGCTTGGCGGTGGCGACCTTCGGCGGGACCAGGAGCCCTTATCGCGGCGCTTCTGGTCGCGGCACTCGTCCTCTTCCTCCTGCTCGTCGCCGCTGCGCACGGCGGCCACGCAATCGCCGGGGCCCCCTCTCCCCTTCGAGCACTAGCACTAGCGCGACGCTGACAGCCGACCGAGGATTGTTTCGCAAACTGGGGACTTTCACGCGACCGGGGGTCGGGTTTTCCGTCTATCTGTGTGATCCTGTGCCAGGGAAAGCAGTGGAGCGGGCCAATACAGAGATCGAGCGGCTTCGCCAGCAGGTGATCCGGGAGCTGGCCGATTTGCCGCTTTCGCCGTGGCGGCCGCGTTCGCGCTCGCGCCGCCAGCGGGCGGTTCGCACCGTCGCGCTAGCGTGGCGGCGGACGGTCGCCTATGCTCGCGGCCGGCGGTAAGGTCTGCCGCTTGAGCCAGGCCAGCCGATAGGCGATCTCCAGCTCGCCCGCGATCCGGATGAACTCTTCCGCCGTCAGCGGCGCGGTGTCTGCATGCTCGGCGCGGTCCTTGAAGAACGCTCTCAGGTCCTCGTCGGCGGCCGGTTCGCCGACGGGCCGAGGCCTTCTCCGCTGAGGCTCCATTTGACCGTTTATCTAACACCACCCGCCGCGCTGCAGTCAAGCCTGAGCGCGTCCCACTACTTATGGGGACCTCTGGTGTGGGAGACGCCCTCGAGGCGACCGCAAGGCCGCGGCGTCGCCGTACAAGCACCCGGCAACCGAGGCGGGCATCGGCAGAGGCCCGAATCCGATCCGCTGCGTGGTCAGAGATGTGTCGCCGCGTTCGCCTGTGACGGGACAGCCTGTCGGTACGTACCTCAGTCCTCCGGGAAGACGAGCCGTAGTTGGTCGACGTCGACCTCGCCTGGGAGGGTGCGGAGCACGGTTAGCTGACCGCTGACACCCTGGTAGATGCCGGTGCCGCCGACCACCGCCACCCGGATGTGCTCGAAGGTCGTTTCGCCTTGCAGCGCGATCTGACCACCACGGAGGATCAGGACGCCCTGTGCGATCACGTCCGGGGGCGGCGCGGTGATCGCCGAGAAGTGGATCAGGTCATAACCGACGCGCTTGCCGTTGACGGTGAGGATCTCCTTTTCGATGCCTTCGTCTCCAGGACCGAGCCCGCTCGGCTTGGCGATGTCGAAGAACTGGGGTGGGAACGGCTCGCGAGCACGAAACACGATCGTCTTGACCATTGGCTCATCGGCCTGTGGGTGAGCGGCGGCCTTTGGCGCCGCCGCGGCACTGGAGCTGCGCGCAACCGCAAAGCCGGCCATGCCGACGAGCAGCGCAAGCACGAGGGACGACAGGATCAGCCGCTTCATCACAACCTCCGATCACTCGCGCGCGAGCCCGCTGCTCGCGCCCGTCGGGGCGACTCTACGCTTCGCGATCCGCCGCGTCGTGGCGGTGCTCTAGCTCGGTATCCGGGCGGGCCTACTCGGCGAGGAGCGCGAACTTCTCAGGGAGCCCGTCGGCGTACACCCGCAGCGTCTCCCGGAGCACGGCGATCGGGGTGTCGGGCGCGTCGGCGAGGAGCTCGGCGAGCGCCACGTCGAGCAGCCGCTCATACTCCTCGGAGGGTGCGGTTTCCCGGCCGAGCGGCAGCACGAGCGGCGGAAACTGCATAACGGCTGCTGGTGTAGGTCATGGCAGCGGTCAGTAACGGAGCGGCACCCAGCTGCGATGGCCCAGTTGGTAGAGCACGCCCCGGGTGGTGGGCCATCGTGCGAGGCGGGATTACGTGCGAGCCGAGTGGGTAGACCTGGAAGCGGTGGGTGGCTCTGAACTCGTACGGACCTGAAGACGTCGTCGCAGTGGTCGTGGAGTTGCCCACCGCTCCGGGGATAACGTTCCGATGCCCGCGGACGATGATCGCAGAGTGCGCTCCAACTCTCGGCTGCCGTTCGGGCGCCGTGATTCGGTAGTGCTGCAGGCGGAGAGCCGGCATGAAGGCTTGCGGATTTCGGTGGTCGCGCGTCGCGGCGCGGCGTCCCTTCACGCCTATCTGCACACGCCCGGATGGGGCCGAATTCTCGCCGTGGGCCTCGCGCCGACGGCGCAGGAGGCGGCCGATCGCGCCGATGCGCTGCTCGACGCCGCCATCGCCCGCGGCCTCACGATCGGGCGCGTGAAGCCCTCGCGGAGGGCCTCCATGCCACCCGACGACGCCTCGACTTGACGTCAGGCCCCGCCAGCCTCCGGCTGGAAGAACCTGCCAGCCAACGCAAATGTCGCACGTTGCGGATTCCGCGCGCGGCCCCCTCTACACGTGACTCCACCGCAGACATACGCTCGCTCCGATCGGCGACCGAGGAGACGAGGGATGATGGCGATGTTCGAGGGAGGGTTTCTGGACGGGATCGTCCGGCGCGACTGGTCGGAGCCACCCGGCAGGATGGTGTTCGTCGAGCGCGTGCGGCTCGGCGGAACGCTCGCCGTCTATGACGACGAGCCCCCGGCCGACCACGCGTTTCCCCTCTCGGACCGGTACCGGCTCGCGGAGCGGGACGGCGCGACCGCCGTCTACCGGTTCGTCGAGTCGTACTGATCCGCTGCGCCGGCTACCCGATCGTCACGATCAGGTTGTCGAGCTGCCCGTTGTAGTAGTCGGTGCCGTTCGAGCCGACGCCGACCCATGCCAGCCCGCCCGTGTTCAGGCTCCCCAGCTTGACCGGCTGCGAGAACGTCGTGCCGTCGATCGTGACGGAGATGCTGCTTGCGCCCTTGTGGCAGGAGATGGTGTGCCACTTGCCGTCGGCGAGGTCGGGCCCGGCCTGGATGTGGGCCTTCGTGAGCGAGCCGATGAACTTGCACCGGGCCTGGCCGACGCCCTGCTTTGGGAAGATCTCGACCTGGTAGCCGCCCTTCGACCAGAGGTCGTAGTCGAAGTCGCCGGTGCCGGGCTCAACGGTCGTACGAACGTCCATCGTCACGGTCACGTCCGCGCTCCCGGCCGCCAGGCTGGCCGACTTCGGGATGACCATCTTCGAGCTGTGCCCGTTGAAGCCGAACGCGTGATCGCCGGCCGCGCCGCTCGACCCGGTGAGCCCCAGGGTGACGTTGGTGAGCGCCCCGTTGTTCCCGTTCCCCGAGCTGTCGAACGCCGTCGAGCCGGACGTCTCGTTCATCCTCCACTGGCCGGCGACCGCCGCGAGCGCGGTGGCGGGGAACGCGAGAAGGGCCATCACGATCGCGACGGTAAGGCCGGCCGAGCAGCCCGCCATCCGACGCTCCCTGCCTAGGGTCACCTGCCTGCCTCCTCGTCGACTGCACCGACGATACGCCCGGGCGTGAGAACCTGTCAAGCGGCTCGCAGGCAGACGAGCCGGAGCCGTCGACTTCCCGGCGAGGAGGTTGGACTACCCGGTCAGCTCTGTGGTGACGACCTGGCCGACGACGCCAGGCTGGTACTGGCCGGTCGGGGCCGTGCCCCCAGGCAGCTGGAGCGTGACCCACTGGCCGTTGATGGTGAGCCCGCTGCCGCCGCCGGTCGCGCTCGTCATGTAGAACCACGCGAAGCTGACGATGGTGGCGTTGCCGTTCCCGCCGGGCAGGTTCTGGACGATGGGGATGTACATGAGCCGCGGCGGCAGGCCGTTGGCGTCGTCCCAGGACTGCGGGATCACCTGGTAGGCGCCGTTGCCGAGGCTCTGCAGGTCCTGGCTCATCGCGTTGTTCGTCGGCGGCATCGTGTTCACGATGTTCGCCGACGGCTGCGAGGCGCCTGACTTCACCGAGAGGCACCCGCCGGTGACCAGCGTCCCCGCCGGAAGCTGGTCGGAGAGCTCGTTCCCGATGTTCGACGGCGTGCCCTTGTTGGTGTTGCCGCTGCAGCTCCCGCCCGAGGTGTTGTCCGTGGTGGGGAGGTCGATCGTCCCGTACGCGCCCGGCTGCGTCTCCTTGAAGAGCGTCGTCCCGGTGCCGTTGGCGTAGGCCTGCACCGTCACGGCATACGGGGAGACGTGCCCCTTGATCTGGCCGACTGATTCGACGGTCGCCTTGGCCGTCGCCGATACGCCGATCGAGCTCTTGCCGAAGACGCGCAGCAGATAGGCGGACGCGGTGCGCGAGACCGTGACCGTCACCGTGTCACTGCCGTTGTAGGTGATCGTCACCCCGTCGCCGGCCTTCTTGTTGGTGTTGGCCACCTGCTGGGCGGCGGCCTGCCAATTCCCGGTCGGAATCGCCTGGGCGCCGGCCAGCGCGGCCGCGTCCGCAACATTCTGCGTCGACCGCCGCTGCACATATGCGTTGCCGAGATCGACCACGAGGCCGCAGACGCCGATCAGCGTCACGACGAAGAAACAGATCAGCGGGAGCGTCTGACCGCGCTCGCGATGCCCGCGGAGAGTTCTTGTAGCGGCCACATCAAGGAGACGCGGCGGGAGGACGGATCCTGCGGTCCGCGCTTGCAGATCCCCCTAGAGGGGGACGGCCGGCGGCCTGCTGGGATCAGCCCCAGCCCTGCCGGTACACGGAGCCGCGATGGTGGGCGTGCCAACCGGTGACGACGAGGAGGAGCAGCGCTGCCACGGCGGCGGGAAGCCACCACTCCGAGTCGAAGCCGAGGGCGGCGCCGGCGGTGAGAACGACGATCAGCGCCCGCACATCGCCGTAATGCCCGCATTGGCCTGCGGCGAAACGGTGAAGTGGGCGTCCCGAGAGTGGACGCCCACGGGTGCCGCCTCAGGCGAGCAACCTGAACGCGAGCAGGATAAGGATGACCAAGACGACGAGGCCGACGACGCCCAGGCCGGTGCCCAGTGCCAGAACCTCCATGCTTGACCCACCTCCCCTCTCGTGGTTCACTCTGGAATTCCCCGGAACTCCGCCCGCAACACACCCGGGCGAGCGTGTCGGCCGGCTGCCCCGCGGGTATGGGCAGGTCATGATCCGAGGTTGGGTGCGCTCGTTGGTCGCGGGCGTCTATCTCCTGGTCGGAGTCGTGGTCGCGTCCGACCACCACTACCTGCACCACCTCCACGGCGTCCGCCCGATCGTCTCGGCGGCGCTCGCCGTCGTGCTATGGCCGCTGGTCATCGCCGGCGCGGACCTCCACCTCCATTAGGCCTGGTTACTCGCGCGAGTCGCCCCGGAGGATTTCGAGCGTCTCGCGCAGGCCGGGCTCATGCACCCAGCCTCCGAGGATCGCCGCGTCCACGCCCGCGCGCTCCAGCGCGAGCACCTGGTCGCGGTTGCGGATGCCGCCCTCGGACAGGACCGTCTTTCCGGCCGGGACCTCCTCGAGAAGCGAAAACGTCCGCTCCAGATCTACCGGACGGCCGCCGTGTGTGTTCTGAAGCAGGAAGGAGTCGGGATCGAGAAGCTCGAGCACGGTCTCGATCTCCTCCTCGTCGGCGACCTCGACCACGACGTCCAGGCCGAGGTCGGCTGCCACCGTGTACATGCGGGCGAAGTCGTCCTCCTCGTCGTCGAACGCTGCAGCGATCAGGACGACGCCGTCCGCCCCGGCGAGCCGGCTCTCGTAGAGCTGGTATGGGTCGATGAGGACGCCCTTGTGGAGCACCGGCAGCCTCGTCGCCTCGAGCCCAGGCGGCACGGCATCCGTGGCGATGGCGAGGCCTGCGACGCCGACGTCCTGCGCCAAGTGGAAAAGCTCGGAATCGACGCCGCGCACGCGCAGGACGAAGGAGATCTCCTCACCGACGACGCCCTCCGTGAACGGGCGGATCGGCTCGAGATCCCGGACGGCGACCTCGAGGTCGTGTAGCGGCCGGCTGCCCCGGCGCTCCTCGACCGCGCGTCGGTTGGAGGAAATCAGCCGATCAAGCGACGACATCGACGGCGGAGGTGGCGGAGACCGACCCGATGAGCGTCTCGGCGGGTAACGGAGGCATCCGCGGTCAGTCTATCTCAGGTCCGCGAGAGCCCCATCTCAAACGCCGAGCCGGTCGAGGGTGGCCGAATCTCGGCGCCAGCGCGGCCGCACCTTGACGCGGAGGTCGAGGAAGACCGGCTCGCCGAGGAGTTCCTCGACGCCAGTCCGCGCCGCCGTGCCGATCGCCTTCACCATGGCGCCGCCGCGACCGATCAGGATGCGCTTCTGCGATTCCGTCTCGCAGATCAGCGTCACCTCGACCACCGTGCGGCCGTGATCCCCGGCAGAGCGGATCTCGCCGACCTCGGTCGCCACGGCGTGCGGCACCTCGTCGCGCGTCAGGTCGAGCGCCGACTCGCGAACGCGCTCGCCGATCCGCTGCTCGAGCGGCTGGTCCGACGTCGTGCCCTCGGGGAAATACGCCGGCCCTTCGGGGAGGAGGGCGACGACCTCCGTGACCAGCTCGTCGACCCCCGCGCCCGTGAGCGCGCTGACCGGATGGATCGACCGCGGCTCGCCCAGGCCGGCGGCGGCCTCGAGGGCCGGCAGAACCCGCTCGGGGCCGAGGCCGTCCACCTTGTTGACGGCGACGAGCCAGGGTGTCTGGGGCTCGGCCTGAAGCCGGGCCGCGATGTGACGGTCGCCGGGCCCCACGGGCGAGCGGCAGTCCAGCACGAGCACAGTGACGTCCGCGTCGGCGAGCGCGCCGTCCACCGCCCGCTGCATCCGCTCGGTCAGGCGATCGAACGGCTTCTGGAATCCCGGCAGGTCGGCGAGGATGAGCTGGTACCCCGGCCGGGTGACGATCCCGAGCGCTCGCCGCCGCGTCGTCTGCGGCTTCTGCGACACCGCCGCCACGTGCTCGCCGACGAGCCGGTTCACGAGCGTCGACTTGCCGACGTTGGGGCGGCCGGCGAGCGCGACGACGCCGGATCGGTGGGCCGGCGGCGTCACGGCTCGAAGCGGTCGGGAAGGAGCTCCTCCAGCGTCGCCGCCGTGACGACCCCGTCCCGCCGGTAGACGACGGTCATCTGCGGCGAGAACTCGGCCAGCACCTGGCGGCAGGCGCCGCACGGCGGCGCCGATCCGGCATCAGCGTGGACTGCCACGGCGTCGAACCGGCGGTGTCCGGCGGCGACGGCCGCGAAAACGGCGTTCCGCTCCGCGCAGGACGTGAGGCCGTATGAGGCGTTCTCGACGTTGACCGCCGTGACCGGCTCGCAGCCGTTCGCCGGCCGAAGCGCCGCGCCGACCGGAAACGAGGAGTACGGCGCGTACGCGGCGGCGGCGGCGGCGCGTGCCCGCTCGTAGAGCACAAGCTCCTCCTCGGTCGGCGGTCGCATGCTGCGATCGTAGCGGGGTGCCGCTCGCCGTCCCCGCCGGGCACCGTCACGGCGCCGGGAGGGTGGTTCCGCCGGGGGCGGGCATCACGGGAGCTGCAGGCGCGGTCGAGGGAGGCGGCGCGGGCCCCGTCGTGACGGGCGATGGCGCGGTCGTCGTGACGGGCGATGATGCGGTCGTTGGGGCCGGCGCAGGCGCGCTCCTCCGATGATTGGCGGGTCGCGACTGCGCCGCAGGATGCTGGACATGCCGGCCGCGGCGGCGGTCGCCGCGGCTGCGGTGATGCGGCGCCGAGCCGGCGTGATGCGGGCGCCGGGACGCCTGGGTCGAGGCGGGAGCCACCGGTACCGTCCGCGGGAGCCGAGCGGCCTGCGCCGCCCGGTCGTGCCCCGCCACCGGCCCGACGAGCGCCAGCCCCGCGGCGATGCCGAGGACCGCGAGCCCCGCCGCCGTGACGGCGCGGCGCACGGCCCCTGGCGAGCGGTTGGCCACCGCTTCCATGACATCGAGCTCGTCGTCGTCGAACATCCGCGCCAGGCCGGGCGGATCGCCGTCCGGATGCACGGCGGCCTCGGCACCGGCATGCTCGAGGGCGTCGAGGCACGCCGCCAGCGTGGGGAACTCACCGCCGGCGGCCGCCGCCGCCCACTCGGCCAGCGCCGCCGGCGTGATGTGCTCGCCCTGGAGCGTTCCCAGGAGCTCGGCGAGCAGGCGCTGGCCGCTTCCCGGCGTGACGGCCAGCGGGGCGCTCGGAAGCGGCAGGAGCGGACGCTCAAGGAATGGCGTCGGCCCCGGGCCGACGGCGAAGTCCTCGACCGCGGCCAGCTCGGGCGCGAACCCTGCGGCCGCGACCCGGTCGACCAGCCGGCCGAAGCCGAGCGTGAGCCTCGCCGCGTCCCCGGGCCCCGGCAGGCGCATCGTTCGCCAGCGCGCTACCGGGACGCCGAGGCTGGGGGGAAGCGCAAGGTACCAGTGGTCGCCGTGGCGGCCGAAGTCGAGGACGCCGCACACCTCGCTGCAGCCGATGGCGCACCAGCGGGCGACGGTCTCGGCCAGGTCGGCCTCGGCCCAGGCGCCGGACACGAACACGAGCCGTACCTGGGAGGCGCGGCCCGAGTGGGTGTCGAGCGCGTCGACCGGGCCGCAGCCCGCGGCGCGGAGGCCGGCGGGGCTGGCGAGGTAGCGGTCGGCGACGATGTTCGTGGAGCGCACGGGATCGGCCATGGATCTCAGCCTAGGGCCCCGCCCTGTCACGGGGCCAGGCCCTGGGTGTCACAAGATCGTCACAGGTATGTGCGGCTCAGCGGGAGGCGCGCCCCGGGCCGCCGTGCGCCGGCGGCCACTCACCCAGCGGCCGGCCGATTTCCCAGAGGTGCCCGAACGGATCCAGGACCCGCCTCAGCCTCCCACCCGTGCTCGTCCGTGACGGCGGCGACCTCGGTCGCGCCGAGGCCGACCGCCCGCCGAACGACGGCATCGGGATCGTCGATCACGAGGAGCACGCGCAGGGTCGTGCCGCCGAGGCTCTCCGGGCTGAAGTGGCCGTTCGGCGGCGACTCGTCCGACACCCAGAACGTGCCGTCGCCGACGGCGAGTTGTGCGACAACCGAGGGGCGGGCGTCGGTGCCGCCGACCTGGTAGACGACCTCGGCGCCGAACACGGCCGCGTAGAACGCGATCGCCTCGCGGCCGCGCCGCACGGAGAGTTCGGCCACGACCGCCGCCACTACGAGAACGCCTGGAAGATGGCCGCGGTCACCATGGCCCCGAGCACGCCGCCGTACGTGACCTCGAGGGCGGTGTGCACGCCCGCCTCCACGCGCGTCTGGGCGACGAGGAGCGCCATCAGGAAGACCAGGGTGGAGACGAGCACCTGGTTCTCGTAGCTCTGGGTGATGAACGTGATCGCCGCCCAGCCGCCGAACGCCACGGCTGCATGCCCGGACGGCAGCCCGCCGCGCAGCGGTGTCCCACGCCCGAAGCGGGCCTTGGTTGCGATCACGAGCAGGATCACGACCGCGATCGCGATCACGGTGACGTGCGGGGGCGAGTGCCGGACGGTGTCGATGGCACGGCTGCTGGGGTGCTGGAGCCGGGTCCCGAACACGAGATAGCCGACAAAAAGGGCGTTCACGGCCGCCACGAGCACGGCACCCGCGGCGATGTCCTTGGCCGCTCTCGCGACAGGGTCGAAGGCGCTCGTCGCCAGGTCGATCGCCTTCTCCAGCGCCGTGTTGATCATCTCGGCGATCAGGACGAACGACACCGAGAGCATCAGCGCGAGCATCTCGAACCGGCTTGCGCCCAGAATGACGCCGAGCGGGAGCACGGCGAGGGCCACGAGGAAGTGGATGCGCATGTTCCGCTGGGTGCGGACCACGTAGATGACGCCCTCGAAGGCGTAGTTGAAGCTCGCGACCAGGCTCCCCGCCTCGCGCCGAGCGGCCGAGAACGGCGCCGCCCTGCGGGCGGCGTGGTTGGTCTCCTTGTGGTTACGAAGGACGGACGGCAACGGGCGTCACCTCGGAGACGAGCAGGTCCTGGCGGTGCTGCATCTCCCCGTTATCGGACTCGTGGTCATATCCCAGGAGATGGAGCGCCCCGTGAACCAAAAGGACCTCCATCGGCGTGCCGGCGCGAGCAGCGTACTCTGGGCAGACGACGACGTCGCCCAGCTGTCGCGGCACGCCGTCGGGCAGCGGCTCGCGGCCGTCGAGCGGGAACGAGAGCACGTCGGTGGGCTCGTCGCGGCCGCGGTGGGCGGCGTTCAGCGCCGCCATCTCGGCCGCGTCGACGACGATCACCCCGACCTCGCCGGCCGCCTCCTCGGCGTCGAGCGTCGCTGCCACCGCGGCGCGCGCGGCGGCCTCGTCGACCACCCAGGCGCTGCGGTTCTTGACCTCGACGAGCACCGTCACTCGCGCGCCCCCTCCCCGCTCTGCTCCGCGTGCTCGGCGTAGGCGCTCACGATCCTCTGCACCAGCTTGTGGCGGACGACATCGGCGTCCGAGAAGCGGACGAACGCGACGTCGGGCACGCCGTCGAGCACCCGCATCACGTGCACGAGGCCGGAGCGCTGGTCGCGCGGCAGGTCGATCTGGGTGATGTCGCCGGTGACCACGACACGCGACCCGAACCCGAGCCGGGTGAGGAACATCTGCATCTGCTCCGGGCTCGTGTTCTGCGCCTCGTCCAGGATGATGAACGAGTCGTTGAGCGTGCGCCCGCGCATGAACGCGAGCGGCGCGACCTCGACCATGCCCTTGTCCATGTAGGACGCCAGCCGTTCGGCCTCGAGCATGTCATGGAGGGCGTCAAAGAGCGGCCGCAGGTAGGGGTCGACCTTGGCGAGCAGGTCCCCCGGCAGGAACCCGAGCCGCTCGCCGGCCTCGACGGCGGGCCGCGTCAGGATGATGCGGGCGACCGTCCGCTCGGCCAGCGCCGCCACGGCCAGTGCGATGGCGAGGTAGGTCTTGCCGGTGCCCGCCGGGCCGATGCCGAACGTGACGGTGTTGGCCCGGATGGCGTCGACGTAGCGCTTCTGGCCGATGGTCTTCGGCGCGACCTTCTTGCCGCGGTGCGTCCAGACGACGTCGTGCAGGACGTCGACTGCCCGCCCGTCCGCGGTGAGGACGCCGGCGACGGCATCGACGGTCTGCGGGCCGACGCTCACGCCCTCGGCGACGAGCTGCGCCAGCTCGTCGACCACCGACCGCGCCCGCTCGACGGCATCGTCGGCGCCGTCCAGCGTCAGCTCGTTTCCGCGCAGGTACGCCTCGGCTCCGACCCGCTCGGCCAGCGCCCGCAGCATCGCGTCACGGTCGTGCCCGAGCTCGGAGGCAAGCTCGTTCCCGACCGACATTTTCATGCGCGCCATGCGCCCGGAAGTGTAATTTGCCGAGATGGACTCATTCCGCGGCCTGGTGGAAACACTGCGTCTCATCGTCTCCTCCAAGGCCTTCAGCGTCATCGCAGGAGGAGCCGTGGCGCTGACCGTCGGGGGCGCGCTCGGCGTGGCAATCGGATCGGACAACTCGGGCGTGAGCGCGGTCCAATTCTCGACGGTGACCCACCACGGGGTGAAGACGGTGGTCGAGGTGCATACGGTGAAGAGGAAGGCGAAGACGGTCACCAAGAACCACGACACCACCGTCACCCACAAGAACACGGTCACCCAGACGGGGAGCTCCGGCACGGTGACGCAGACCCTCCCCCGCAGCACGGTCACGGTCACCCGGCGGGTGACGACGACCCGAACGACGACCGTGCCGACGACGGTCACCGAGACCGTGACTGTGACGACGACGACCTGAGCTGGGCGCGACCCGAACGCGGCTCTCGTGAATGCGGACGTGGCACTCATGCGGGCCTGGACCCTGGGGATGGACGAGGCCGGCTGGACGGACGAAGTGATGGACGAGGCCGAGCGGCTGCTCCCATTCCCCGTCGCAGCGGGATACGCCGATGTGGATAGCGCTGCCGGAACGTGGCGGTTCACGGCAAAGGCCGTCTCACGTGCCGAGGAGCTCGACTCGTCTGGGCGACGCTGAGTAGTCACCGCATCGGAACGTCAGGACGACGCCGGGTTACGGGCTGCCTGGGCAGTCCGGGTGCATGAAACGAGCCTGGCTCGTTTTATGCACGGTCGAGCCGCGCCCGAACGAGCGCCGAGGCCGCCTTGCCGTCCGCGCGTCCCTGGCTCCGCTCCTTCACGAGCCCCATCACGCGTCCCATGTCGCGCATCGACGTCGCACCGGCCTCAGCGATGGCGGCGTCCACCAGCGAGGCGAGCTCCTCCTCGCTCATCGCGGCGGGCAGGAACTCGTCGATGACGGGAACGTCCGCCTCCTCGGCGGCGGCCCGGTCCTCCCGCCCCGCCGCCCGGTAGCTCTCGGCCGCCTCGAGGCGCTGCTTCCGCTCGCGCCGGAGCACGGCCTCGGCGTCGGCGGCGGAGAACTCGCCGGCGGGCACCGACTTCTGCGCCCGCTGGAGGGCCGCCAGGAGCAGCCGCAGCGCATCCACCCTGGCCCTGTCGCCGCCGCGCATGGCCCCGGTCAGCTCGGCCTTCACCCGCTCGATCACGCGACCACCTCCACGATCGTCCCCGGCTCGCCGCCGGGGACGACGAACGGGGTGTAGTCCTCGCCGTAGCCCCGGCCCTGAGGCGTCTCTATGAGCACCCGCTGGCGGGTGCCGCGTAGCGCGCGCCGGTGGGCCGCGGCCTGCGCGTCCGAGAGCGCCCGTAAACGGCGCGACCGGTCGGCCTTGACCGTGGCCGGGACCGGGTCGGCGGCCGCGTCCACGGTTCCCGGCCGCGGCGAGTACGGAAAGACGTGCACCTTGCTGAAGCCGGCGGCGCGGACCGCAGCGAGGGTGCGCAGGAACGCCGCCTCGTCCTCGGCCGGGTGGCCGACGATAACGTCCGTGGTCAGGTTGAGCCCCGGCACCCGCTGCCGGGCGCGCGCCACTCGGCCGAGGAAGCCGGCCGCGGTGTAGCGGCGCCTCATCGCCCGCAGGACGCCGTCATCGCCGCTCTGCATCGGCACGTGGAGGTGCCCGGCCACCCGGGGATGGGCCATCGCTGCGCACAGGTCGTCGGTGAGGTGGTTCACCTCGATGGAGGAGAGCCGCACCCGCTCGATGCCGTCGATCTCCGCAGCGGCAACGAGCAGCCCGGCGAGCCGGAGGCCCGCGGCACGGTCGCGGAAGCAGCCGAGGTTGATCCCCGTCAGCACCACCTCCCGGTGGCCCTGTGCCGCCCTGCGGGCGATCTCGGCGAGGACATCGCCTGCGCGCCGGCTCCGGCTCGGCCCGCGCACCTGCGGGATGATGCAGTAGCTGCACCCGAACGAGCAGCCGTCCTGCACCTTGACGTACACCCGTGTCCGCGGGAACGCCGGCGGCTGGCCGCCGGCGCAGCCCAGCGCGCCGACCCAGCCGGCGACGACGGCGGGGGTCAGCTCCGAGCGCGCACGGACGACGGTCACGTTGGCGCCCAGGCCTTCGAACGCCGCCCCGGCCATGTTCGCGCCGCACCCGGTCACGAACACGCGCTCCGCGGTGCGCGCGGCGCGGCGCACGGCCTTGCGCGACTTCGCCACCGCCTCGGCGGTGACGCAGCACGTGTTGACGACGCGCACGCCGGCCGCCTCGGGAACGGCGTCGGCGTGGCCCTCGGCCAGGAGCCGCTCGCGGATCTCCTGCGCGTCGGTCATCGAGACCTTGCAGCCGAGAAACTCGACCGCAATTCCGGGGTCAGGCACGCAATTCGGTGCCTGACCCCGGAATTGCGGTTTGGCACCGGAATTGCGCTGCGCGGTCATCCCAGGAACCCCATCTCGCGCAGGGTCAGGGCGGCGGCGACGATCGCGGCCGTCTCGGTGCGGAGCACCACCGGCCCGAAGGTGGCCACGGCGACGCCGCGTCCGCGCGCCAGCTCGAGCTCGCGTTCGGAGAAGCCCGGCTCGGGCCCGATCAGGAGGGTCGCCTGGCGACGGCCGACGATCCGGTCGGCGAGCCCACCCGAGGCGCCCTCATGGTTCAGGACCACGGCCTCGGGCGTGAGCACGTCGGCGTAGTCGGCGGGGTCGAGGATCTCCGGGATCCGGCCCTGCTTGGACTGCTTGGCGGCGGCCTCGGCCACGCGCCGCCACCGCTCGATCCGCGCCGGCGAGAAGCGGCCCTTCAGGAGCTCGGTGCGGAGCGCGCCGACCCTGGCCACGCCCAGCTCGGTCAGCTTCTCGACAGCCTCGTCCGAGCGGGCGCCGGGCTGCGCGATCCAGACGGTGACGATCGGTGCGGTCACAGTGTCGATCTCCTCGAGGAGCTCCAACCCGCCGGCGGCGACCCGCGCCCAGTGGACGCTGCCGCCGGCGGCGACCTCGCAAGTATCGCCGAGCCGCAGCCGCAGCACCCGCTCGAGGTGGTGGCGGTCGCCGTCGCTCAGGAGGGCGAGCCCGTCGACGACGTCGCGCGCGAAGAACCGGTACGTATGCCGGGTCACGGCGCCACCAGCTCCGCGGCCCAGCCGTCGACCTCGACCCGACGCGTCCCGCCCAGGGTCTGGCCGGCGACGAGACCCGAGGCCAGCAGCCGCTCGGGCAGGTCGCTCCGCGCGAGCAGCCGCTCGAGCAGGCCGAGCTCGAGGTTTGCGATCCAGAGCGCCGCGGCCGGGAGCGGGTCGGCCAGGACGTCGGCCCGCCCGACGGCGACGTCGACGCCGTTTCGGGCCGCGTTCTCGGCCGTTGCCTCGACGGCGAGCGGGTCGATGTCGTACGCCCGCATCGGCCC
>DASQXS010000297.1:0-15687 GCA_035639615.1 Gaiellales bacterium | reverse complement strand
ATCTGGCGATGTCGCTGCGCAATGTCGTCGCGGGGATCGCCGTGCTTCACGGCTGGCGATTCGTCCCAGAGCTGCGGCGCAGCGCTTCCGAGCCTGCGCCGCCGCTGGAAGAGTTCCACCGACTCACGCGTGACCTCTACGTCCCCGTGGGGGATATCGGCTTCTGGCAGGGCGTGTTCCGCGAACCGAAGGCCGAGGAGTTCAACGCTGTCGAGACGACCATCCGCACACACCAGTCCTTCATGGTCGATCTCCTCTACAGCGATCACGAGGGCGGCCAGCGCGTGGTCAGCCGCTACGCGCTCACACCGATCGACGACGGTGACTGGATCGCCAGCGCAGGGCGACACTGGAACATCGACCGTGACGAGCCGCGTTGACATCTGACCGGCCTGGTGTCCGGGCGCCCGGTGATCTGCCGGTGATCGGGCTGGGTCGGCCATGTGGTCGGCGGGTGTCGTGGAGCAATGGTGGATAACCCGCGGGCACGGTCGTAGACGCACGTCCGGCTTGGAGGTATCGTGGCCCTCCGCGCTCCGAGACGGCCGACCGTTCTCGTCGCACCCTGGACGAAGAGGATGAGTCGGCCGATCAGAAGCGCGTTTCAGGTCCCGCGGAAGGGCCAGGAAGGGCTCCCACCTCCCACGGGAGCCCTTCTCGTATCCGCGGCTAGAGATCCGCCGGGCGGCACGTCTTCTTGGCCTCGATGCGACCCGCGGTGGCGATCGCCTTACGAGTCTGGGGCAGTCCGGCCCGAGAAGGGCGAAGCCCGCATGACGATGCGGGCTTCGTGCATGCGCTGGAGAGGACTTGAACCTCCACGACCCAATCGGGTCACAAGGCCCTCAACCTTGCGCGTCTACCAATTCCGCCACCAGCGCAGGTGGTCCGACCCTGCAGTCTACCGGCTGCCGGGCGTGCGGCGCGGCCCGGGTCAAGTCGCGGCCGGCGCATGCCGATGACGGAACCGTGAGAGTCGTCCTGGGCCTGCTCGTCTCCGCCGTGTTCGCCGCGCTCTTCCTCGGTGTCGGCGGCGACGCCGTGCGCGGCCATGTCACGCTTCTCATCGGCGCTGTCGGCGGCCTCGCCGTCGCCGGGCGGGGCCTCCTCGGGTCGGCATAGCCCGTGGGCCGCGGCTCGCGGGGGCTTCGCGTCGTCGGCCGCCTCGTGGCGGCGCTCGCCGCCGCTGCGCTCGCCCGCGGCCTCTACTCGTCGCCGGGAACGACGCAGATCGGTACCTGGCATACGGGGGCCGTCTACCTGCCGGAGGCCCGCCACCTCTTCACCGCGGTGGCGATCGTCGTCGGACTGACCGGCATTCTCGCCGCCCGGATGACCCGCACCCGGCCGACCCTGGCGGCGGTGGCCGTCATCGCCGTCTCCGGCGCGGCCGCCCTCGGCGAGGTGTACCGCTGCCTCGGCCACTGGAACGACGTCACCATCCGGGCGGCCGTGGCCGCCGGGCGGCCCGCGTCGGCGGTCCACAACCGCATCGGTGCCGGCGTCGAGCTCGTCTCGCTCGGCGGCGCACTCGCGCTCGTCACCGCGGCGATCTTCGCCGCCGCCGCGTTCCCGCGTCCCGCCGACTAGAGCAGGAAGCCGAGCGCGATCACGTTCGCGGTGAAGAGGATCGCCACCGCGATCGTGAGCCTCGTCAGGTTCCGCTCCATGACGGCGGTGCCGCCGTAGCTCGAGCCGCCCGGGTTGAACATGCCGGAGAGGCCCGTGTCCTTGCCGGAGTGCATCAGCACGAGCACGATCAGCCCGACGGCCAGGAATACCTGCAGGGCTGAGAGGATCTGCGCCACGGGCTCAGTGTACCAACACGGTCCCGGCCGGCCCGTCCGCCAGCCGCCCGATCACGGGCCACGGCAGGCCCGCGGCGCGCTCCGGCGGAAGCGCCGCGAGCAGCCCGCCCGATGTCTGCGCATCGCAGGCAAGGAGCCGGTCGATCTCGTCGAGGCCGTCGTCGAACTCCGCGTAAGCCGCTGCGAGCTCGAGGTTCGTGCGCGTCCCGCCGGGCACGTGCCCCGCCTCGGCCAGGTCGCGCACATCCGGGAGAAGCTGCACACGAGCCCACTCGATCTCCACCGTGAGGCCGGCCCCCTCGGCCACCTCGCGGGCGTGGCCGACGAGGCCGAAGCCCGTGACGTCGGTGACGGCATGCGGGCCGGCGGCGCGGACGTGCTCGGCCGCCTCGGCGTTGAGGGTCGTCATCGAACCGACGGCGGCGTCGACCACGGCGGCGTCGGGCGAGCCGCGCTTGACGGCGGTGGTGACGATGCCGGTGCCGATCGGCTTCGTGAGGATGAGCGCGTCGCCCGGCCGCCCGCCGGCGTTCGTCCACACCCGGTCGGGATGCACGAACCCGGTGACGGCCATCCCGTACTTGGGCTCGGGATCGTCGATCGAGTGCCCGCCCGCCACCGCGGCGCCCGCAGCGTGGGCGACGTCGGCGCCGCCGCGCAGGATCTCGCCCAGGAGCTCCATGGGGAGGCTCTTGGGGAACGCGACCACGTTCAGTGCGAAGGCCGGCCGCGCCCCCATCGCGTAGATATCCGAGAAGGCGTTCGTGGCCGCGATCCGCCCGAACGCATAGGGATCGTCCACGAGCGGCGTGAAGAAGTCGATGGTCTGGACGACCGCCAGCTCGTCGGAGACCTTCCAGACGGCGGCGTCGTCGAGGCCCTCGTGCCCCACCAGGAGCTCGGCCGTCTCGAACCGCGGCAGGCCGGCAAGCACCTCCCGCAGCGAGCCGGCGGGGAGCTTGCAGGCGCAGCCCGCCCCGTGCGAGAGATGGGTGAGACGGACGGCGGCGGTCGCCACCCGCTCAGTGTAGATGGCTCAGTTCACCGCGCCTGTGGGGCCGACGCCGATCCGCAGACGCCGAGCACCGTCCCCACGCCTCCCAGTGCGAGCAGCGCGAGCACGCCCAGGACGACGCCCAGGCCGCCGCCGGGGCTCCCGGCCTCGCCGGGACGCCCGCCACGAACCGGCTGAGCCGCCGCCGGCGGTGGCCACGGCGTGACCCGGAACGAGCTCGTGTCGACCGTCGCCACGAGCCTCGAGGCGCGCGTCACGCCGAGGCCCCAGCCGTCGCCGGTGGTGAGCTCGAGGCCGGGCCGGCCGCCCGACGAGTGCGGAAGCGCGATGCACACCGCCCGCCGGGCGACGGTGTCGAGCGCATGGATGAACGTGCGCCCGTGCCCCTGGCCGTAGAGCGTGTACTGCCATCGGCTGTCGGGCGAGGTCACGCGGACGAGCGGGTAGCCGTTCATCGGCGATGGGCCGTCCTCGGGGTCGAACACGGGCGTTCCGATCATCCGCCCGCGCGCCAGGTCGTAGGCCCGTACCAGATAGCTGTGGTCGCGGCGCGCGCCCAGGTGCTGGATGAGGTAGAGCGTCGAGCCGTCCGGCGCCATCGCGTCGTAGGAGAAGCTGCCGGGGAGCCGCAGCACCTCGCGGAGGTGCAGGCTGCGCGCGGCGAGCACAGCGAACCGGGTGTGGCCGCCCGGCCGCGTCCGGGCCACCTGCTGGAGGATGAGCGTGCGCCCGTCGGCGGAGAGCCCGCCCGTCGTCCCGTCCCGGGCGACGCGCGGGATTCCGTAGGCGCCGTCGATCCGCACCATCCCGTACGGCCAGCCGTTCTGCACCGACTCGACGAGGGTGCGACCGCCGCGGCGCGGGCCGGCCTGGTAGGTCACGCCGTTCTGCCCGGAGACGCCGGGGCCGCCGATGATCGGCCCCGGGACGCCGCAGTCGCACGCCTGCGCCGTCCCCGCCGAGCCGAGCGTCCCCGCCGCCGCCATCACGATCACCGCCACGAGCCGTCTCACCGCGCGCCTCCTCGTTCGCTGGTCCATGGGCGATACGCGCGGGCGGCATCTGTGCGTCCCGGATACCCTGCGGCTGTGGCCCAGATCGATCCCGAGCGGGCGGCAGAGCGGATCCGCAAGCTCATCATCGTCGGCGACAACCGGCTGAAGCAGGGCGGCCCGGACAAGTACGGCAAGGCGAGGGGCACGTTCGAGCAGGCCCTGCGGATGGCCGAGGAGGTCGGCCTGGGAGACCGCTTCCGGCCGCTCATCGAGACGCGGCTTCGGTCGATCGACCAGTTTGTCGCCGCCACCAACGTAGACTCCGAACCATGAACCAGCGCACCTTCGGTTCGTCCGGCATCGCCGCGTCCGAGGTCGGATTCGGCCTCTGGACCGTCTCCACCGGCTGGTGGGGCGAGCACTCGGACGAGTCGGCCGTCGCTCTCCTCCGCGAAGCGTTCGACCTCGGCATCACGTTCTACGACACCGCCGACACGTACGGCGAGGGCCGCGGCGAGACGCTCCTTCAGAAGGCGCTCGGCGACGTCCGCGACGAGATCACGATCGCGACCAAGTTCGGGTACGACATCTACTCGCCCTGGGAGCGCAAGGGCCACGTCGAGCGCCCGCACGATTGGTCACCGGACTACATCCGCTACGCCCTCGACCAGAGCCTCGCCAGGCTGGGCACCGACCACATCGACGTCTACCAGCTGCACAATCCGCGCATGGACGCGATCCGCTCAGACGACGTCTTCGGTGTGCTCGACGAGGCCAGGGCGGCGGGGAAGATCCGCGCCTACGGGGTCGCCCTGGGACCCGCCATCGGCTGGCGCGACGAGGGCATCGAGGCGTTCACCCGGCGGCGGCCGGCGGCGGGGCAGATCATCCACAACATGCTCGAGCAGGATCCCGGGCGGGAGCTGATCGAGGCGGCGCGGGCGAACGGCGTCGGCCTCATGATCCGCGTCCCCCACTCCTCCGGCATGCTCGAGGGCAGGTACACCAAGGACACGACGTTCGCCGAGAACGACCACCGCCGCCACCGCCCCAAGGAGTGGCTGGAGCAGGGCCTCCGAAAGGTGGAGCGGCTGCAGTTTCTGACGGAGTCGCGGACGCTCGGCCAGGCAGCCATCCAGTGGCTTCTCGCCGACCCGGCGGTCACGACCGTGCTGCCGAACATCTACGGCTCGGATCAGCTGCGCGAGTTCGCGGCGGCGCCGGCGACGCCCGGCCTCTCAGCCGACGAGCTCGAGCGGGTCGCCGACCTCTACGAGCACGGCTTCTACGTCGAGCCTGCAGCGACCGGCGCCTGACCCGGCGCCTCGAGGAGCGCGGCCAGCTCGGCCCGCTCGGGCGGCCGCGTCCAGCGCCGCTTGACCGCACCGGTGGCGTCGACGAGAAGCACGGTCGGCGCGGAATGCACCCCGAGCCGGGCTGCGCAGCCGCCGTGAGCGGGGAGCTCGACCACCGTCACGTCGGCAGCGTGATGGGCCACCGCCTCCGCCAGCCGGTTGAGCGAGACCCGCGACGGCGCGTTCGGGTTCGAGAACTGCACGAACGCCCCCCGCGGCGGAAACCGCTCGAGCCCGAGCTCGGCGACCAGCACCATGTCCGGAGGCGCCCGCCGGCGCCGGCGCCTCCGTCCCAGCACCACCGCCGTTGCCGCGGCGGATGGCGCCAGCACGAGCAGCCACCACGCGCTCATGGGCGAACGATACCGGCCGCCCGGGCCAGCACGGCCTCGACCCGGTCGGCCTGAAGGGCAAGCGCATGCTCCTCGGCGACGCGGACGCCGGCGGCGCACGGGATCGGCAGGGCGGCGGCGGCACGCATGCCCGCGGCGATCGCCTCCTCGTCGAGGGGGTCGACCAGGGCGCCGCACGCCGGGGTCACGACCTCGGCGGGGCCGCCGACCCGGGTTGCGACGACGGGCCGGCCGCATGCCAGCGCCTCGAGCATCGCCTGCCCCTGCGGCTCGACAAGGCTGGGCAGGCAGATCACATCGTGGGCGTGCATGTCGACCAGGACCTCCTCGGGCGACCGCCGCCCCACGAAGCGGACGCCGCCGGGCGCGGCCGCCCGGAGCTCCGTCTCGAGCGGGCCGCCGCCGACGATGGTGAGCGAGCCCTCGCGCAGGCGTGCAAACGCGCGCATGAGGCGGCCGACGTTCTTCCGCGGCGTGAGCGACCCGACGAAGAGGAAGCGCGGCCCGGACCCGGGCGCGCGCGGCGTCGGCCGGAAGCGGTCGGTATCGACCCCGCAGTCGATCACCTCTGCGGGCGCGGCGAGCCGCCGGGCCAGATAGCCCGAGACGCAGATGACCGCACCCGCCCGGCGGACGACGACCCGCGTGAGCAGCCCCAGCGGCAGGCTTCGGTGCGAGTTTCGGACGTCGCCTCCGTGGGCGGTCACCACGTACGGCAGCCCGGTCGCTGCCGCGATCAGGCCCGGCGGGACGAGGTAGTGGGCGTAGACGACGTCCGGCGTCGTTCGCCGCGCCAGCGCCAGCGTCCGACCGAGCAGGCCGGCGTATCGAAGCGGCGTGCGCAGGCGGCCGCGGCGGCCACCGCGCAGGACCGCCTCGTCGACCTCGTGCCCGCGGGCGCGAAGCGCGTCGGCCATCCGTGCCACGAAGATCCCGTACTCGGGCCGCTCGGGAGACGGATACATGCCGGAGACGAGGAGGATGCGCAAGGGCGCGAGAGTAGCCGAGATGGTTGATTCCACGACGGCGTGATGTCCTGAGCGGCCGGGACCCAAGCAGCGCAAGGACGCAAGGAGGGCACGATATCGGCAATATCGGCCCGACTGAGGACGCAGCGATGCGCCGGTTCCCGGCCGCAGCGCCGCCATCCCCGGCGCTGCACCGACCGTTGTGGCGTTCAGGCGCGCGCAGCCGTGGAATCAACCATCTTAGGCGCCCTCCAACCGCCGTTCGGCGTAGCGCCGTCCGACCTCGGCGGCGATCACGATCATGAGCGAAACGGCGACCACGAGGCCGGCGATCGCCACGGTCTGCGGCCGCAGCGCGGGCGTGCGCGCGTTCGAGTAGAGGAAGATCGGAAAGGTGTCGTGACCCGCGGGCACGAGGAACGAGGCGATCGCGTACTCGTCGAACGAGATGGTGAAGGCGATCAGATAGGACGAGAGGATCGCGGGCACGATCAGCGGGAGCGTGACCCGGGTGAAGGCGGAAATCTCCCCCGCTCCGAGGTCGCGGGCGGCCTCGCCGATCGCCGGGTCGAGCGTCTGCAGTCGCGGCAGGATCACGAGGACGCCATAGGGCACGGAGACCACCACGTGCACGAAGAGCACGGCCGAGAGCGACTGGCCCAGGCCGAGCGTCTTCAGGAGCACGAGCATGCCCACGCCGAGGACGACGTAGGGCACGACGAGCGGGAGCATTACCAAGGCGACCACGAGCGGGCGGGCGAAGACGCGCGGCGCCGACAGGGCGAGCGCGGCCAGGATGGCGAGCAGGGTCGCCAGAAGGCCGTTCAGGCCGGCGACCGCCGCGCTCCGCTTCACGGCGGCGAGCAGCAGGTCGTTCCCGAGGGCGATGTGGTACCAGTGGGTCGTGAAGCCCGCCAGCGGCAGGGTCGGGGTGGTGTTGTTGTTGAACGAGAAGACGACCAGGACGACGATCGGCGCGTACAGGAACAGCACCATCAGGAGGAAGTAGCCCGAGAGGACGACGCGGGCCAGGCGTCCGGCGGCGGCGGTCATCGCTCGGCCGCCCGCAGGTCGGCCGTCAGGTACCTCGCCGAGAGGGCGATCAGGAGCACGACGACGGTCATGAGCCACATCGCCAGGACGCCGCCGAGCGCCCAGTCGGTGGTGTTCACGAACGAGTCCTGGATGAAGTTCCCGAACATGCTGTCGTCCGAGCCGCCGACAAGCGACGGCGCCACGAACTCGCCGGTGGTCGGGATGAGGACGAATACGAAGGCGGCGATGACGCCGGGCAGGCTGAGCGGAAGCGTCACGCGCGCGAAGGTGCTGAGCCGGTTCGCGCCCAGGTCCTGCGCGGCCTCCAGCACGCGCTTGTCCAGGTTCTCGAGAACGACGAAGATCGGGAGCGCGACGAACGGGATCCACGAGTAGGCGAGCACGAGCCCGATGGCGAACTTGGAGTGGAAGAGCCACTCGACCGGATGCCCCGGCCGCCGCCCCAGCTCGACCAGGATCGAGTTGACGGTCCCGTTCGAGTCGAGCATCACCGTCCACGCGTAGACGCGCAGCAGATAGCTCACGAAGAACGGCGCGAGCAGGACGAGGAGGAGCGTGTACCGGCGCCGGTGCGCCACGAACGCCAGGTAGAACGCCAGCGGATACGCAGTGAGCACCGCGACCGTCGATACGACGAGCGTGATCACCATCGAGATCTTGAACCGGTCGAAGTAGGGCGACGTGCCGGTATGCAGATACGGAAGGAAGCTCTTCCAGGTCTCCAGCGAGAACTGTGCCGGCGGATAGATCAGGTTCGTGAGCAGGTGGACGCTGTAGAGCGCGATCAGGACGATCGGCACGAGGAGCCCGGCGAGCAGGTAGACGACGACGGGCAGCGAGAGCCAGGCCCGGCCGGGGCGCCACGGACGCCGGGCGAGGCGGCTCCGGCGTCCGAGACTCTGCGCCACGCTCATGCGGATATCAGGATGCCTTGACCTCTTCCCACGCCTGCTGGTACGCGGCCCGCTGCGGGATGAACTGCTCCAGGTGCACCGGCGCCGCAAGCCGGTTCGGATCGCCGATGCGAAGGGCGTCGGCGGCTGCGGGCAGGGCATACGCCTTCGGGTTGTCGGGCCCCTTGATCGCGAGGTCGCTCTTCTTCACGGTCGTGTTCGCGCTGGCGTAGACGAATGCGTTGAAGAGGTCGACGCACGCGCCGTGGCCGATGAACGAGTCCACGTACTTGTGGCAGTGGTAATAGTTCTGCGAGCTCTTCAGCATGATGAACCCGCAGTACCACGCCAGGCGGCCTTCAGACGGGTCCATGTACCCGGTCTTGAGGCCGGCGGCGAGCATGTCGTTGTAGTCGTTCGGCCAGGCATATGTGATCCAGATGTCGCCCGACTTGAACGCCGGCTGCATATCGTCGTACTCGAGCTTCCAGTAGAAGCTGTTCACCTTCTTCTGCTCGATGAGCTTGTTCTTCGCCGCCTCGATCTCGTCGGTCGACATGTTGTAGGGGTTCTGGACGCCGTTCAGGAGGCCGGCGATGACCATCGGCGTCGTGAACCCGTCCCACATCGAGATCTTGCCCGAGTACTTCGGGTTCCAGAAGAGATCCCAGCTGGTGGCGTCGGCGGGGTCGACCTTGTCGGTGCGGTACATGATGCTCGAGTAGCCGCTATCCCACGGGATCCAGTACTGCTTCCCGTCCACCTGGCCGGCCTTCAGGACCTCGGGGTCGAGCTGGTCGAAGTTCGTGAGGAGCTTCGGGTCGAACGGCTGCACGAGGCCGGCGTTCACCCAATCCTTCACGTACGAGATGCACGGGTGGGCGAGGTCGTACTGCGCGCCCGCGCTCACCTTGGCGACGGCGGCGTCGTCCGACTGGAAGGCCGTATAGGTGAGGGAGCTCGCGCCGTACTGGTCGACGTACGACTTGCCCGGGACCTTCATGTACGTCTGCGCCTTGGTACCGGCGGCCTCGTAGCCCTGCCACTCGTACACGGAGAGCTTGCCCGGCTCCTTGCCGATCGGCGGCCGTGACGCGCCGGCGCCGCCTCCGCCGGAGCTGGATCCGCCGCCGCAGCCCGAGATGAGCACCGTGCCACCCGCGGCAGCGACGCTCGCAAGGAAGCGCCTCCTATCCATCCTGCGCGTCATCGTTCCTCCTTGGGCCTGGGGGCTCGCGCACGTGCGAACATACAGAGAATGGCCCGAGGTGTCTACCTTCCCGCGGCGCTGACGGCAGTCATCATGCTGGCGGCCGGGTGCGGCGGAGGGGCGAGCGACCGGGCTGGTTCGGGCACCGAGCGCCTGCCGGTGCTCTCGACCGTGCCGGGGCTCGTGGCGAAGGACCGCGAGGTCGACGCGACCGTGCTCGCCCACGACGCGCCGGTGCCGTCGCTTCCATCCGACCTTGCCCGGTGGGGGTTCCTGGCCGGGCACGAGCGCGAGTTCACCGGCGCGACCAAGACGTTCACCGACGTCGTCTCGCGCACCCTCCTCTTCCGCCGCCCGGCGGGGGCGCGCGCGTACGTGGCGTTCGTCGCCGCCCACGCGGCCAGCTTCTACGGGCGCGGGACGGCCGTGCGGGCGGTCACCTCGGCCGGGCGGCCCGGCTATCTGCTGCGGGCGGCCAGCTGCGGCTGCCACCGGGAGTCGCCGATCCTCCTCACCGTCGTGTCCCGCGGGACCCGGGTGAGCTGGCTGGTCGTGAACGGGCCGGGCGCGACGGCGGCGCGGGCGCAGGCGCTGGCGGCGCGGATGCCGTGATCGACGGCCGCGTTCTTGTCTGCGACCCGTGGTACCCGCTCGACGAGGTGCGGGCGATCGTCGCCGGAGCGGAGCGCGGCAACGTCGCCGCGGCCGGGGCCGGCGTCGCGGCCCTCCTCGTGAGTCCGGACTCGCCCGTCTCCGGGGCCGATATCGGCCGCATGCCCGACCTGCGCGTGATCGCCACCGCGTCCACCGGCGTCGACCACATCGACCTGGGAGCGGCGGCCGCGGCCGGCGTCGAGGTCCGCGACGCCGGCGACTACTGCTCGCAGGAGGTGGCCGACCACGCCCTCGCGCTCCTCGTCGCGCAGCTCCGAGGCGTGCCGGCGCAGGATCGATCGGTGCAGGCCGGTGGGTTCGATCACACCGCCGGAGGGACGCCGCGGCGGCTGCGCGGCACACGGCTCGCGGTGCTCGGGTACGGCCGGATCGGCCGCGGCCTGGCGGAGCGGGCCGAGGCGCTCGGCATGGACGTGCGGTTCTTCGACCCGTACGTCGCCGGCGGCGAGGCCGACCTCGACCCGCTCCTCGAGTGGGCCGAGGCGGTCTCGCTCCACATGCCCCTCACACGCGAGACGGCGGGGCTGCTGGACGGCCGCCGGCTCGGGCTGATGCGCCCGGGAACGGTGCTCATAAACACCGCCCGAGCCGCCATCGTCGATCGCGAGGCGATCAAGGCGGCCACCCACCTCCGCGCCGCGTTCGACGCCCTCTGGGAGCGGCCGCCGGGCCCCGATCTGCTGGGCCTCGACCACCTGGTCATCACGCCCTACGTGGCCTGGTACTCGGCCGAGACGGAGGACGAGCCCTACCTGCGCGCAGCCCGCGCCGCCGCTGCGGTCCTGGGTGAATAGACGGAGTCAGACTCCTCTGATTCATGGGCTGCAATGGGAACCCGGGTGCATAAACCCAGCCAGGCTGGCTTCATGCACGAGCAAGCCGTTGCCTTGCGTCCGACTGTGAATCAGAGGAGTCTGACTCCGTCTATTCAGGGGCTACACCAGGTCGCGCGGGAAGGAGTGGGTCCAGGTGCGCTCGAACGCGGGCTTCTCGCCCTCCCACGCGCGGACGGTCGTCCTGACGTGGAAGGCCTCCGCGTCGCAGGTCATCTCGGAGACGGTCTCGGAGCGAGTGCGCCAGTCGCCGCGGCCGACCCAGCCGGCCGTCTCGCAGCGGACGCGGGCCGACAATGGGTCGCCTTCGACGATCGAGAAGACGGTGTGGTTCCGGTCCTCCTCCTCGAGGCCGTTCGGGAGCCGGATGAGCCCGCCCACGTCCCAGTCGTAGGCGAGCTCGACGCGGCCGGTCGAGAGGTCATGGGTCAGCATCCGCCCGGACGGACCCGGCCGCAGCACCTCCTTCTGCAAAGGCTCGGACTCCTCCGGCTCGGCGAACGGGCGCAGGGCCTCGTCCTCCTCCCGCGGCTCGCGCACCGGAAGCGAGAGCGAGCTCCCGCCGGTGTGCAGGGAGAGCGTCACCGGCTCGGGCGAGGGCCACGCCCACGGCCAGTAGGTCGGCGAGACGCCGAGCCGGATCCGGTTCCCAGCCGCGAAGGCATGGCCGCAGACGTCCAGCCTGATCGTGGCGGTGAAGCGCTCGCCCGGGACGAGCGGCTCGGGATGCTCGGCGCTTGTTCGGTGGGTCAGGTTCTGGACGGCCCGGGTCGCGAGGGTCGAGGCGCCGTCTGGCCACACCTCGCACAGCCGCACGGCGACGAGCGCGCACGGCCGGTCGCTCTCGAGCGTCAGCGTGACCTCCGGATATCCGAGGATCTCGAGCCGCGCGGGAAGTGGGTCGGACGTAAAGGAGAGGCTCATGCCGTCCACGGCCCGCTGGTCGCCGGGCCAGTCGGCCACCTCGCCGTAGGGGCACCAGGAACCCGCGTCGAGCCCGGTCGTCTGGAGGCCAACGATCTCGAGCTGCCCCGCCTCTCCGTCGCCCCCGGCGAGGCGGCGGTCGGCTCCGAGCCCGAACGTCACCGCCGACCCCGCCGGCGGCGGCCACGCCGGCTCGGCCACCCACCGTCCCGGCCGCTCGGTGTAGCACGTCGCCGGCCGCAGCGGCTCCTCCATCCAGGCCCGCAGCATCGGCTCGTCCATGATCCCCGTGTCGATGCCGCGCAGCCAGTGGTCGAACCAGCGCACGACCTCCTGCAGGAAGCCGATCGTCGGCCCGGGCGGGCCCGCTTGCGGCCAGGCGTGCGCCCACGGCCCGATCAGCCCTTTCCGCGGGCCGGGGAGGCCCGCGAGCAGCCGCGGGATCGCGTTCGTGTAGCCGTCCGCCCATCCGCCGACCGCGTACACCGCCGCCTCGATCCGGGAGAAGTCCTCGCACACCGACCCCTGCTTCCAGTAGTCGTCGCGGCGCTGGTGGCCGAGCCAGTGGCCGATGAACGGCGGCGCCTCCCGCATCCGCGCGAGCCACATCTCCCGCCAGCGGTCGCCGACGATCTCGGGATCGGGCGGCCACGCGTTCCACCCGAGCATCGACGCGGCCCACTGGAGCATGTCCGAGCCGACACAGCCGCCGTCGTAATGGACGTCGTCGGCGTAACGGTCGTCGGTGGAGCAGAGCGTGACGATCGCGCCCAGCGCCGGCGGCCGATTCGCCGCCACCTGGAGCGAGTTGAAGCCGCTCCACGAGATGCCGACCATCCCCACCTTCCCCGTGCACCACGGCTGGCACGCGAGCCAGGCGATCACCTCACATGCGTCGGACTGCTCCTGGGGCAGATACTCGTCCTCGAGGATGCCGTCGGACTCGCCCGTGCCGCGCTGGTCGACCCGGATGCAGGCGTACCCGTGCCCGGCGAGGTAGGGGAAGTGGTGCGAGTCGCGGACGGCGGTGCCGTCGTTCAGGCGATACGGCAGGTATTCGAGGATCGCGGGCACGGGATCGGCCTCCGCGTCCTCCGGAAGCCAGATCCGGGCGGCGAGACGGCAGCCGTCGGCGAGCTCGATCCAGGCGGTGGGAATCGTCCGAACCGGGCGGGGAAAGTCGGTGACGATGCGCATCGCGCGATTTAACCAGGTGGGCATCTCCCCCCGTGAGACCACCCGGGTAGGGGGCTAGCGATGCGCCCCGAGCCCGGCAAGAGTGGACGTACATCCTCCGGCGCGCACCGCGACGAGGGTGCCTCCCTGACATGCGCCCGCCTGGCTGGACGTCCACCACCGGGCGGGCGCGGAGGAGGCTATTCCGCCCGGACGGCGGCCATCAGCTCCATGAAGCACGCGATCTCGTCCTGCGAGGTCGCCGACAGGCCGTTCAGCGCGATCTGCAGCTGAAGCCCGAAGACGCAGAGGAGGAGATCGGACCCCGACGGCATGGCAAGGCCGAAGCGGACGTACTCCGTTCCGGTCTCCTCGCCGACGACGCGGTAGCGCCACGAGAGCCGGTCGGCGGTCGAGCCGTACTCCCAGCCGAAGACGCACAGGCGTTCGCCGACGCGCTCGGCGTCCGTCACGGGCGAGCGCAGAAGTGCGCGGACGACGCGGCTGATGGTCGCATCATGCGACGCCGCGACGTCCTCGATGAGGGTGGAGAGCAGGAGCCGGGCCATCAGGGGTCGCCCTCCCACCGTAGGGGCACGGCGGGTCGACGGCGTCCCCCGGATCGGGGACGTGCGGCTCAGCCGGCGGGGCTCAGTGCTTGGGCGGCTTGGCGCCGCGCCACTGCGTCACCCTGACGCCGTCGATCCAGGTCCCGACGGAGTCGGAGATGCCGGCATCATCGAACTCGAGGCGGGTGGTCTTCCCGGTCGCGTGCACCTTGAAGGTGTAGAGCTTCCACTTCGGCCTTCGGAGCTTGCGGCCGTCGGCAGACACCACCGCCACGGCTCGCCGGTGCCACTTGACGACGAGCACGTTCTCGGCCCGCGACGTCCCCGGGCGGGGCGAGAAGTAGAACTCGAGCCGGTAGAGGGGGTGGTCGGCGGTCGGCACCTGCTGATAGATCCCGCTCGACCTGTCCGAGTCGAGCTCGACGTACTGGCGCTTCTTCGCTGCGTCCCCGGCGTTGATCTCGATCGCATCCCCGAAGGCGAGCTTCCAGCCGGGGATCGACGCGAACGGTGCCGACATGTTGAGCGGAACCCGCGGATGCTCGAAGCTGCCCTTCCGAACAAGGTTCGGGAGCAGTGGCTTGTGGCCATCCGCCGTGGCCGGGGCGCTGGTGGCGACGAGCAGGCCGGCTGCGCCCGCCATGAACGCCGTGCCCAGACGAAGGTGACCCACCGGCACTTCCTCCCTTCCGTCGCGGGACCGTAGCCGCCGACCGTAATGAGTCCGTATCGCGCAAGGAGCCCGAAGCGTTACGTGTCGCCGTTTGTGCACGTCCGGGGATGGGAACGACGCCGATGTGCAGATCGGCTATCACCTCTCGAGCGAGGAGCACGGGCCGGACGCACTCGTGAGCTGGGCGCGGCGGGCTGAGGAGGTCGGCTTCGACGTCCTCACGATCTCCGACCACTACCACCCCTGGACGCATGCGCAGGGCCAGAGCCCGTTCGTCTGGTCGGTGTTGGGCGCGATCGCCCGGGTGACCGAGCGGGTCGAGGTCGGAACGGCCGTGACCTGCCCGACGGTGCGCATCCATCCCGCCGTGATCGCCCCGGCCGCCGCGACGACGGCCGTGATGATGCCGGGGCGATTCTTCCTCGGCGTCGGCACAGGCGAGGCGTTGAACGAGCACATCCTCGGCGAGCGGTGGCCGTCGAGCGGCGTCCGCCGCGAGATGCTCGAGGAGGCGGTCGCCGTGATGCGTCTCCTTTGGAAGGGCGGATCTCAGTCGCACTTCGGCAGGTACTACACGGTGGAGCAGGCGACGATCTTCACCGTGCCGGAGGCCCCGCCGCCGATCGTCGTCTCCGGGTTCGGGCCGCACGCCACCCGGCTCGCCGGGAGGATCGGCGACGGCTACATGAACCTCGCGCCCGACCCGGACGCGGCGGCCCTCTTCCGGGAGGCGGGCGGCGAGGGCAAGCCCTGTTACGGGAAGCTCGACGCATGCATGGCCGAGTCGGAGACGGCGGCGAGGCGGATCGCCCTGGAGACGTGGCCGACGGCGGGCCTCGCCGGCGAGCTCAGCCAGATCCTGCCGCTTCCGGCGCACTTCGAGCAGGCGGTGGCCACCGTCACCGAGGATGACGTGGCCGGATCGATCCCGTGCGCAAACGGCGCCGGCGGGCACATCTCCCGGCTCCGCGAGTTCGAGGAGGCCGGGTACGACCGCGTCGTCGTGCAACAAGTCGGCGCCGACCAGGATCGGCTGTTCGACCTCTACGAGCACGAGATCTTGCCGGAACTGGCCCCGGCCAGTGCGTGAGATGGCCTCGTCACGCGGTCCGGGTGCCGCCGAGTACCTCCCGCAGAAGCGCGATCTGGCGAGCCTGCGCCGGGCGGCGGCCCGCTGCCATGGC
>DASQXS010000296.1:0-33117 GCA_035639615.1 Gaiellales bacterium | reverse complement strand
CCGTGGCCCCGCACACCCGGCTCGATCGTGCCAACGGCCGGGCGTGGCGGACCGCGGTCCGGTTCGTCACTCATCACCACCCGGGAGCGCTCGTGAGCGCGATCGAGCCGCTCGGCCGCTACGGCGTCAACATGACGTCGCTCCAGTCCCGGCCGATCGCCGGGCGGCCGTGGAACTACCAGTTCTACGCCGACCTCGAGGGCCATCCGCTCGACCCGTCAGTCGCCGCAGCGCTGCGGGACCTGGACGAGCATGTGGCCGAGCTGGGCTATCTGGGCTGTTATCCGGTCCGAGAACGGCCGTAGGATCACGCCGTCCCGCGGGGTGGTACACTCGCGCTCCGCGAGCGGCCAAGGGAAGCCGGTGAGAGTCCGGCGCGGTCCCGCCGCTGTGAGGACGTCCGTCCGGCAACACCGTGAGGTGGCCACTGGCCGAGAGGCCGGGAAGGCAGGCCGGCCGGCCCGGGAGACCGGGAGCCCCGTCCGAGCCAGAAGACCTGCCGCCCGCGCACAGACGTCGACGCCTCTCGAGGAAGGAGGACACGTTGCGAAGGGTTCGCCTGACGTTCGCGGCCGCGCTTGCCGTCGCTGCCGCCCTGACGCCCGCCGGCCCGGCCGCCGCCAGAATCCACGTTCACCTGCGGGTCGAAGGGCCCGCTCACACCGTGTTCCAGGGCCGGCCGGTCCCGTTCACGGGCACCGTCAAGGGCCACAAGCTCGCCCACCCCACGCCGCTCGGGGCGCTGATCACCGCGTCGCGGACGCACGGCTTCGGCCTCGGGCTCAAGTGGTTCTCGTGCTGCGGCTTCTTCGTCAACTCGATCAACGGGCTCCCGGGCGACTCGAATCACTTCTGGGCGTTCAAGATCGGGCACGTGCTCTCGTCGCTCGGCGCGGGCTCGGTCACGGCGACGCCGGGAATGCATGCGCTCTTCTACTGGACGTCCTTCGACTCGGGGACCGGGGCGACCCAGCCCACGCTGGGGCTGCGGGCGACGTCGAGAACGCTCGAGGCGGGGCAGACGGCGACCTTCACGGTGACCTCCTACGACGACGCCGGCACCGGCACGCCCGCCGCACACGCCTGGGTCGCGGTGAACGGCGCCGCCACCCGGGCCGGGTCGCTGGGGAAGGTGACGGTCCGGTTCGTCCACGCCGGCACGTATGTGGTGCGGGCGACGAAGCAGAGGGCGATCCGCTCGCCCCGGATATGGGTCCGCGTCGGGCCCTGACCTGCGCCGCCGCGGTCGGGGCGGCGCTCGCGGCATGCACCTCGAACCAGGCCGCGGCGCCGCCCCCGGGACCCTCCGCGGTGACCCTGACTATCACCCGCGACTACGGCCGCGCCTCGCTCGACTCCGCCCGGGCCGCGCCCGGCCAGTCGGCGCTCACCGCCCTGCGCAGGAACGCACGCGTCGAGACGTCCTACAGTGGGCGCTTCGTTGACGCGATCGACGGGCTCCACGGCGACCGCTCCGCCGGGTGGGACTGGCTGTACTTCATCAACGGGATCGAGGCCGACAGGGGCGCGGCCGACTACACGCTCCATCCGGGAGACCGCGAATGGTGGGACTACCGCTACTGGAGCGACCTGATCCGGATCCCGGTGGCCATCGGCTCGTGGCCGGACCCGTTCGTGCACGGCTTCGACGGCCATCGGCCGCGGAGCGTGGACGTGTCCGGGCTCGCCTGCGCATCCGCCGTCGCGGCGGCGCTTCGGGCTGACGGCGTGCAGGTGGCCGCCCGCCCGTCGCCGTACACGATCCGCGTGGAGACGTTCGCGGCCGCCGCAGACGCGCTCGCCCCGGCGACGTGGCGCGGGCGCGGGCTCACCGTCTACCTCGACCACGGCAGGGTGATGGTCTACCACGGCCCGGCCGGAACGCGGCCGCAGCCGGACGCCGACGCGGTGATCGCTGCCTACCAACCCGAGGCGACCACCGGGTCGGCGGCGCTGATCGTCGCCGGCGCTGACCGGTCGGCGGCGTGCGCCGCCGCGCGGACGCTCGCCGGCCACCCAGACCGGGTCGCGGCCACATACGCGGTCGCCCTGGACGGTGGCCGGGTGGTGGCCGCCGGGGGACGGCCGTGAAGCCCCTTCCGGCCCTTCTCGCCGCCGGCGCCGTCGCAGTCGCGGCAGTCGCGCTCGAGAACCCACTCTGGCCGGCGGCGGCGGCGGTCGCGGCGGCGATGCTCTTGGCGGTGGCCGGACCGCCGCGGCGGATGTACGTCACCTTCGCGCTCACCAGCGGGCTCACAGTGCTCGCCCTGGAGCCGTTCGTCGCCGTCCAGGGACTGACCGTGCTCTGGCAGGGCCCCGAGATCCCCGTGCTCGACACCCAGGTCACCCTCGAGGAGGTCGTCTTCGGCGCCGCAGCGGCGCTGCGCATCGCCGCGACGGCGCTCGCCGCGGCGGCGTTCGTGCGCCTCGCCGACTCCGATCTCCTCCTCCGCGCGGTCGCCCGAGTGGCGCCGCGGTCGGCCATGATCGCGGCGCTCTCGACGCAGATGCTCCCCGCGCTCGAGCGTGACGCCGCCGGGATCGTCCTTGCCGCGCGCACCCGCGCGGCCCGCATCTCTCGCCCCCAGACCGCGGCTCGGCTGATGGGCCCACTCGTGGGCATGTCGCTCGAGCGCGCCCTGGCGATCGCCGAGGCGATGGAGGCCCGCGGCTACGGCGGGCCGGCCAGGGCCGCCGCGCCGGTGAGGCCGGCGACGGGCCGCGAGCGGGGCCTGACGGCGCTGGGCGCAGCAGCGGTGGCCGTCGTGGCAACGGCAATCGCGACCGGCGCCGGCGGCTATCGCTACTTCGACACGCTGGGCGACCCGTTCCGCCCGGCGGCGGTCGCCGGCTCGGCGGCGCTCCTCCTCGCCCTGACGGCGTTCGCGGCGGTGGTGCCATGGCGGCGCTGAGCTTCCAGGGCGTAGGCCACCGCTACCCGGGCGGCCACCGGCCCGCCCTCCAGAGCATCGACCTCGAGATCGAGGCCGGCGAGCTCGTGCTCGTCGTCGGCGAGTCCGGCTGCGGCAAGTCGACGCTGCTCAGAGCGGCGCTCGGGCTCGTCCCCCACTTCCACGGCGGCGAGCTTCACGGCCGCGTCCGGATCGCCGGCCGTGACACCCGCGACACCCGCCCCGGCGAGCTCGCCCGACACGCGGGGCTCGTCTTCCAGGATCCCGAGTCGCAGGTCGTGATGCGCCGCGTCCTCGCCGACGTCGCCTTCGGGCCCGAGAACCTGGGCGCGGCGCGAGACGCGATCCTGCCCCAGGCGCGGGCGGCGCTCGGGATGGTCGGCGCGGGCCGGCTCGAAGGGCGCGAGACGCGCAGCCTGTCCGGCGGCGAGCGCCAGCGCGTCGCGATCGCGGGAGTCCTGGCCATGGGTCAGCGGATCCTGTTGCTCGACGAGCCGACGAGCCAGCTCGATCCCGGAGCCGCCGATGCGCTCGTGGCGGCGCTCATCGACCTCCGCGACCGCCACGGCGTGACCGTGGTCGTGGCCGAGCACCGGACGGAGCGGCTGTTCCCGGTCGCGGACCGCGTCGTCGCCCTCCGCGACGGCCGGGTGTGGGTGGACGGGACGCCGTCCGCGGCCGAGGCGGCGCTCGCGCCGTCGGCGCCGTGGCTCCTCCCGCGGCCGCCTGCGGCCGCGCCCGGCCCGCCGGCGCCGACCGGGGACGGGGTCCGGGTCGACGGCGCCTGCAAGCGCCTGGGCGACACGGATGCGCTCCACGATGTGACCGCCGCGTTCCCCCGAGGGCGCGTCACCGCCGTCACCGGGCCCAACGGCGCCGGCAAGACCACGCTCGCCCTCGCCGCCTGCGGCCTCCTCCCGCTCGATCGCGGCGCGGTGACGCGCTCCGGGCGAGCCGGGTATGTCGCCCAGGATCCGGCCTGCTACCTGCTGCACGACACCGCCGCGGAGGAGGTGGAGTACGGCCTTCGCAACCTCGGCGTCCCGGCGGCCGAGCGGGCGGCCCGGGCGGCGGCCGAGCTCAACCGCCTGGGCCTCGCCTGGGCCGCCGGCCGCCACCCGCGCGACCTCTCGAGCGGCGAGCGCCAGCGGCTCGCGATCGCGTCGGTGACCGCGATGCAGCCCGACCTCCTCGTGCTCGACGAGCCGACACGCGGCGTGGACGGGCGGCGCCGGAGCGAGATCGCGGCGATCGTGCGGACGCTGGCCGCGGGCGGCGCGGCCGTCGTCATCGTGAGTCACGACGCGGGCTTCGTCGCCGAGGCGGCCGAGGCGGCCGTCCGCCTGACGGGCGGGCGGGTCGACGCCGGGGAGCTGAACCGGGTGGAGGCCGCAGTTGCTTAGCCTCGTCGCCCTCACGCTCGTCTCCGCCGGGGCGCTGGCGCTCGTCGCCGTCGAGACCGGGCCGAACCGCAGCCGCGAGCTCGCGCTCATCGCCGCGCTGGCCGCGGCCGCGGCCGCCGGGCGGGTCGTGTTCGCCGCCGTCCCGAACGTCCAGCCGGTGACGGTGCTCACGGCCGTCGCGGGCACGAGCCTCGGCGCCCGAGCGGGCCTCGCTACGGGCGCATCGGCGGCGCTGGCCTCGAACGCGTTCCTGGGCCAGGGGCCGTGGACGCCGTGGCAGATGCTGGGATGGGGGCTGGTCGGCCTGACGGCAGGGTGGATGCGCCCCCTCCTTCGCCACCGCCTCGCCCTCGCCGTCTTCGGCGTGGCGTGGGGGTTCGGGTTCGATTGGCTGATGGATCTGTGGGAGTGGAGCGCGCTCGGGCCCGGCGCGACCGGCTCCTCGTACGTCGCGCTCGTCTCTGCCGGCATCTGGTTCGACGTCGCCCACGCGGCCGGGAACGCCGTCCTCGCCCTTGTGGCCGGCCCCGGGCTCATCCGCATGCTCGACCGCTACGACTCGAGGCTCCGCGGCAGCTTCGCACCACTGGAGGGAACATGACCAGAATCGCCGTCCTCGCCACGACCGCAGCCGTCCTCGCCGCCGCCGCGCCCGCACAGGCCGCCACGGGCGCAGCGTACCTTCTCGGCCGCCAGCAGCACTCGGGCGGCATCGCCGAGGCGGGCTCGACGCGCGCGTCCGTGTCGCTCACGGAGTGGGCGGCGATGGGCCTCCGGGCGGCCGGCCGCTCGCCCGGACGCGCGCACCGGCCCGGCGGCAGGACGATGGCGACCTACCTCGGCCGCCACGCGGGCCGGTGGCGGAACGCGTTCTCGCTCGAGCGCGGCATCCTGGCGGTCGTCGCCATCGGCCGAAACCCGCGCGCCTTCGCCGGCCGGAACCTGGTGACGGCGCTGCGCGCCCGCGTCGGCGGGGGCGGGAGGATCGGCTCGACGCTGAACTCGACATACTGGGGCGTGATCGCCCTTCGCGCCGCGGGCGTGCCGGCGCCGCGGCGGTCGCTGGCCCTCATCCGCGCCTCCCAGCACTCCGGCGGCGGGTATTCATGGTCGTCCTCGGCCGCGCCCGACGGCGACGACACGTCGGCGGCGGTGATGGCGCTCCGTGCGGCACGCGAGCCGTGCGGCGCGCGATCGGTGACGCGCGCCTTCGGGTACCTGGACACCGCCCAGACCGCCGCCAACGGCTACGCGCTCCTCCCCGGCGCCCCGGCCAACAGCCAGTCGACGTCCTGGGCGATCCAGGCCCGCCACACCTGCCACCTGCGAAACCGGAAGGCGCTCGCCTGGCTCGCCGCCCGGCAGCTGCCGTCGGGGGCGTTCAACTATCAGCCCGGCGTGACCACCACGCCCGCATGGGTCACGGGCCAGGTGCTGCCGGCCATCAACGGGCGGTCGTACCCAGTCCGGTAGCGCGAGGAGCCTGTGGGGGGGAGGGCCTGCCCTCCCCACGATTATCTCAGCCAGACCGCCACGGCGACGATCAGGTAGACGGCCAGGAGCTGAAGCCCCTCGAGCCAGTTGGTCTCGCCGCCGCGGGCGACGAGCGTCGAGCCCACAGCGGCGGCACCGAGTGCCGCCAGCTGCAACGGGTCGAACACGAGCGTCAGCTCGTTCCCAAGCGCGATCGAGGCGAAGACGGCGATGCCGCTCGCGCCGAGCGCGATCTGGATCCCTGACCCATACGCGATCCCCATGGCGAAGTCGACTCGGTTTCGCGCGGCCAGCCGCACCGCCGAGAAGTGCTCCGCCACGTTGCCCACGAACGGCACGACGACGAGCCCGACGAACGCACGCGGAACGCCGAGGGAGCGGATCGCCGACTCGATCGAATGCACGAGCACCTCTGAGACGATCCCCGTCGCGAGGGCGGTGACCACGAGGGCCGCGACCGCCTCCCGTCCGCTCCACCGCGGCGGCCTCGGTTCGTCCTTGAACTGGAGGCCGGGCGTGTTGAAGCTGAAGAAGAGGTAGGCGACGTACGAGAAGAGCAGCGCTCCAGCTGTCCAGTCCGACAGCACCCGAGCCTCGTCTCCGCCGGAGTGCAGCGCGGCGAAGAGGGTGGGAAGGCCAAGCCCCACGAGCCCGAGGATCAGCATCGACGAATTCGTGGCCGCCACCCGCTCGTTGAACGTCTGGATCCCATGCCGCCAGCCGCCCGCGAGCAGAGAGATCCCGAGGATGAGGAGGATGTTGCCGATCACAGATCCGATGATCGAGGCGCGGGCGATATCGGAGAGGCCGGCGTCGATCGCGAGCACGACGATGACGATCTCCGGCAGATTGCCGAAGCTCGCGTTGATGAGCGCCGACGCGCGCGGGCCGGCGGTGTCACCCGCCTGATCGGTGGCCTCCCCGAGGAGCCACGCCAGGCCGGCCAGGGCGACGGCGGCGACCACGAAGACGATCGCGCCGCGGGCGCCGGCAGCCCGCAGACCAACGGCCGCCACGGACAGGGCGAAGACGACGGCGAACGCGAGTCGCTCGGCCCGGCTCACAGATACCAGAACGCCGTCGCGATGATCACGTACACCGCCATCAGCTGGGCGCCCTCGAGCCAGTTGGACTCGCCGTCGGAGGCGATCAACGCCGTGATCGTCACGGCGGCGGCCAACGCCAGGACCTGGATGACCGGGAACACGAGATCGAACTCGTGCGGCGTCGCGAGCGAGATGAAGACCAGGAGCGGCGCGACGCCGAGCGCAACCTGGAGCGAGGAGCCCAGCGAGACCACCATTGAGAAGTCCATCTGGTTCTGGTAGGCGATCTTGATGCCGACGATGTTCTCGGCGATGTTGCCGACGATCGGCACGATCACGAGGCCCAGAAACGCCGGCGAGATGCCGAGGTCGGCGATCGCCCCCGCGAGCGTGCCGACGAAGACGTCCGAGATCACCGCCACCGACGCCGTCGACGCGAGCAGGAGCCCCATCGCCACAGGCCGCGACAAGTGGGGCAGCCCCGACGGCGCATGGCCGCCGGCGCCGGTGCGGAAGTAGAAGATGAGGCTCAGGACGTACAGGGTGAGCAGGATCGCCGCCGTCACGTCCGAGATCGTCTGCGCGTCGGGCCCGATGCCCCGCGCCGAGGCGAACGCCGTGGGGAGGCCCAGGCCGATGACCGCCAGGGCGAGCATCGAGGCGTTCATCCCGGCGATGCGCTGGTCGAACGTCTGGAGGCCGTTCTTCAGCCCGCCCACCAGGAACGACGCCCCGAGGACGAGCAGCGTGTTCCCGAGGATCGAGCCCGTGATCGACGCCGTCGCGACCTCGAGCTGGCCGGCCCGCACGGCGAAGATGGTGATGATGAGCTCGGCCGCGTTCCCGAACGTGGCGTTCAGAACGCCGCCGACCTTGGGCCCCGAGCTTTCGCCGAGCTGCTCGGTGGCGACGCCCACGATCCACGCCAGCGCGACCAGCGCCGCACCGGAGGCGACGAAGACGGCGGTATTGGCGGCGCCTGCCACATCCAGCGCGCCGGCCACGACGGTGAGCGCCGCCGCGGCGGCAACCGAGATCACCTCGAGGCGGTTGAGGCCGCGGTTCACGGAGGGGGAGCCTACCGGCGGGGTGAGCGGCCGGCCCGGCGCTACTCGATGTACGCGCCCATCGCCCGGAACTTGAGCCGCCGGCCTGAGCGGCGCTGTATCGGCGGGATGGCGGCGAGCACCTCGAGCTCGGTCTGGATCGCGTCCGCCAGCAGCTCGGCCGCCTTGGCGTGATCCTTGTGGGCCCCACCCGACGGCTCCGGGACGATCGCGTCCACCACGCCCAGCGCCAGGCACGCCTCGGCGGTAGGTCGCAGCGCCGTGGCGGCGCGGCGCGCCTCGCCCGCGTCCTTCCACAGGATCGCCGCGCAGCCCTCTGGCGAGATGACGGTATAGATCGCGTTCTGCTGCATGAGCACCCGGTCCGCGATGCCGATGGCGAGCGCCCCGCCGGATGAGCCCTCTCCGATCACGCACGCGACGACCGGGACGCGCAGGCCCATCAAGGTGAGCTGCGAGCGCGCGATGGCGCCGGACTGGCCGCGCTGCTCCGCGCCGACGCCCGGCGCCGCGCCGGGCGTGTCGATCAGGGTCACCACCGGGAAGCCGAGCCGGCCGGCGATCGAGAACACGCGCATCGCCTTGCGGTATCCCTCCGGGCTCGGCATCCCGAAGTTACGGTGGGTGCGCTGCTTCAGGTCGCGGCCCTTCTGGTGGCCGACGAAGGCGACGGTCTGGCCGCGGAACGAGCCGATCCCGGAGACGATCGCGGCGTCGTCGGCTTCGGCCCGGTCGCCGTGGAGCTCCAGGAAGTCGTCGCACATCCGCGCCAGGTAGTCGAGCGTGTACGGCCGGTCCTGGTGGCGTGCGAGCTGGACCGCGTGCCAGGGGTCGCCCTCGCCGCGGCGGCGCAGGAACGCGAACCGCTCAGTCGTCGCCATCGCCGGCTCCGTTGCGGAACGGGTTCAGGTCGCCGATCCACTGGCGCATGCCGGTAACGGCCCGGCCGAGCGCGCCCACCGGGTCGAGGTCGCCCACGAGGAGCGGCGGGCGGTACGGCTGGCCGCCGGTGAGGAGCGCGAGCGCGCGGGCGGTCGCGTCGCGCAGCTCCACCCGGGGGACGATCAGGTCGACGTGGCCGTGGCGGAAGTTCGACTCGGACAGGCCGAAGTCGTCCGGGAGGCTCTCTCGCGTCGTCTGCTTGACGACGCGGGGGCCCGAGAAGGAGAGGAGCGCGCCGGGCTCGGCGATGATGATGTCGCCGAGCGCCGCGAAGCTGGCGGCGACGCCGCCCGTGGTCGGGTGGACGAGGACAGAGATGAAGGGCCGGCCCGTCTCGCGCAGCTCGTCCACCGCCGCCACCGTCTTCCCCATCTGCATGAGCGCCAGGACGCCCTCCTGCATGCGGGCGCCGCCCGAGGCCGCGACCGAGACGAGCGGCCGGCCCTGGGCGATCGCCAGGTCGGCGGCTCGCACGAACTTCTCTCCCACCACCGACCCCATGCTGCCGCCGAGAAACGCGAAGTCCATGACGGCGAGCGCCGTCGGGGTGCCGCCGATGCTGCAGGAGCCGACGATGGCGGCGTCGCGCAGCCCCGTCGAGCGCTCGGCCGCGCGCAGCCGGTCCGGGTACGGCTTGGAGTCGGCGAACTCGAGCGGGTCGGACGAGTGCAGCCCGCGGGCGATCTCGATGAAGGTGCCCTCGTCGGCGAGCTGGAGGATGCGCTCCCGCGCGGTCACCGGGAAGTGGTGCCCGCAGTTCGTGCACACGCGCAGGTTCGCGACCATCTCGTCCTCGCGGTAATGCGAGTTGCAGACCGGGCAGGTGTTCCGGGTGAGCGGCGCCCGCTCCGGACGGCCGCCGTCGTCGGAACGGGAGACGTCGACGCTGATGTTCTCTGCCATGGTGCTAGCCGGCTGCTCCGTCGTCCCACCGGGCGAGGACGAGGACGGCGTTGTGGCCGCCAAAGCCGAACGAGTTCGTTATGGCGACCCGGACGTCGGCCTCGCGGCCCGTGTTGGCGATGTAGTCCAGGTCGCAGGTGGGATCGGGGTCGGTGAGGTTGATGGTCGGCGGCAGGAAGCCGTCGCGCATGGCGAGCACCGTGATCGCCGCCTCCAGCGCACCCGTCGCGCCCAGCAGGTGGCCGGTCTCGCTCTTGGTCGACGACACCGGGACCTGCCGCGCCCGCTCCTCGCCGAGGGCGATCTTGAGCGCGCGCGTCTCGGCCGTGTCGCCGGCCGGCGTCGACGTGCCGTGGGCGTTCACATAGCCGATGTCGTCCGGCGTCACACCGCCGTCCTCCATCGCCATCGTCATCGCCCGCGCCGGGTTCGTGCCGACGGGGTCGGGCTCGGTGACGTGATGGGCGTCCGATGACATGCCGTACCCGAGCACCTCGGCGTAGATATCGGCGCCGCGGGCGCGAGCGTGCTCCAACTCCTCGAGCACCAGGACCGCGCTTCCCTCGGACAGGATGAACCCGTCGCGGCCGGAGTCGAACGGGCGGCTCGCGCCCTCGGGGTCGTCCAGCCGCCGGGAGAGCGCGCGCATCGTCCCGAACCCGCCCAGCGCGAGCAGCGTCACCGGGGCTTCGACACCGCCGGCGAGCATGACGTCGGCCATGCCGGCACGGATGTAGAGGGTGGCGTTGCCGATCGACATGCCCGACGCCGCGCAGGCGGTGCACTCGGTCGTGAGCGGCCCGCGCGTGCCCAGCTGCATCGACACCTCGGCGGCGCCCATGTTCGCGATCAGCGCCGTCACCCAGAACGGGTTCAGCCGGTTGGGGCCGGCGTCGAAAAGCTTCGCGTGCGCGACCTCCTGCGTCTTCAGGCCACCGACGCCTGTGCCGATCGAGCACCCCACGCGATCGGCGTCGGCCGAGATGTCGAGGCCGGCGTCGGCGACAGCCTGGCGCGCCGCCGCAACTGCGAACTGGCTGAACCGGTCCGTCTTTCGCACCGCGCGCCGGTCCATGTACTCGCCGGGTTCGAAGCCCTTCACCTGGCCCGCGATGTTCACCGTGCCCTCCGGGACATCGATGCCCTCGACCCTGGAGATGCCCGAGTGGCCGGCGGAGATGTTCTGCCAGCTCTCGTCCATCGTCAACCCGAGCGGCGACACCGCCCCGAGGCCCGTCACCACTACGCGGCGGCGGCCGCCGCCATTCACACTCATATCCCCAGTCCTCCGTCCACGGCGAGCACATGCCCCGTGATGAACGCGCCGGCGTCGGATACCAGGAACCTGACCGCTGCGGCAACGTCCCGAGGGGTCCCCAGCCGGCCGAGCGGGGTCGCATTCAGGATCGCCTCCCGGGCCGGCTCGGGCAGTGCATCTGTGAGCTCCGTCGAAATGTAGCCCGGCGCGACAGCGTTCACCCGGATCCCGCGGCCCCCGAGTTCCTTGGCGAGCGACTTGGTGAGCCCGATCAGGCCGGCCTTCGAGGCCGCGTAGTTGGTCTGCCCGGCGTTCCCGTGCACGCCGACCACCGACGACATGTTGACGATCGACCCCTCGCGTCGCTTCAGCATCGGCCGCGCCACCGCCCGGCTGGTGAAGAACGCGCCGCCCAGGTTGGTGTCGATCACCTCGCGCCAGTCCTCCTCGGCGAGTTTCATGATCAGGTTGTCGCGCGTGATCCCGGCGTTGTTCACGAGAATCGCGATCGGCCCGATGCCGGACTCGACCTCGTCGACAAGGGCGGTCGCCCCCTCAGGCGTCGAGACGTCGCCCTTGACGGCATGGCCGCGGCCGTCGAGGCTGACCGCCACCGCCTCGGCGGCCTCCGCGTTCGCCGTGTAATTCACGACGACCTCAGCCCCCGCGCCGGCGAGCTCAGCACACACGGCGGCCCCGATTCCGCGCGAGCCGCCGGTCACGAGCGCCAGGCGGCCCTCGAGCTCACGATCCGGCAAGGTTTGCCTCCGCCTCGGAGAGGTCGTCCGGGGAGCCGATGGAGACGGCGGTCACCGACCGGTCGATGCGCCGGATGAGCCCGCCCAGGACGCCGCCGGGGCCGATCTCGACGAACGTCCGGACGCCGTCCGCGAGCAGGTTCTGGACGGACTGGGTGAACCGCACCGGGGCGGTCACCTGCTCCACCAGGAGCCCGGGCACGCGGTCGACAGTCTCGAGCTTGCTCGACACGGTGGACATGAGCCGCGTCCTCAGATCGCCGAAGTGCGCCGCCCGCAGGACCGGCTCGAGCCGCGCCGCGGCGTCCTCCACGAGAGGGCTATGGAATGCCCCGGAGACGCGCAGCCGCACAACCTTGGCGCCGAGCTCCCGCGCCCGGTCGGCGACCGCCTGGACGCCGGACTCGCGGCCCGAGATGACGAGCTGGCCCGGGCAGTTGTAGTTCGCCGGCCAGACGTCCCCGGTCTCGGCGCACAGCCGCTCGACCTCCTCGTCTGCGAGCCCGAGAACCGCCGCCATCGCGCCCTTGGCCCTCGAGGCGGCCATGGCCAGGCCGCGCTCGCGGACGAGCCGCGTCACGAGGCCAACGCCCACCGAATCGGCGGCCGCGATCGCCGCGTACTCCCCCACGCTGTGGCCGATCACCACGTCCGGCTGGAGGCCCAGGCGTGACTGCACAGCCCGGAGGGCAGCCAGCGAGGCGGCGACCAGCGCCGGCTGTGTGACGTCCGTCTCGGAAAGACGCTCGATGGGCCCGTCGAAGCACACCTTGCGCAAGTCGAAGTCGAGCTCCGCCGCGGCCTCGTCGAAGACCGCCGAAGCCTCGGGGAACTCGCGGGCCATCTCACGTCCCATGCCCACACGCTGGCTGCCCTGCCCCGGGAAGCAGAAGGCGACCTTGTTCATCTCGACTCCTTCAGAGGGATGGTCCATTCCATCACGCACGAGCCCCACGAGAGCCCGCCGCCGAAGCCGGTCATGAGGACGATGTCCCCCGGCCCGAGGCGGGCGCCGCGGTAGGCCTCGTCGAGGCAGATCGGGATCGACGCGGCCGAGGTGTTGCCGTAACGGTCGACGTTCGTCACGACCCGCTCGGGCGGCAGGCCGAGCCGGCGGGCGGCATGGTCGATGATCCGCCGGTTCGCCTGGTGCGGCACGAAGACGTCGACGTCGGCGACGTCAAGGCCTGCCGCCGCAAGCACTCGGCTCGCCGAATCGACCGAGACGGTCGTCGCGAACTTGTAGACCTGCGCGCCGTCCATCAGCACGTAGGGCGAGGCCGCACCCTCGGCCTCGTGCCCGGCGGCGGCGACCTTGAGGAGCTCCGCCCCCGACCCGTCTGTGCCGAGCTCGAATCCCAGGAGGCCCGTCGTGGAGCCGTTCTGTGTCACGACCACGGCGCCGGCCCCGTCCCCGAAGAGCACGCACGTCGAGCGGTCGGTCCAGTCGAGGAGGCGCGAGAAGACCTCCGTGCCCACCACCAGCGCGGCGTCAGCCAGGCCGGCGGCCACCTGTCCGTACGCCTGCGCGAGCGCGTAGATGAAACCCGTGCAGGCGGCGGAGAGGTCATAGCCGGCGACGCCGCGCGCGCCCAGCCGCTCGCCGATCAAGGCCGCGGTCGCCGGGAAGTAGTAGTCGGGGCTGGCGGTGGCGACGACGATCAGGTCGAGGTCGCCCGCTGTGACGCCGGCGTTCTCGAGGGCCCGGGCGGCGGCCTCGGCACCCAGGCCGGCCGACGACTCGTGCGACGCCGCGATCCGGCGCTCGCGAATGCCGGTGCGGCTCGAGATCCATTCGTCCGAGGTCTCGACCATCGTCGCCAGCTCGTCGTTAGTCATGATACGCCCGGGTGCGTGGGAGCCGATGCCCGCCACCTCGACGCCTGTACGGCAGGCCGTGATCACAGCTCCACCTGCGTGAGCGCGAACGTCAGGGTCGCCCGGCAGGCGAGTTCGCCGGCGACGGACGCCTCGGCCTCGGCCCTGCCGATCGGCCCGCGGAGACGGCTGATCTGGCAGCGCAGGTCGAGCGTGTCACCGGGCCGGACGACGCGCTTGAAGCGGACGTCGTCGATGCCGGCGAAGAGCGCCAGCTTGCCGGCGAGGTCGGGGTGCGCAAGCCCGCAGATCGAACCCACCTGCGCGAGCGCCTCCACCTGGAGCACGCCGGGCATGATCGGGTTTCCGGGGAAGTGGCCCTGGAGGTACCAGTCCTCCGTCTTCACGAGATAGCGGCCGGCGGCACGCACGCCCGGTTCGAGCTCGGTGATCTCGTCGACGAGCAGGAACGGCTCGCGGTGGGGGATGATCGCGCGGATCCCGTCCCGGTCGAGCGGGAGCGAGACCTCGGAGGTCACGCCCCTGCCGCCCGCGCCGGCGGCGCCATCACCCGGCGCATCCGCGCGCGGCCGCGATGGGCGTGGCACTTCACCGTGCCGACCGGCATGCCCATCTCGTGCGCGATCTCCTCGTAGGAGAGCTGGAGGACGTCCTTCATCACCATGACCCGGCGCTGATCGTCGGAGAGCGCGCGCATGCACTCCGCCAGATGGCGGCGCTGGTCGCGCCACTCCGCGACATCCTCCGGCACCTCGTCCGCAGCCGACTCGAACGCTTGCTCCAGCGGCTGATGGCGGCGGCGGCGCTGGCGCTCCCCGAGGTCGCGGCAGGTGTTCGCCACCAGGCTGTAGAGCCAGGTCTGGAATCGGGCTTCCCCGCGAAACTGGCCGATGCGCGTACAAAGCTTGGCGAGCGCCTCCTGAGCTGCGTCCTCTGCGTCCTCGTGATCCGAGAGCAGGTATCCGGTCAGCCGCCGCACGCCTGGAGCGTGGCGCTCCACCAGCGTCTCCAGCGCCCGGGCGTCGCCGTCCTTGGCGCGCACCGCCAGCACCAGATCCGACAGGCTTGCGTACGCCGGCTCGTCACGTACCCGATCTCGGAGCAGTAGACGCGCTTCCGCGCGTTTGGGTTGCGGGAACATGAAGCGGATATCCTAGTTGCGTGGGCGACGAAGGGTTGCGACCGGGGGCCGTGCTTCCCCTTCTTCGCGGCACCTTCGGCCGTCCCTACGTGTGGCGCGACCAGTGCCCGTCGACGCAGGAGCTGGCATGGGACCTCCCGGAGGGCGGGGTCGCGGCCTGCGAGGAGCAGACCGCGGGCCGGGGCCGCCGCGGCCGGGCCTGGACGTCACCCTACGGCAGCGGCGTCCTCTTCTCCCTCGCGCTGCGGCCGGCGACGCCTCCCGAGCGGCTGCCGCCGCTGACGCTCGTGGTCGCCGAGGCCGTCTGCGATGCCGTGCCCGTCGCGTGCGCGGTGCGTTGGCCGAACGACGTCGTGCACGACGGCCGCAAGCTGGCCGGGATCCTGGCCGAGGTCCGCGACGCGGCGGTCGTCGTCGGGATCGGGGTCAACGCGAACCTGCGCGAGGAGGACCTCCCCACCGGCGCGCGCGTGCCCGCCACCTCGCTCCTCGTCGCCTCGGGCGCCGCCGTCGACCGGGCCGAGCTCCTCGCCGAGCTCCTAGCCGCCGTGGAACGGCGCTACCGCGCCTTCGAGCGCGAAGGGTTCCGCGGGCTCGAGCGGGACGACCTGCGTGGCCGCCGCGTCCGCCTCGGCGCCGGCGTCGAGGGCCGATGCGATGGCGTCGACGGCGAGGGCCGGCTCGTTGTCGCAGGCCGGCCGTACGTCTCCGCCGAGGCCGTGTACGTCACCTGAGGCGTTGGCGATGGCACCCGACGAAACTCCGGCGGACTTCTACGACGAGCTGGCCGGCGACTATCACCTCATCTTCGCCGACTGGAACGCCTCGATTACCAGGCAGGCCGGCATCATCACCGATCTCCTGCGCACAAACCACGGCCTGACGTCCGGCGCGGTTCTGGATGCCACATCAGGCATCGGTACGCAGGCCATCGGGTTGGCCCTTGCCGGGTTCGCGGTGACGGCGACCGACATCAGCCCGGCATCGGTCCAGCGCTGCGCGCGCGAGGCCGCAGCTCGCGGCCTGGATATCACGACCGGGGTGGCGGACCTTCGCGTGCTCGACATCGACGGTGCGGGTCACTTCGACGCGGTGCTGTCGTTCGACAACGCGCTGCCGCACCTGCTCGACGACGCCGACCTGCACGCCGCGTGCGGCGCGCTTCGGCGCGTCCTGCGTCCGGGCGGAGCGCTCTTGGCTTCGATCCGCGACTACGACGCCGCGTTGCGCGAACGGCCGTCCGGTGACCTCCCACGCCGGTACGTCACGGACTCCGGCGAGCGCATCGTCTTCCAGGTGTGGGAGTGGGAATCGGGCGATCGCTACACCGTGCGTCATTTCATCATGGTCGGCAACGCACGCAGTTGGGCCGTGACTGAGCGAAGGACGACCTACCGCGCCCTGTCACGTGCCGTCCTATCCGACGCGTTGCGCAGAGCCGGCTTCACGGACATCGCGTGGGAGATGCCCGAGAAGACCGGGTTCTACCAGCCCGTCGTGTCCGCTCGTGTCTAGCCCCTGAGGAAGACATGCACCGTGTCGATGTCAACGGCGCCGGGGAAGTTGTAGCGAACGCGCATCCGCGCCTTTGACGAGCCCGCGTCCCAGTTCGTGAACGAGTGTGCGGACGCGAACCGCTCGACCTTGCACGCGCGGCGGGGGCGCCCAACGCACGACCCAGCCGGGATCCACTTGCTGGAGCGGAAGTCCCAGAGCGCGACCGTCACCCGCCCGCCCTGGAGCGTCGTGGCGCTCGCGCCGGCCGATGCCGCCGCGGCCGCAACCGGACGGGTGGTGGCGATGCCGAGGTCGGCCACGAGCGCCGTGTGCGCCTTCCCGGCGGAGTCGATCGAGAGCACGTTCCCGTCGGGGTGCTGCAGGCTGGCCAGATCGCCGCCGGTGACGGCCCCGGACGCGACCGTGAACCCATCCGGCGGCGCACGCAGGCGCCACCACGGCAGCGAGCCGAGCGAGCCGACGAACGGGAGCGTCCCCGGGGCGCGCAGGTTCCAGCGGTAGTCCCCGCCGCGCAGGACCGCGAGCCGGCCCGGCCACGTCCACTCCACCTGGGCACCCCGCTGGGCGTGGCGGGCGACGATCCCGCCGGCGGGCCCGCGGATCGTGAGGATCGAGCGGAGCGAGGTCGAGAGCGTGGCGGTGAACCTGACCGGGCGCGCGGCGTCGGGGGCGAGCCGCCGGAGGCCCGGATGGTGCTCGGGCGACCAGATCTTCGGCAGCCCGATCCGGGCGACCGCCCGCCGGATGCCGGGCAGGAGCCGGTAGAGGGCGGTTCCGGGACACGACGTCGGGGATCCGTCGCGATGGCCCGAGATCGCGTGGAAGAGGACGTGGCGCCCCGGCGGGTAGCGGGGGTTTCCCGAGGACTTCATCCAGGTCCAGGAGCGCGGGTTCACGTGGGCGACGTCGAGCCGCCAGGCGATCAGCCGCTCGAGCGCGCGCAGGCCGGCGGCGGGCGGCGGGCGCGAAGAGTACGTGCCGATCACGGCGATGCCCGCCGACCCGGTGTTGAACCCCTTCGTCTGTGCGCCGATGACCGGCTCGGTCATGCCGCCGTAGCGGCCCTCGAACACCTGCCCGCACTTGTCGACGAGGAAGTTGTACCCGATGTCGTTCCAGCCGTTCGTGAGCACGTGGTAGGCGTAGATGCCGCGCACGATCCGGGCTGACTCCGAGCAGGGCGCGGCCGTCGCGGTGACGGTGTGATGCACGAACACCATGCGCAGCGCGGGTGCGTACTCGGGCGGGCCGCGCCTGAGCGACTCGTCGGCGTGCCAGCCGGCGCGGGTGATGATCGCGGGGCGGGTCGAGACCGCCGGAAGCACCGCGTGCGACGCCGGCCCACCCGCCTTCGGCGTCGTGATGAACGTCACCCTGAGATCGCGGACCCGGCCGCGGGCGCGAAGCTCCACCCGCCGGGACGGGCCGGTCCAGGCGGGAGCCTCCTGTGACGCCCCGACCCACCGCGTCCACCCTCCGCCGACGCCGCGGGCGCGGAGGTCGACCCGTCCACGTCCCTGCCAGCTCGTGCCGACCATCTGGAAGGTCCGCCGGGACACGAAGACGTGCGGCAGCGCCGGCCCGCGGCGGACGGCCGTGGCCATCCGTACGCTCGCTGCGGTCGCCGGCGATGCGATGCAGAGGATCGCGGCGACGGTCAGCCCGGCTACCCATCCAGCACGTGTGCCCGCGCCCACGGGCTCTGATTATCGATCTCGGCACGAAAGCCTGCACGAGCCGTCGGTAAGCTTTATGTGAAGGCCGAAGCTGATGCGAACACGGTTTCTCCTCATGCTCCTCGCGCTGGCATGCCTGGCGGGCGCAACGCCGGCACCCGCGGGCGCGGCCGCGGCCCGGCCGCTCGTGCTGGCGATCCGGCTCAACGCGGAGATCAACCCCGTGTCGGCGAGCTTCGTCTCGGACTCGATCGACAAGGCGAAGAGCGACCACGCCGTCGCGCTGGTGATCCTGCTCGACACGCCCGGCGGCCTCTCGACCTCGATGGACGACATCATCCAGGACGAGCTGCACTCGCCGGTGCCCGTCATCGTGTACGTGGCCCCGACGGGCGCCCGCGCCGCCTCGGCCGGCGCCGTCATTACCATGGCGTCCGACGTGGCGGCGATGGCGCCGACGACGCACATCGGCGCGGCCACGCCGATCGACGCCTCCGGCCAGAATATCGGCTCGGACCTGAAACGGAAGATCGAGAACGACGCCGAGGCGCAGATCCGAGGCCTGGCCAAGGATCACCACCGGAACCCGCGGCTCGCGCAGCTGATCGTCCGCAAGGCGACCGAGTACACGGCCAGCGAGGCCCTGCACGGCAATCTGATCGAGCATGTCGCCCGCAGCCTGCCCGTGCTGCTCGACCAGCTGGACGGCACGACGACGGCCTACACGCAGAAGCAGATCGTGCTGCATACGGCGGGCGCTCGGATCGAGACGCTCGATATGCCGTGGACGCTCAAGCTCCTCAACATCCTCATCGATCCCAACCTGCTCTACCTCCTGTTTCTGGCGGGAATCGCCGGGATCGCCTACGAGGTCTTCCACCCCGGTGTGATCCTGCCGGGCACGCTCGGCGGGATCAGCCTGATCCTGGCGCTCTTCGGGTTCTCGGTCGTCCCGATCAACCTCGCGGGCGTCGCGCTGATCATCTTCGGCGTCGCCCTGATCGCCGTCGAGGGGTGGGTCACGAGCCACGGCCTGATCGGCATCTCCGGGGTGCTCTCGCTCACCGCAGGTGGGCTCATGCTGTTCCGCACGCCCGGATCCGGCGTGGGCGTGAACCCGCTGCTCGTGGTCGGCATCGGGATCGTGGTCGGCGGAGGGCTCGCGGTGATCGCAACGAAGGTGATCTCCGCCCGGCACCAGCCGGTCTCGGCCTACGGCGCCGGGGCAGCCGGGCTGCTCGGGCAGCGGGCGATCGTGCGGACCGCGCTGCGTCCGCGCGGGCAGGTGTTCGTCCACGGCGAGCTGTGGGAGGCCGAGGCGGAGGACGACGACGGTGAGGTGACCGCAGGCAGCGAGGTCGTGGTCGACTCCGTCGAGGGCCTCACGCTGCGCGTCTCACCGGTACCGACCCCAACCGAGGGAGCCGCTTCATGATCGTGCTCGTATCGATCGTCCCCTTCATCGTCCTGGCGATCCTGCTGGCGTTCGCCATCGCCATCCTGGCCAGCTCGGTGCGGGTGCTGCGCGAGTATCAGCGCGGCGTCGTCTTCCGGCTGGGGCGGCTGCTCGGCGACCCCAAGGGCCCCGGGCTCTTTCTTCTGATCCCGATCGTCGACCGGATGGTGCAGGTCGATCTGCGGACGATCACGCTGGTCGTGCCGCCCCAGGAGGTCATCACGAAGGACAACGTCCCGGTGCGCGTGAACGCCGTCGCCTACTTCCGGGTCGTGGCCCCGGTCGCCGCGATCGTCGAGGTGGCGGACTTCGGCCTGGCGACGCTCCAGATCGCCCAGACGACCCTGCGGTCGGTGCTCGGCCAGCACGTACTCGACGAGCTCCTGTCCGAGCGGGACAAGATCAATCAGATCCTGCAGAAGATCATCGACGAGCAGACCGAGCCGTGGGGCATCAAGGTGAACGTCGTCGAGGTGAAGGACGTCGAGATCCCGACCGGGATGCAGCGCGCAATGGCCCGCCAGGCCGAGGCCGAGCGCGAGCGGCGCGCCAAGGTGATCTCCGCGGAGGGCGAGTTCCAGGCGTCGACGAAGCTCAGCGAAGCAGCGGCGGTCATCGGCGAGCACCCGATCGCCCTCCAGCTGCGCTACCTGCAGACTCTGCTCGAGATCTCCTCCACGAACAACTCGACGACGATCCTGCCGGTCCCGATCGATCTCATGCAGATGCTCTCGGACAAGGCCGGCCGGGAATAGACGTCCGCACGAACCCGCTCACCGGCGTCCCCGTGATCGTGGCGCCGGGCCGCTCGCGGCGCCCGGGCGCGCTCGGCCGGACGACGCGCGTGGCCGACGCCGAGACGTGCCCGTTCTGCGAGGGCCACGAGGCGATGACGCCGCCGGAGACGCTCGCGATCGGGCGGCCGGAAGGCGCGCCGGCGGACTCGCCGGGGTGGTCGGCGCGGGTCGTCCCGAACAAGTTCCCGGCCATCCAGGGCCAGGAGGTCGTCGTCCACGGCCCCGCACACGTGGTCGCGTTCTCGGAGGTGACAATGGACGCGATTGCGGCGGTGGCGGAGGCGTGGCGCCGGCGCCACGAACACCACAGGTCGGCCGGCGCCGCGTGGGTGATGGTGGCCGTGAACGAGGGCCCGGCCGCAGGCGCGTCGCTCGATCACTCACACTCGCAGGTGATCCCGTTCGACCAGGTGCCGCCGGCGGTGGCGCTTCAGCAGGCGGCGTTCGAGGGCGGGTGCCGGCTGTGCGCAGCGGTCGGGATCGAGGATGCCCGCACGGTGCTCCGACGGGACGGGCTTCGGATCTTCGCGCCGGCGTGGAGCCGGTTTCCGTACGAGCTCTGGATCGTCCCCGACGCCCACCGCCCCGACCCGGCCTGGGGTGAGCTCGCCGCTGTTCTCGGCGAGGCGGTGCGCCGGCTGCGCGGCGTCCTCGGGGTCGATCTGGCCTGGAATGCGGTCGTCTACGCCGCGCCGGTGGGAGCGGCCGACTGGCACTGGCACGCAGAGATCTGGCCGCGCCTGGCGGTGGCGGCCTCCGTCGAGCTCGGCGCCGGGATGTGGGTGCAGATCTCTGACCCCGACGTCGTTTCGGCGGAGCTACGGAGCGCCTGACCAGGCGGTTATCGAGAGGCTGCCGGCAGATAACGCGGCGGCGCAGCCAGCCGAGTCCTGATCCAGGCGGCGACGGCGGCTACCGTCTCCGACGGATCGGCATCGGTGGTGTCGAGCAGGGTCATCGGCGGCGACATCGCCGCGGCGTTCTCCTTCAGCCAGTTGTTGAACGCCTGCATCTCGACGATCCGATCCTCGGTCGCGCCGCGCCACGTGGGGCGCTGACCGAGACGTTCGCGGAGTGTCTCGCCCTCGCAGACGAGCGCGAGATAGTGGATCTCACCGAACCAGGCGCGTTCGGGTAGCTGCTCGTAGTGCTCAGGGAGGTTTGTGGCGAGGAAGACGCTCGAGCGGCCGCCTTGATGGACGTTCATCGCAATGCGCAGCCAGTTCCGGCGATGCTCCTCCCATGCCAGACCGGAAAGCAGGATGTCCTGGTCGAGCACGACGCACTCCGGCAGCGAGGCAGGGAGCTCACGGCAGACACGCGACTTCCCAGCGGCGCTCGCCCCGGTAACCTGGAAAAGCGGCAGGCGAAGGAACCGCCGGTGATAGCCGCAGTGCGGACAGACCACGGCTGGAGCGTCCGAAACGACGATCTCCTCCATCCATTCGCCGCAGTTATCGCAGACCCGAAGCACCGCCTGAGACGGTAGCCCGCGCCCGCGTCAGCCGCAGGCGATCGCCGAGGAGGTCTGCCTGGTCGGCGGCCCTCGAGCTCGCTACTCGACGACCGGTTCCTCCACCACCAGCGGCCCCGTCTCGGGCGCCTGCGGCTCGGTCACGCGCGCGATGGACGAGACTCGGTCGTCGCCGCGCAGGTTCATGAGCCGCACGCCCTGCGTCGGCCGGCCCATGCGCGAGATCCCCTCCACGGCGGTGCGGATGATCGTGCCCTCGCGCGAGATCAGCATCACCTCGTACCCGTCGCGAACGATCATCGCCCCGGCCAGGCGACCGCGAGCCTCGGTGTAGCGGATCGTAAGGACGCCCATCGTGCCGCGGCCCTTGGTCGGGTACTCCTCGACCCGCGTCCGCTTGCCGAACCCGTTTTCGGTCACCACCAGCAGGTCCTGCTCGTCGCGGGCGATCGCGACGGCGATCACCTCGTCGTCCTTGCGAAGCTTCATGCCGGCGACGCCGGAGGCGATCCGCCCCATCGGCCGGACGTCGGCCTCCGAGAAGCGGACCGCCTGGCCGTTCCGCGACACCATCAGGATGTCGTCCTCGCCGTTGGTCAGGCGCACGCCGACCAGCGCGTCGTCGTCGCGGATCTTGAGGGCGATGATGCCGTCCGCCTTGAGCACCGTGTCGTACTCCTTGAACGCCGTCTTCTTGACGATGCCCTTCCGCGTGGCGAAGAGCAGGTACTTGCCCTCGTCGTAGGCGCGGGTCTCGATCACGGCCATCACCTTCTCGTCCTGGCGCAGCGGCAGGACGTTCACGAGCGCGCGGCCCTTCGACTGGCGGTTCCCCGTCGGAAGCTCGTGCACCTTGACCCGGTACACCTTGCCGACCGACGTGAAGAAGAGCAGGTAGTCGTGCGTCGAGGCAACGAACAGGTGCTCGATGTAGTCGTCCTCCTTGGTGTCCATGCCCATGACGCCGATGCCGCCGCGGCCCTGGACGCGGTAGGAGGAGAGCGGGAGCCGCTTGATGTAGCCGGAACGGGTGATCGAGATGACCATGTCCTCCTCGGCGATCAGCTCCTCGAGGTCGATCTCGCCCTCCGCGGGCAGGATCTCGGTTCGGCGCTGATCGCCGAACTGGTCGCGGATCTCGATCAGCTCCTCGCGGATGAGACTCATCAGCCTCGCCTCGTCGGAGAGGATCGCCCGGAGCTCGGCGATGCGCTCGATCAGGTCGGCGTGCTCGTCCTTCACCCGCTTCCGCTCGAGGCCGGTGAGGGCGCGCAGGCGCATGTCAAGGATCGCCTGGGCCTGCACCTCCGAGAGCCCGAACCGCTCCATGAGCTGGGTCCTGGCGATGTCGGTGTCGTCGGCCGCCCGGATGAGCTCGATCACCGCATCGAGGTTGTCAAGCGCGATCAGGTAGCCCTCGAGGACGTGCGCCCGGCGCTCGGCTCGGTCGAGCTCGAACTTCGTCCGCCGGGTGACGACCTCCTTCTGGTGGCCCAGGTAGTGGACGAGCATCTGCCGCAGCGAGAGCGTCCGGGGAACGCCGTCCACGAGCGCCACCATGTTGACGCCGAAGGTGGTCTGGAGCGGCGTGTGCTTGAAGAGCTTGTTCAGCACCACCTTGGGGATGGCCTCGCGCTTCAGCTCGATGCGGATCCGCGTTCCCGTGTGGTCCGAGTCGTCGTTGATGTCCGCGATCTCGGTCAGCGTCTTGGACTGGATGAGCTCGGCGACCTTGGCGATCACGCCGTCGTCGCCGCCCTTCTTGACCATGTACGGGAGCTCGGTAACGATGAGGGCGCCGCGGCCGCCCTTCAACTGCTCCGTGTGGACGCGGGCCCGCATGACGACGCGGCCGCGGCCGGTCGCATAGGCCTCGCGGATCCCGCTGACGCCCATGATCGTGCCGGCGGTGGGGAAGTCGGGGCCCTTGATGTGGTGCATCAAGTCCTCGAGGGTCGCGGCCGGGTCGTCGATCAGGGCGACGCAGGCGTCGATCGTCTCCGTCAGGTTGTGGGGCGGGATGTTGGTCGCCATCCCGACGGCGATCCCGGCCGACCCGTTCACGAGCAGGTTCGGGAACCGCGACGGCAGCACGAACGGCTCGCGGTGGCGGCCGTCGTAGTTGGGCACGAAGTCGACCGTGTCCGCGTCGATGTCGCGCAGCATCTCGACCGCCAGCCGGGCGAGCCGGCACTCGGTGTAGCGCATGGCGGCGGCGCCGTAGCCGTCCTGGTTTCCGAAGTTGCCCTGGCCGTCGACGAGCGGGTAGCGCAGGACGAACCACTGCGCCATCCGCACGAGCGTGTCGTACGCGGCGGTGTCGCCGTGGGGGTGGTACTTGCCGAGCACGTCGCCGACGACACGGGCGCACTTCGAGTATGGCCTGCCGGGCTGGAGCCCGCTCTCGGACATCGAGAAGAGGACGCGCCGGTGCACCGGCTTCAGTCCATCGCGGACATCGGGCAGCGCCCGGCCCACGATGACGCTCATCGCGTAGTCGAGGTAGCTCGAGCGCATCTCCTCCGCGAGCTCGCGGGGCTCGATGCGGCCGCCGTCGAGGCCTATGGCCATCTCAGCTCACACCTCCGACGAGCCGAGCCGAAAGGCTCCATATGACGAGCGAACAGCGAGCAGCGCAAGGACGCACCGAGCGACGCGTGCTGAGCACGCGAGCAAGGGAGGACACAGCGATGCGAAGCTTTGCAGCCGTCATATGTCCAGGAACTTGACGTCGCGGGCATTACGTTCGATGAACTCACGGCGGGGCTCGACCTGGTCGCCCATGAGCATCGAGAAGACCTCGTCGGCCGCGGCAGCATCCTCGACGGACACCTGCTGCAGCACCCGGTTCGCCGGATCCATGGTCGTCTCGCGAAGCTGCGAGGGGTTCATCTCGCCGAGGCCCTTGAACCGCTGCAGGTTGAGCCCCTCCTTGGCCAGCTCGAGGATGGCCGGCCGCAGCCCCTCGAACGTGTGCGCCCGCTCCTGGAGCTTGCCGAAGCGCACCGAGAACGGCGGCGGCCCAGCCGTCTCGACGAGCCGGCCGTGGGTCGTCTTGAGGCTGCGGTAGCCGGGGCTCTCGAAGAGGGCGAGCGGCATGTCGGTGGCCCGCGCGGCCCCGGTCGACTTCTCGATGATGCGGACGCGAAGCGCGCCGTCCACTCGGCCCGTCACCTCGATGCGGTGCGGCTCCTCCTCGGGAACGCCGGTCGTGAAGTAGGCCTCGAGGTCGTCGAGGCTTGCGATCTCCTGCTCGATCAGACGGTGGTCCTTGACATAATTGACGGCCGCTGCGCCGTGTTCCTCCTTGAGCTTGGACGCCCAGCCCTCGTACTCCTTGACGGCGCGGCCGAGCCGCTGGAGGCGGGTCTCGGTGAGCCGCAACTCCGCGTCGTCTCGGTCCGTCACCTGCACCTTGTCCAGCCGCTCGCGGATCAACCACTCCTCGAGCTGGTGCTCCTTCTCGAAATAGCGGTCGTCCGAGCCCACCTTGAGCTTGTAGAGGGGCGGCTGGGCGATGTAGACGTAGCCGGCCTCGATCAGCTCCTTCATGTGCCGGAAGAGGAACGTGAGGATGAGCGTGCGGATGTGGGCACCGTCGACGTCGGCGTCGCACGTCAGGACGACCTTGTGGTAGCGGGCGGCGTCGATCTTGAACTCCTCGCCGATGCCGGTGCCGATCGCCGTGATCATGGCCTGGATCTCGTTGTTGGAGAGCACCTTGTTGATGCGGGCCTTCTCGACGTTGATGATCTTGCCGCGCAGCGGCAGGATGGCCTGGAACCGGCGGTCGCGCGCATCCACGGCCGAGCCGCCGGCCGAGTCGCCCTCGACCAGGAAGAGCTCGGCGGCGTGCGGGTCGCGCTCGGTGCAGTCGGCCAGCTTGCCGGGGAGGCCGCCGCCCACCAGCGCCGACTTCCGCCTGATCAGGTCGCGTGCCTTGCGGGCCGCCTGGCGGGCCCGGCTGGCGGCGATCAGCTTGTTCACGATGGCGCGGGCCTCGGGCGGGTGCTCCTCGAGATACTCGGCCAGCTTGGCATTGCAGACGGACTCCACGACGCCGCGGATGGACGGGTTCCCGAGCTTGGTCTTGGTCTGCCCCTCGAACTGGGGCTCGCGCAGCTTCACGGACACGATCGCGGCCAGGCCCTCGCGGCAGTCGTCGCCGGTCAGCGCCTCCTCCTTTTCCTTCAGGAGGCCCTTCGCGCGGGCGTAGTCGTTGACCGTCCGCGTGAGCGACGCCTTGAACCCGGAGAGGTGGGTCCCGCCCTCGTGGGTGTTGATGTTGTTCGCGAACGAGAACGTCGACTCGACGTATGAGCCGTTCCACTGCATGGCCACCTCGACCTGGCCCTCGTTGGTCTCGCTGTCGAAGTAGATGACGTTCTTGTGCACCCGCTCCTTGCCCTCGTTGACGTGGGCGATGAAGTCGCGGATCCCGCCTTCGAAACGGAAGTCGGCCCGCTCGCCGCCGGCGCGCTCGTCCGTCAGCTCGATGCGCAGGCCGCGCGTGAGGAAGGCCATCTCGCGCAGGCGCTGGGCCAGGGTCTCGAAGGAGAAGTCGGTGTCGTCGAAGATCTCGCCGTCGGGCAGGAACGTGATCGACGTGCCGGTCTCGGAGGTCTTCTCGCCCTTGGCGAGCGGGCCGGTCGGGTCGCCGCGCTCGTAGCTCTGGCGCCAGACGTGCCCGTCGCGGCGCACCTCGAGGTCGAGCGACTCCGAGAGCGCGTTCACCACCGAGATGCCCACGCCGTGGAGGCCGCCGGACACCTTGTATCCCTTCCCGCCGAACTTCCCGCCGGCGTGGAGCTTGGTCATGACGACCTCAGCCGCGGAGAGCCCGACCTCCTTCATGACCGCGACGGGGATGCCGCGGCCGTTGTCGGTCACGGTGACGCGGCCGTCCGGCGCGATGGTCGCAGTGATGTGATCGCAGTGCCCCTGGAGCGCCTCGTCGACCGAGTTGTCGACCACCTCGTAGACCAGATGGTGCAGGCCGCGCGCCCCCGTTGAGCCGATGTACATACCGGGCCTCCGGCGAACTGCTTCGAGGCCCTCGAGAACCGTGATGTCTTTGGCGTCGTAGCCTGATTCTGACAAACGAAAACCCGCTTGAATAGGCGGAAAACGGACACTCCGTAGTCTACCAGAGGGGGTCGCCGGAGCCCGCCGGCAGAGGCGTCACAAAAGTGTCACGAAGTCGGCTCTCCGGGCACGTCTGCGACCTCGAACCGGACGTCCAGATCCGCGCCGGTGGCGGTGCGCAGGCCGGCCCGGATACGGGACTTCAGCATGGCCAGCTCGCCGGCCCACGCGGACGACGCGCAGGCCACGACGAGCGCCCCGCCCGTGACCCGGGCGGGATGCGAATGGCGCGCGGCCGCCGCCCCGACCACCTCGGTCCACACCTTCCGCGCCGCCGCGAGCTCGGGCGCCACCGCCGGCGCCCGGCGGCCCAGGATGAGGTCGGGCCGGATGCGCTCGAGATCGCTCACGCCGCCATCGCCCGCCCGTCGCTCACCCGGACGACGCTCGCCGCCGCGCCGCCCAGGTCGGCTTCGTCGGTGGACGTCAGGATGGCCTGCTCGAACCGCCCTACCACCTCGAGGAGAAGCGCCCGCCGACGCGCGTCGAACTCCCCCGTCACGTCATCGAGGAGGAGGAGCGGCGGCTCAGCCCGCTCTGCGAAGAGCAGGTCGGCCTCAGCCAGGATCAGCGCCAGGAGCGCACGCCGCTGCTCTCCCTGTGAGCCGTAGCGGCGCATGTCTCGGCCGGCGTCGTGGAGCTCGAGGTCGTCGAGGTGGGGACCCGCGCCCGTGACGCCGCGGGCGACGTCGCGCCGGCGGCCGGCCGCAAGCGCCTCTGCGAGCCCGGCGGCCGGCGTGTGCGAGACGAGCCGCAGCGGCTCATCGCCGGGATCGCCGCCCAGCTCCGTCAACCTGGTCGCGAACGGCCCGGCGAGCCGCGAGCACACACGCGCGCGCGCCCCGGCCAGGGCCTCGCCCGCCTCGGCCACGACCGCGTCCCACGCGTCGAGGCCCTCCGCGGCCGCCGCGCCGGCGCGGATGCGGCGCAGGAGGTGGTTTCGCTGCGCCAGGGCGCGCGCGTATGCGGCAGGCGCCGGTGCCAGCGCCGGCCACAGCCGGGTGACCGCTCGGTCGAGCCACGAGCGGCGTAGCGCCGGCGCCCCCTGAACAAGCCGCAGCCGGTCGGGGGTGAAGACGAGCACCGGGAAGCGGTGCAGGAGCGCGGCCACCGACCGCTCGGCGGCGCCTCCCACAACCACGCGCTTCGGCTCACCCGGCCGGAAGCCGACCTCCGCCGTCACCGAGCCCGTGCTCGTGACGGCGTCGACCTCCACCCGGGTGACGTCGTTTCCGAACCGGACCACCTGGGATTCGGTCGACGTGCGCGGCGAGTATCCGAGGCAGCCGAAGTGGATCATCTCGATGAGGCTCGTTTTGCCGGCGCCGTTCGGCCCGACCACGCCGACCAGCCCCGGCTCGAAGGCCACATCGACGCGCGCGTAGCAGCGGAACTGGGCGCCGCGCGCCGCCGCCACCCTCACCTCACGTGGAGAGCCGAATCGGCATGATCAGGTACGAGAAGCTGCCGTCCTCGCCCTGCACCAAGCCGGGCCGGAGGGGGCTCGTCAGCTTGAGCTTCACCGTCTCCCCCTCGACGCTCTCGATCCCGTCGCGCAGGAACTCGGCGTTGAAGCCGATCTCGATCGGCTCGCCGTGGAAGTCGACCGGCATCGACTCGTGCGCCTCGCCGACGTCCTGGGTCTGGGCGCTCACCGTCAGCTGTCCCTGCTGGAACGCCAGCCGCAGCGGCAGCGCCCGGTGAGTCATGAGCACGGACGACGTCCGCCGCACGACGTCCAGAAGCTCCTCGCGCGAGGCGGGGATCTCGTGGTCGAACGACTGCGGCACGAGCTGGCGGTAGTTGGGGAACTGCCCGTCGATCCGCCGCGCCGAGAGGGAGATGCCGTCGATCCCGAACACGATCTGGTTCTCGCCGATGGAGACGTCTATGGCGTCGGCGTCCGCCGCGGCCGCGATCCTGGCAAGCTCGGTGAGGGCACGGGCCGGGACGATCGCCTGGGCGTCGCCGCCCGATCCCGGCAGGGCCGCCTCCTTGACCGAGAGCCGGTACGAGTCGGTCGCCGCCATCGTCACCGTCCCCTCGCCGAACTCGACCAGGACGCCCGTCAGCACCGGGCGCGACTCGTCCTTCGACGCCGCCCGGGCGACGTGGTTGATCGTCGCCACGAACGCAGGCCGGTCGACCGAGAACGCGGGCCCGGACGGCTCCGGCAGGTGGGGAAAGTCCTCGGCGCCCTGCGCATGCAGCGAGTACTCGCTCGAGCCGCAGGTCAGCCGAACGGCCCCACCGCTCGAGGGCTGCTCGATCGTGACGGGCTGCTGCGGAAGCGCACGGACGATCTCGAGCAGGAGCCGACCCGTCAGCACGGTCGAGCCCGGCTCGGCGACTTCGGCGTGGAAGCCTGCCCTGACCGAGAGCTCCATATCCGTCGCCGCCAGCTCGACCGCACCCGAGGCCTCCGCGCGGATGAGGATCCCCGAGAGGATCTGCACCGTCGAGCGCTGGGATACGCCGCGGGCGACGATCGCGAGGCGGCTCAGCAGGTCTTCCTGGGGACAGACGATCTTCATGCGGTGGGGCTCCCGGACGCGAAAACCATTACTGGAATTCTTAATTGGAAGAGGTTATAGGAGTAGGGGCTGCGAATCATGAGGAGAAGTGCGGACGGACCGCCCTCGGAGCGGGCTGCGGCCGTGGAGAAGGGTGTCGAAGGGCGGCGCGGGATCTCCACAGGTCCCCCAGAGGCGCCGCGCCCGGTCGGGGCACTCCGCCGGCGCGCCGTGGTTTTGGGCACGCTATCCGCAGCCCCCTGGGGAGAGGCTCACCGCGCCTGCTTGATGCGGGCCGTCAGGTCCTGGACGACGTTGAACGCCTCCCGATCCTCGCGGATCAGGCGGGCGACGCGGTTCACCCCGTACATCACCGTGGCATGGTCGCGGCCGCCGAACTTGGCCCCGATCTTGGGCAGCGACTGGTCAGTGAGCTCGCGGCACAGGTACATGGCGATGTGGCGGGGAAGGACGATGGCCTGCGGGCGCTTGTCGCCGCGCAGGTCCCCGAGGCTGACGCCGTAGGTGTCGCAGACCGCCTGCTGGATCTGCTCGATCGTGATCGACCGGCGCTCGCCTCCGGGGAAGACGTCCTTGAGCACGTCGCGCGCCACCTCGACCGAGATCGGCCGGCCCGTCAGTGACGCGTACGCGATCACGCGGGTGAGCGCGCCCTCCAGCTCCCGGATGTTGGAGGTGACGCGGTCGGCGATGAAGGTCAGCACCTCGGGGTCGGTGACGTCGAGCCGGTCGGTCACGACCTTCTTCCGCAGGATGGCGATCCGTGTCTCGAGGTCGGGCGGCTGGACGTCGGTGATGAGGCCCCACTCGAACCGCGTGCGCAGCCGCGCCTCCAGGGTCGCCAGCTCCCGCGGCTGCCGGTCGGACGAGATGATGATCTGCTTGCCGGCCTCGTAGAGGCTGTTGAAGGTGTGGAAAAACTCCTCCTGAAGCTGGTTCTTGCCTTCGATGAACTGGATATCATCGATGAGCAGGATATCGCAGGACCTATACCGCCCTTTGAATCCGACCATGCTTTTGTCCCGCAAGGCGTCCACGAATTCGTTGAGGACGGTCTCGGTGGTGACGTACCGGACGGTCAGGTGGGGATGCTGCTGCATCACGTACTGCGCCACCGCCTGCAGGAGATGCGTTTTCCCCAGCCCGGTCGACCCGTAGATGAACAGGGGGTTGAACGCCTGGGCGGGCGCCTCGGCGACCGCCAGCGCGGCCGCGTGTGCGAACCGGTTCGAGGGCCCGATGACGAAGAGGTCGAAGGTGTAGCGCGGGTTGAGGCCGGCGCCGGCCGCGGGCAGCGGGCCGGCCGGCGCGGGTGCGGGCTCGTCCATGTCGTCGTGTTCGCGGTCCTGCTCCGCGGCGGCGCGGACCGCCTCGGAGACAGCGACCTTCAGCTCGACGACGAGCTCATGTTCGGCGGCGGCCGCGTTCAGCAGGCTGCCGAAGTGACCCTCGATCCAGGTCTTTGTGAACTCGTTCGGGACTGCAACGACGAGCCTCTCGGAGGTGGCCTCGAGCGCTTCGGTGCCCGCGAACCACGTCTGATACGTGCTCGGGTTGAGGGCCTCCCGCAGTCGCTGCGAGATCGTCTCCCATGTCCTCGTGGCGGCTGCGTCGGTGGGCATCGGCGGGCGCGAGTGTACGCTCTCAGTATGCCGTCGGCAAGCGGGAACGCGGGCCTCCAGGAGGCTAGAATTGCCGCATTTTGCAGGGAATTCCGAAGTACTCAACAGGTTCCTCCACAGCTGTGGAAATCTCCCTCATGGCCGCCGGGCCACACCCGAACGTGTCCCTTTCCGGGAGGTTTCAGGAGCCGGGCCGGAGCCGGTCGCGGGCGAATTTCCACACGGGTCCCGGGGTCGCCGGCCGCGGGTGAGCGCTGCTCTATACTGACCGCCGCCGATGAAGCGCACCTACCAGCCCAACACCCGCAAGCGCGCCAAGACGCACGGGTTCCGGAAGCGCATGAGCACCAGAGCCGGTCGCGCCGTCCTCAAGCGCAGGCGGGCCCGCGGGCGCAAGCGGCTTTCCGCATAGCCTCCGTGAGCAGCCAGTCGATCCCCTCGCCCGGCCGGCGCGGTCGCCTGTCGCGTGCCGCCGAATTCGATACCGTGAGCCAGCTCGGCCGGTCGGTGGGCGGCAGGTACCTCGTGCTGCGCTACCGGCGTCGCGAGGACGGCGGCGGGCCGCGGGTGGGCTGGGCCGTGCCGCGCAAGGTCGGCTCCGCCGTCGACCGAAACGCGGTGAAGCGGCGGCTGCGCGAGGCGGTCGAGCGGCTCGACGGGCTCCTGCGCCCGGCGACGGACTACGTCCTCATCGCGCGTCCGGGCATCGCGCCGGCCGCGGAGTCTCAGGGCTTCGATTGGCTGTGCGGCCAGGTCGAGGAGCTGCTCCGCGCTGTGGATCCGGAGCCGCAGCCGTGATCGGCCGCGCTGTCATCCTGGTGCTCCGTCTCGCTCGGGCGGCGCTCACGCCCTTCGTCGCCATGACGTCGATTACGCCGCGGGTGTGCAAGTACGAGCCGACCTGCTCGCACTATGCGGAACAGGCGATCCGCCGGCACGGGGTCGCGCGCGGCCTGGGCCTGGCCGGGTGGCGCCTCCTGCGGTGTAACCCCTGGTCGCAGGGCGGGTACGACCCGGTGCCGGGCGACGAGCGGCGGGCGGCCGCGTGATCGTCGGCGTCGTCGTCCTCGACCAGGTCGAGGAGCTCATCAAGGGCGTCCTCACCACCTACCACGACCACATCACGTCGTGGGGCCTCTGCATCATCCTGCTCACGTTCACCGTGCGGCTGGTGATCCTCCCGCTGACGATCAAGCAGTTCCGGTCGATGGCGGCCATGCAGACCATCCAGCCGAAGGTGAAGCAGCTGCAGAACAAGTACCGCAATAAGAACGCCCGCGAGGACAAGCAGCAGATGCAGAAGGAGCTGATGGATCTCTACAAGGAGCACGGCGTGAACCCGTTCGCCTCGTGTCTGCCGCTGGTCGCCCAGATGCCGGTCTTCATCGGCCTCTACCAGGTGCTGCGGCACCAGATCGAGCCCACGCCGGACAAGTCGTTCCTCGGGATCGCCGACATCTTCCAGAACCTGAACACGATCGGCGGCATCACGGAGTACGTGATCCTCGCGCTCTACGTGCTGACCATGCTCGGCTCGACGCTCCTCTTCTCGTTCGTCACCGACCGCCAGCAGAAGTACATGTTCGCCGCCATGCCCGTGCTCTTCCTGCCGTTCGTGATCACGGTTCCCGCCGGCGTGATGATCTACTGGATCACGACGAATGTGTGGACGATCGCCCAGCAGGGCGTCATCAAGCGCACCATGGGACATCGCCTGCGGCCCCCCGACTCGGCGCCGGCCAAGGCCGGCGGCCGGCCGCCAGACTCGGCGGCGCCGGCGAAGGCCGGTGGGAGCCGCACCCCGCCCTCGCCGACCGGCCGGCGGGCTGCGTCGCGGGGTGGGCGTAGCCGCAGGAAGCGGGGCGGTCGACGGAGATGACCGAGCCCGCCGTGCAGGTCGAGGCGACCGGCGAGACGGTGGGAGAGGCGCGCTGGGCGGCCCTGCACGAGCTGGAGCGGCGCTACCCGAGCCTCGATCGCTCGACGGTGGAGTTCGTGGTCCTGTCGGAGGGGCAGCGCGGCCTCCTCGGCGTCGGCTACGAGCCCGCCCGGGTGATCGCAACCCTGGGCGAGGAGCCGAAGCAGGCGGGGCCGGCGTGGCCGCCGGCAGAACAGCACCCCCAGGACTCGCC
>DASQXS010000295.1:0-2331 GCA_035639615.1 Gaiellales bacterium | reverse complement strand
GCGCCAGCCCCGCCATGGCGGCCGCGAACCGGCCCGGCTGCGGCGCCCCGCCCGCGCCGACGACCATCCCGCAGGCCCCGGTCAGGAGCAGGAGGCTCATGATCCGCGGCTTGGTGAGCGTGACGTAATCCCGCCACGGCGCCGCCGCCGCCGGCGTGGTGCGCATCGTCGCGCCGGCCGCCGCGGCGGTGGCCGCCAGGGCCGCGAGCGCGAGGGTCACGTGCGCGGCGTGCGCCGCCGCGCCGCCGGCGACGATGACCACGGCGCCGGAGGCGACCTCGGCCAGCATGAGCCCGAGCGCCGCCGTCCACCACCGCCGCAGATGCGCGTGGGCCGCGTACGCAGCCGTCGTGAGCGCGACCATCGGCGGCAGCGCCACGAGCGCCAGCGTCGGGTGGGCGACCCCGAGCCCGAGCGCGCCGCTCGCAACGACGAGGGCGGCGCCGGCGAGGGCCGCGAGCGCCGTCAGGCGCAGCCAGGGCCCGGGCGGCGTGCGCTCAGCCACCGGCACGCTCCACCGCCCGCATGTCAGCGGTCACGAGCTGGGGGAGGAACGGGGTCACGTACCCGGGCCGTTCGTCCCCGTGGGCGTCGACGATGTGGAGGGGGGCGGAGTGGATGTTGTCGTGGGACGTGGGATCGACGTCGATATGGTACGCGCGCCAGACGCCCGCCGTATGCGAACATATGTTCGTGAGGGGCGAGGCGACGATCATGCACGCCGACGCCGATGCGTTCTTCGCGTCGGTCGAGCAGCGCGACGACCCGCGCCTGCGCGGGCGGCCGGTGATCGTCGGCGGGGGCGTCGTGCTCGCCGCCAGCTACGAGGCGAAGGCGTACGGCGTGCGCACGGCGATGGGCGGCGCCCGCGCCCGGCGGCTGTGCCCGCACGCGGTCGTCGTCCCCCCGCGCATGTCCGCATACACCGAGGCCAGCAAGGCGCTCTACCGCGTCTTCGAGGACGTGGCCCCGGTGGTCGAGGGGCTCTCGATCGACGAGGCGTTCCTCGACGTGCGGGGGATGGAGCGCATCGCCGGGACGCCGACCGAGATCGCGGTCCGGCTCCGGGCCGCGGCGCTCGACCACGTCGGGCTCGCCGTGACGATCGGAATCGCACGGACGAAGTTTCTGGCAAAGGTCGCAAGCGGCGTCGCGAAGCCCGACGGCCTCCTGCTCGTGCCGCCCGACCGCGAACGCGCCTTCCTCCATCCGCTCCCGGTCGAGCAGCTGTGGGGCGTCGGCCCGGTCACGGCCCGCCGCCTCCAGGAACGCGGCATCGTCACCGTCGGCAAGGTCGCCCGCCTCGGGGAGGCGACCCTGGTCTCGATGCTCGGCGAGGCTGCCGGGCGACATCTGCACGCCCTGGCGCACAACCGCGACCCCCGCCCCGTCCAGGCCCGGCACCGGCGGCGATCGATCGGCTCGCAGTCCGCGCTCGGCCCGTCGCGCCGCTCGCCCGAGGCCGTCGACGCGGCCCTGATCGGCGTCGTCGAGCGGGTCGCCCGACGTGTCCGGGCGGCCCACCGCGTCGGCCGCACGGTCGTCCTGCGGCTCCGGTTCGGCGACTTCGCCCGCGTGACCCGGTCACACACGCTGCCAGACGCGACCGCCCAGACACAGACGATCCTCGACACCGCCCGGGCGCTTCTCGCCGCCGCCACCCCGATGATCGAGCTTCGCGGCCTCACCCTGGTCGGCGTGGCGGTGACGAACCTCGAGGACGACGTCCCGCTCCAGCTCACGCTGCCGTTCGATCCGCGCAGCGCCGATGCCCTCGACGCGGCCCTCGACGAGGCGCGCGACCGCTTCGGGACGGACGCCGTCATCCGGGCGGTGATGCTCGGCCGCGACCACGGCTGGACGATGCCGCTCCTCCCGGACTAGCGCAATTCCGGGGTCAGGCACGCAATTGCGGTGCCAGGCACGCAATTGCGGTGCCAGATCACGGAGGTGTCGGGGCGATGCGAGTGGCAGACTGTTCCCGTGGCGACCATGGCGGATCTCGACCGGCTCGCGCTCCAGATGCCGCAGACGACCAAGGAGGTGTCGGCGGACGGCCGCCCTGCCTACCTCGTCCACGGCAAGCTCTTCTGCTGCCATCGCGGCCGCCGGCCTGACGCGGTCGACCCGGAGACCGGGGAGCGCTTGGACGACGTCCTCATGTTCCGGGTCCCCGGCCTCGAGGTGAAGGAGCTCCTGCTCGGGGAGGAGTGTTGCCCTGGTAGACTCGACCACTTCCACCATCCTACTCCCTCCGGAAGGTGTTGGGAGCCCTGGCCGATGAAGATCTTGCAGAGCCCGGTGAGCGACGCAGACTACGATCCGGTCTAG
>DASQXS010000294.1:0-18428 GCA_035639615.1 Gaiellales bacterium | reverse complement strand
GCCCGGTGTGTTTCGAGCCGCCACGTGGTAGACGCTCCGACTCCAGCGCAGGCGTTGCTCTCGCAGGTGACCCAGGGAGCGTGGTACCTCCGAGCGAACGACGATTGCGGGATCTTGCACGACCCGGTACCCGGCCCGGCCGATCCGGATGATGATGTCCGCGTCCTCGCCGTTGAATCCGACGCCGAACCCTCCCAGGCTGCGCACGACGTCCGTGCGGTACGCCGACATGATGCCCGGAACGACCAGGACAGCATCCACTCCCGCTTGGGCGACACGTCTGAACCCCGCATTCTCGAACACCTCGATTGCGCGCACGCGATCGAGGAGCGTTCGGTTCTGACGCGGTAGCGTCAGACCCCCGACCGCGGCGACCGCGGGGTCCGCGAGATGTGGGACGAGTTGGCGAACGAGTGACGCCGGGACGATCGTGTCGGCGTCCACACGCACGACGACATCCTCGCTGATCTCGTCGAGCCCGAGGTTGAGCGCGTGTGCCTTCCCAGGCTCGGTGCACGACAACACCGTGCCCGTGGCAGACCGGCATCCCGCGAGCGCACCAGCGGCCGCCTCTGCCGTCGCATCCGACGAGAGGTTGTCCACGATGTAGATTCGACAGGGGCCGGGGTACTGGCGAGCAGCGAGGTCGATGCTGCCGATGCACGCGGAGATGACTTTCGCCTCGTTGTGTGCGGGGACCAAGAACCCGACGGAGAGCGGTTGAGTCGGGCTGCGTGCAGCGGGCCTGGGCCGCGACGTTCCGGTCGCCCGGGAGATCACGAACAGGGATGCCCAGAGCGAGGGGAGGGCGAACATGACGCCTGGTCCCATTCCTCCCACGACCGCGTGGTCGCGGAGCGCCTGCACGAAGCCCCCACCGCGCGTGTTAACCCCGTAGACCATCGCCGCCGAGAGACCTATGGCAAGAAGCATCTTGATGGAGCTCCCCACCGAATGCCGGCGGGTCTGGCGAACGGACACCGGAGCGGGCAACTCTCGCCATCGGAACAGCGACCGGGTCAAGACGATCACGCCGGCGATCGCCGCAACGACATTCCCCGTGAACGAGAACGGCGCGGGAGTCGCGGGGCTGCCGTCGGCCATCGCAACGTCGAGTGCGAGGACCACGAGTGCATACCACGCAAACGTCCCAAGCGCGACGCGGACCCGGTCCGTGACATGCCCCGGCAACGCGGCGGTCACGACCACGACGACTGCCGCGAGAAAGGGCCGAAGGCCGATCGTCTGTGGCGCCGTCAGGTCGACGTTCCCGGCGCAGGCGGCGACGAGACGTGCGTATGCACCCACGATGTCCGTGTTCCACGCTACGGACATCACCGAGCACGCTCCTATGGCCGCTAAGACACCCGGCGTCAGCCACGGGGATCTCTCGACGGCGAGCCCTTCGGGAGCACTGTCCACCGACCCCCAGTCCGGCACGTAGTCCGCGGTCCAGAGGGGACGCGTGTCGAGACCGGCTCCCGGCGAGTCGTGCAGCGCAGACCCCGCCGTCACCTCTGTCGTTCCCTCGGTGCAGGGGCGCCGACTGAGCGGACTGGCCGAGCTTCGCTCACACCGCGACGGTCGCGTGCATTCGCCAATCGACCTGAGGATCGATGACGCTCTCAATGATGCGATCTTGGTGCCCGATCGCCACGTTCAGCAGTGAATCGAGGAGCGATCTCTCGAGCGCGTGTGGCGTCAGACCGAGGTCGACGAGTCGAGTGTGCTTCGCATTGTAGTAGTGCTCTTCCATCTCGACTCGCGGATTGTCCCGGTGATCGATCTCCGCGCGAATGCCCAACTTCGCCGCCGCGGCCACCACCATGGAGGCAAGCTGCTCGACGCTGAACTGCTCGGTAAACTGGTTGAAGACCCGAAACTCCCCTTCTGCCGGCGGATTGTCGATCGTCAACTCGATGCATCGTACGGTATCCCGGACGTCGAGGAATCCTCGGGTCTGGCCGCCGCGCCCGTACACCGTCAGAGGGTGGCCGATCGCGGCCTCCACGCAGAACCGGTTGAGGGCCGTTCCGAAAACGCCGTCGTAGTCGAATCGGTTCACTAACCGTTCGTCGCGCTCCGTCTGTGGCGTAGTTACACCATAGACGACACCCTGGTTCAGATCGGTCGAGCGCAGGCCCCAGGCCCGGCAGGCGAAATGGATGTTGTGGCTGTCGTGGACCTTGGACAGATGGTAGAACGATCCTGGCGTCTTCGGAAATGGGAGTCGATCGCGCCTCCCGTTGTGCAGAATGTCGAGATATCCCTCTTCGATATCGATGTTCGGAGTGCCGTACTCGCCCATGGTGCCGAGCTTCACGAGGTGGCACGATGGCACGAGGTCATGGATCGCGAAGAGGACGTTCAACGTTCCAATCAGGTTGTTGTACTGGGTGAACACCGCGTGTTCCCGGTCGATCATCGAGTACGGCGCAGCCCGCTGCTCCGCGAAGTGAACGATGGCATCAGGCTCGTACTCGTTGACGGTGCCAGAAACGAAGTCCCAATCCAGGAGGTCGCCGACTTCAATTGCGATATCGTGCCCGGACACCTCCTGCCAGGCTCGGACGCGCTCCTCAAGGGAGTGAATAGGCGTCAGGCTTCTTGTGCCGAGCTCGACATCCCAGGCGCGACGGATCAGGCTGTCCGCGATGATCACGTCGTGCCCCGCGTCCGAGAGATGGAGAGCGGTCGGCCATCCGCAGTACCCATCTCCCCCGAGGACGAGGACCGTCCGGCGGACGGCGTGTGTCTCGTCCCGGACGCGGCCATTGTGTGCTTTGCGTCCCGCCACTGCTCTCTCCTCTCCCGGCGTCGCTCGAAGATGTGGCAACCCAACGACGGGATCCACCCCGCCCACGCGCGAGCGGTGGGCGGGGTGGACGGAGCTCACTGCCCGTTACTGCGCACGCTCGACGGTGAGGTGCCAGTTGCTGAGCACGAACCTCGTTGGCATCGTTGTCCCAGTGGTAAAGAACCTCCGAGCCTGCACCCTGATCGTGTGGTCGCCACTCGTGGCCGCCTCGGCCGATCGATCCAACGCACGCGCGTTCCCCGAGGCAAGCGTCGTGGGGAGCGGTGCGTCGAATCGGAAGTTCGCGCCGGCCGGCGCCGCGGGCGTGCCGTCGACGGTGATGCGGACGGAGCACAAACCCGCCGACATCCCTGATGCTCCTGCGCAGTACGACTGGGCCGTGAACCGCATCACCAGCAGTTGTCCGGAATCGGCACTGATCGTCGTGGTCGCGACGTTTGTCCAGGCCGGACCTGCCCCGACGGTAACTCCGGCGGAGCCGTTGGCCGTCACCACGCGTGTGATCGATCCGCCGGAGAGGTCACTCGCTCCCGATGCGACTTCCACCGACGCCGCGATGACCCCGAACACGACCAGCAGCACGGTCAGCCGCCGTCGCGACATTCTCTTGAGCATTGCCGCCCTCCCCTCCAATGTGTTGGTAGAACCCTTGAACGAGGTGCTGTCGACGCGTCGGTTGCTGCACTCGATCCGGGACCCGAGTCGATAGTCTGGCCGAGGAGCGGCTCGGAGGGAATGGACCACCGGGCTCAATTCGGGTCCAACGCCGATCGCCCGACGCTGCGGTTCCGACGTAGGCAGAGAGAACTAGATCGTTTGTTCCAATTCTCGCGCGCCTGGACGTTGGTTCTCTGACGTGTCGGCGAGGCGCGCCCTGGAGCGCACCTACTCGGGAAGAGGCGTTTTGTCGCCGCGGATGCCGCCTGGGTCCGATGAGAGTTCCGATACAGAGTGTCGGATCACGTCCATGAGCGCACTGGTTGAAAGATCTTGAGACTCGACCCGATCAGTCAAAAGGCGCTGTAGCTCATAGCGGTCATCGTCGTAGACGATGAATACGGTCAGGTGCCGCGATGTGGTGAGGAGGTCCACGCCGCCGCGCGAAAGTCGTCTCCTGTTCACCTCCCGGATGATTACGGCGTCACAGCGACTGTGTCGCGCGACGGCGATGAACTCGGTCTCGTCATGCACGTCGCCGGCGACGACCATGTCGGGCTGACCTGCGACGGCGGTGCGGATGATTTCGCCGAGTATGCCGCGCATTCCGACGAGCAGGACGTGGATTGGATTCGACAATGCACGATTCCTGGCTGGATGCCACATTATCCGTCACCTTCGCTCCGGACGGAATGGGTCCTACGATTCAGATGGGGAGGACTTCGGATCTATGCGGCTGTCGCACGGTCGTGAATGCGCAGCACGCTCGCACGGGCATTCACGAGAGCCGGCAGCGTTATTGGCCCGCCACCCGGCTTCGGGACCGCCTCGACTCGGATGCATACGCCGACTTGACGCGGGCGGAGCAATCTGGGTTAATTTCGATCTATCTCGCAGCCGGGGGGCATGCATGGGCGAGTTCGAGCGCACACGCACTCACCAGCGCGCGCGAGGACTTGCTGCGCGGCGGAGGACGGGGTCGCATCGAAAGCGCGAACCTGTAAAGCAGACCGTGCATGGAGATGGACGAGACCGAATGCCATCGCCGGGATCGCCACCATGATCAAAGTTCTGGTGATGTCCGGTGTGCGGCTCTACCGCGACGGCATGGCGGACATCCTTGGTCGTCGGTCCGGCATCGAGATAACAGGGACAGCCGCGACGGTTGACGAAGTGTCTGCGGCCCTCAGAGGGTCGTCTCCCCATGTCTTGTTATTGGACATGCCGATCACCGAGGGCCGCGCGGTCGTTCAGAACGCGACGCGAACCGACACGGATGTCAAGGTGGTCGCGCTCGGGGTAACCGAGTCCGAGGACGAGGTGATCGCGTGGGCGGAGGCGGGTGTGGCCGGGTACGTGTCGCGCGAGGCCTCGAGCGATGATCTCGCTGCGACGATCCAGGCTGTCGCGCGCGGAGAGACGCTCTTCTCGCCCAGGATGGCTGCCGCCCTCCTGCGCCGCCTTGCGGCCCGGACCGCAGGCGCGAACCTGGGCGACGCGGGGCCGACCGCAACCCTCACCGCCAGGGAACGGCGTATCGTCGAGCTCATCGACCAAGGCCTCTCCAACAAGGAGATCGCGAGCCAGCTCTGCATCGAGCTCTCAACCGTGAAGAACCACGTCCACAACATTCTCGAGAAGCTCCACGTGCATCGCCGGAGCCAGGCGGCAGCCCTCGTGCGGGCCGCGCCTCGGCGCTCGGAGGGAGCGCCTCGACCGCGATGAACCACCGCCGGGCGTGGGATAGGCTGGACGGCCGTGCAGCTGACCGCCCGCGTCGTCACCCTGGAGCACCTCGAGCCGTTCGTGATCTCCCGGTCGGCCGAGACCCATTCGCGCGTCGTCCAGGTGGCGATCGCGCACGACGGGCTCGTCGGCTACGGCGAGGGCGCCCCCGACGACCGCTACGGAGAGACCCCCGAGAGCGCGCTCGCCCGGCTCGAGGAGGCGGCGGGGCTCCTCGGCGAGGACCCGCTCGCGATCGAGTCCGCCATGGTCCGCCTCGCCGGGCTCCCCGGCGAGATGGCCGCCCGGTGCGCCGTCGACGGGGCGCTCCACGACCTGCTGGGAAAGATCTGCGGCCAGCCGCTGTGGCGCATCCTGGGCCTCGAGCGAACACCGCCGCCGACCAGCTACACGATCTCCATCGACACGCCGGAGGGCACTGCCGGCCGGGCCGCCCGGGCCGCGTCCTACCGCGCGCTCAAGATCAAGGTCGGCGGCCCGCACGACCTCGAGCGGGTGCGGATCGTCCGCCGCGAGGCGCCGGAGTCGCTGATCCGCGTCGACGCAAACGAGGCGTGGACGGTCGAGTCGACGATCGAACTCGCCCCCGAGCTCGAGTCGCTCGGCGTGGAGCTGATCGAGCAGCCGCTTCCAGCCGCCGACGTCGACGGCTACGCCCGCCTCCACGAGGCGCGCCTGCCGATCCCGATCGTCCTCGACGAGAGCTGCCATACCCTGCCGGACGTCGCCGCGGCGGCGCCGGTCGCCGACGGCGTGAACATCAAGCTCACGAAGTCGGGCGGCATCCGCGAGGCGCTGCGGATGATCAGCGCCGCCCGCGCCCTTGGCCTGCGGGTCATGCTCGGCTGCATGAACGAGTCGAGCCTCGGCATCGCCCAGGCGGCCCAGATCGCGCCGCTGGTCGACGTCGTCGACCTCGACGGCCACCTCCTGAACGCGAACGACACGCACGCCGGGCTCGAGCTCGCGGACGGCCGCGTCCTGCCCGGCGACGGCCCCGGCCTCGGCGTCGTCCCGATCGACCCGTGGCCGTGAAGCGCTACGTGATCCTGGCCGAGGGAGCCTTCGACGAGGAGGCCAAGACGGCCACCGGCATCCTCCGCTACGCGAATGCGCCGGCCGTGGCCGTGATCGACTCGACCCGCGCCGGGACGGTCGCCGGCGACCACGCTCCGGGACTCGAGAGCACGGTTCCGGTCGTCGCAGGGCTGGAGGAGGCGCTGCCGCACCGGCCGACGACCCTCATCGTCGGCGTGGCGCCGGCAGGCGGAAAGCTGCCGCCCTCGTACCGCCGCATCATCGTCAACGCGCTCGCCCACGGCCTCGACGTCGAGAGCGGGCTGCACGACTTCCTCGACGAGGATCCCGAGCTGGCCGCGGCGGCCGCGGCAGCCGGCCGCGAGCTTCGCGACCTGCGCCGGGTGCCGGCCGACCTCGACGTCCCCACCGGCTCGAACCTGACGGTTCCCGCGCACACGGTCCTCACGGTCGGATCGGACTGCGCGCTCGGGAAGATGACGGTCTGCCTCGAGCTCCACGCCGAGGCCGAGCGGCGCGGGCTGGCGTCGGTGTTCGTGCCCACCGGCCAGACCGGGATCGCCCTCGCCGGATGGGGGATCGCCGTCGACCAGGTCATCTCAGACTACGTCGCCGGCGCGGCCGAGCGACTCGTGATGGAAGGGCATGACCGCGGCGGCGACGGGGCGCTCCTGTGGGTGGAGGGCCAGGGCTCTCTGAACCACCCCTTCTACTCGGGCGTCACGCTCGGGCTCCTGCACGGATCCGCGCCGCATGCGATGGTGTTCGTCCACGAGCCCGGGCGGGAGCTGATGGAGGGCGATCCACGCTACCCGATCGGCCCGCTGACCGAGCTGATCGACGACTACGTCCGCCTCGCCCGGCACATCCGCCGGGCGCCGGTCGTCGCCGTCTCGCTCAAGACGAACCGGATGGACGAGGCCGCGGCACGCGCGGCGATCGAGGAGGTCGAGCGTGACACCGGCCTCGTCGCCGACGATCCGGTCCGGTTCGGGGCCAGGCGCCTGCTCGATGCGGTCCTGAGCGCACGGCAGTAGCTCAGACGCGCGCGAGGGCCCCGGCCAGCTCTGCGAGCGATCGGATCTCGACGAGCATGCGCCGGCCGTCGGGACGCGGCCGTCGGGCCCGGTTCACCCAGATGGCGGCGAGGCCCGCCGCCTCAGCGCCGTCGACGTCGCGGGCGAGGCTGTCGCCGACCATCACGGCTCGGCCGTTCGCGGCTCCGAGGCGCTGAAGCGCGTGCCGAAAGACCGCCGGGTCCGGCTTTCCGACGCCGACGTCCGCGGACACCACGATGACGTCGAAGCGATCGGCCAGGCCGGCGTAGTCGAGCTTCTCTCGCTGCAGGCACGACGCGCCGTTCGTGACCACCGCGAGCCGGTATGACCCGGCCAGGCCGGCGAGGGCGGCGGGGACGTCGTCGAAGGGGCGCTGGCGCACACGCCGCTCCCCGACGAAGCGCTCCGCCAGCTCCTCGGCGAGCCCGTGATCGCAGACGCCCTGGTCGGCCAATGCCCGCCGCCATGCCTGCCGCCGATAGGTGGGTGCCCACCTGCGGAGCGCCCGCACGGGCGGGGCGTCGCCCGCGAACCCGCACCACAGCCCCTCCCACGAGCTGATGCCGACGCGCGTGCAGTACGAGGAGGTCGGCGCGGCGCGCCACAGCTCGCGCGCCCGCGTCCGGGCGTCCCCGGCGAGCCGGGCGGCGTCGACCGGATGCCGCGTCGCCGCGACGCGGGCGGTCGCAAGGAACGCCGCCGCCGCGGCCTCCTCGTCGGGCGCCAGCGTGTCGTCGAGGTCGAACAGGACGAGACGCATGCGACACCCTATCCGCGGCCCTGCACGCCCCACTAAGATCCCTCGCCGTGCCCGACCCCCGGGTCACCAGGCTGGCAGACGTCCTCACGCGCTACTCGCTCGAGGTGGGCGAGGGCGACACCGTCCTCATCGACGGCCCCGCGCTCGCCCAGCCGCTCTTCGTTGAGCTGGTGAAGGCCGTGACCGAGGCCGGTGCCCACCCGATGCTGCGGCCGCGGTTGGAGCGGGCCGAGGCGGCGCTCCTCGAGGGAGCGTCGGAGGCGCAGATCGCGGCGGTCACGAAGCTTGACGAGATCGAGGTCGAGGCGCCGACCCGCTCGATCACCATCTGGGCCAACGCCAACTCCCGGTACATGAGCAGTGTCCCGGCGGCCACGCAGGCGGCTCGGTCGGCGGCGACGCGGCCCCTCTTCGAGCGATTCCTCGCCCGCGAGCTCGCCGGGGAGGTGCGCTGGTGCGGCACCGCGTTTCCCTCCAACGCCGCGGCCCAGGACGCGGGCATGTCGCTCCCTGATTGGGAGGACTTCGTCTACCGCGCCGGGCATCTCGGGGACGACGACCCGGTGGCGTTCTGGCAGGGACAGTCGGCGAAGCAGGCGGCCGTCGCGGAGCGGCTGAGCGGCGCGCGCGAGCTTCGGATCGTGGCCGAGGACACCGACCTCGTCGTCGACGTGACCGGACGCCGCTGGGACAACGCCGACGGCCACAAGAACTTCCCGGACGGCGAGGTCTACACGAGCCCGGTCGAGGAGAACACGCGCGGGACGATCGCCTTCAGCTTCGATGCGACCTTTATGGGCAACGACGTCGGCGGAGTGCGCCTGCGCTTCGAGGACGGACGGGTGGTCGACCACGAGGCGGCCCGGGGCGGCGAGTTCCTGGGAAAGATGCTGGAGATGGACGCGGGGGCGCGCTACCTCGGCGAGGTCGCCTTCGGCATGAACGAGGAGATCCAGGCCGGCACCCGCGACACGCTCTTCGACGAGAAGATCGGCGGGACATGCCACGTCGCGCTCGGCATGGCATTCCCCGAGTGCGGCGGCTCGAACACGTCCGGCCTCCACTGGGACCTGGTCTGCGACCTGCGCTCGGGCGGCGAGGTGTATGCCGACGGCGAGCTCGTCTCCCGCGACGGGCGGTTCGTATGACCGATCCGCGCATCCGCCGGCTCGCGGATGTGATCGTCAACTTCTCTGTGGAGCTGAAGGAGGGCGACCTCGCTCTGATCCACGGGCCGGCGCTGGCCGAGCCGCTCCTCGTGGAGCTGGTGAGGGCGGCGACCGCCGCCGGCGCCGTCGCCCGTCTCCGGCCCTCGGTCAGCGGCACCGACGAGGCGTACCTCGCCCGGGCGAGCGACGCCCAGCTCGACCACCTGCCGCCGTGGGCGATCGATGAGATGGACGCGATCGACGCCCGCATCTCGGTGCACGCGGCCTGGAACACCCGCGAGCTGACCGCCATCGACCCGTCCCGCATCGCACGCCGCTCCCGGGCGGCCCAGCCGGTCATGGCTCGCTTCATGGAGCGGTCCGCGTCGGGCGAGCTGCGCTGGTGCGTGACCGCATTCCCATGCGAGGCCTTCGCCCAGGACGCCGGCATGTCGCTCGACGCGTACGCCGACTTCGTGTTCCGGGCGGGCTGGCTCCACATCGACGATCCCGTGGCCGCATGGAAGGCGTATGCGGACCGGCTCGGCGCGCTGGCCGAGCGGATGTCGCAGGTGCGGACCCTGCGCGTGGTCGGCGAGGACACCGACCTCACGGTGGGCGTCGCCGGCCGCACGTGGATCGCGGCCAAGGGCGACCGCAACTTCCCGGACGGGGAGGTGTTCACCGGCCCGGTCGAGACCGAGACGTCCGGCGACGTCCGGTTCAGCTTCCCCGCCGTCATGGGCGGGCGCGAGGTCGAGGACGTGCGGCTGCGGTTCGAAGGCGGCCGGGTGGTGCGCAGCGAGGCCGCGAGCGGACGCGAGTACCTCGAGCAGATGCTGGCGATGGACGACGGCGCCTCAATCCTGGGCGAGTTCGCGATCGGCACGAACTACGCCGTCGAGCAGTTCACGAAGCAGATCCTGTTCGATGAGAAGATCGGCGGGACGTGTCACATGGCCGTCGGAGCGGGCTACCCCGACACCGGCAGCGTGAACGTCTCAGGGCTCCACTGGGACATGGTCTGCGACCTCCGCCGCGGCGGCGAGATCCACGCCGACGGCGAGCCGATCTACCGCGACGGCCGGTTCCTGCCCTCGTTCTTCGACGGCGAGCTCTCCGTCCCGGCCTGATCGGCAGCAGCGATCATCCACCCCATCGACGCCACGTTGCCCATGAACGGGAGGTCGTGGAGGCGGAGGACGTCGACGCCCAGGTAGGCGGCCACGGCAACGACCGCCGCGGTGCCCTCGAGCGCCGATTCGGGGAGGCCGAGCGGCTCCGCCGTCACCTCCTTGTGTGAGGGTGCGAGCAGGAGCGGGTAGCCGAGCGCGCGGAGCTCGGGCAGGTGCCGCAGGGTCGCAAGGTCGGTCGCGGTGTCCTTGCCGAAGCCCAGGCCGGGATCGAGCAGGATGGCGTCCTCGCGGACGCCCGCCGCCCGGGCCGCGCCGGCAAGGGCGGTGAGCCGGCTCGCGATCTCCTCGACCGGGACCGCGTAGCGGCCGTCCTGCGGTTGCTTGGGCTGAAGCTCGAGGTGGGTGAGGACGATGCCGGCGTCGTGTCCCGCGACGACCCCGGCGAGCGCGGGATCGGAGAGGCCGGTGTGGTCGTTCACGAGATCGGCGCCGGCCGAGAGGGCGGCGTCCGCGACGGCGGCCCGGTATGTGTCCACGGCGATCGGGAGGGCGGCGCGCTCGCGGAGCGCGGCTACGACGGGCACGACCCGGTCGATCTCGACCGCCTCGGAGACGGGCTCGCCGGGCTGGGCGGTCATCCCGCCCACGTCGAGCAGGTCGGCCCCTGCGACGACCAGGGCCAGCCCGTGACGCACCGCATCGTCGGTCGCGCTGGTCGCGCCGCGGTCGTAGAACGAGTCCGGCGTGACGTTGACGACGCCCATGACCAGCGGCGGGCCGGCGCGCGCGAGCGATCGCTGGGCGAAGCGCAGGTGCACGGTGGGAGCCTATGCGCCTTCATGCCGGCCGCTTGACAATCGAACACGTGTTCGCTACCGTGCTCCGAACACATGTTCGATCCAAGTCCCACACGCCGTCTCCTCACGCTCCTCGCGGTTGCAGCGTGCACGCTCGCCGCGGTGCTGGGCGAGGCCGCGCCGTCGAGGGGCGCCTCACCGCCCCGGCATCACCGCGTCACGGCGGGGGAGACGCTGTGGTCGATCGCCGAACGGGCATATCCGCGCTCGGACCCGCGCGAGGCGGTGGACACGATCGCCCACGCCAACCACCTCGACGGCGCCACGATCGCGGTCGGCGAGGAGCTGACGCTGCCGTGAGGCCGCCCCGGCACCTGGCGGCGGTTCCCGACCCGGATCCCCGCGTCGTCTCGCTCGGGGAGTGGCGCGGACGCCGGGCAGCGGCGCACCGCGTATCGCAGACGCCTCCGCCGCTGCGGCTGGCCACCCCCGACGAGACGGCTCCACGTATCCGGCTGGACGTGTTCCTGCGGCGCGCCCGCGTCGTCATGGCCGAGACAGAGGGCGACGGCGTCCTCGTCGCCTTCCCGCCCCGCATCGCCTGAGAGCTCATCCCAGGATGAGCGGCACGGCGATCGCCGGGACGGGGCCGACGTGGGATTCTGGGTGCGTCAGATCAGCCTGGCTGGATTTCTGCACGCGGGCACTCCCGAGGCCCGGCCGTACAATCGGCCGGTGGACCTGAGCATCGTCTTCCTGGGGACGGCGGGCGCCGTTCCGACCGCGCAGCGCGGCACCGCCGCCCAGCTCGTGCGTCGGGGCGGCGACCGCATCCTGGTCGACTGCGGCGAGGGCACCCAGCGCCAGTTCCTGCGTTCCGGCATCGGTCTCGTCGACGTCGACCAGATCCTCATCACGCACTGTCATGCCGACCACGTCCTGGGCCTCCCGGGCATGCTGAAGACGTTCGCCCTGCGGGCCCGCGAAGTCCCGCTCGGCGTCGCCGGGCCGGCAGGCCTGGCGGAGCTCATGGCGAGCCTGCGACCGGTGATCGGGCGCCTGTCGTACGGGCTCGACCTGCGCGAGCTCGAGGCGGGCGGCGCGATCGAGCGAGACGGCTTTCGCATGGAGGCGTTCGCCACCGACCACCACGTCCCCAGCCTGGGATACGCGCTCGTCGAGCCCGAGCGGCCGGGCCGGTTCGACCTTGAGGCGGCCCGCCGCCTCGGTGTGCCGGAGGGGCCGCTCTTCGGCGCGCTCCAGCACGGACAGCCGGTGACGCTCGATTCGGGCCGGACCGTCGATCCACGCGAGGTCGTCGGTGAGGCGCGCCCGGGCCGCCGGGTCGTATTCTCGGGCGACACTGCTCCGTGCAAGGGCGTGTTCCAGGCGGCGATCGGCGCCGACGTGCTCGTCCACGAGGCCACGTTTCTCGACGCCGAGGCTGACCGGGCGGCCGAGACGGGCCACACCACGGCGGCCCAGGCAGCACGCCTGGCCCGCGAGGCGGGGGTGCGATTGCTCGCGCTCACCCACCTCTCAACGCGCTACGTCGGCCGTGAGGTGGTCGCCGAGGCGCGGGCGGAGTTCGAGCACACGGTCGTCCCCCGCGACTTCGACGTCGTCGAGGTGCCGCTGGCGGAGCGGGGCTCGCCGACGCTCGTCAAGGCCGCATGAACGGCTTCGACGCGCTCGCGCCGGACTACGACCGTCTGCGGCCCGGCGGGGCGGGCTGGCACGAGCTGGACGAGCGAACTCTTCGGGCGGCGGGAGATGCGCGCAGGCTGCTCGACGCCGGGTGTGGCACCGGCCGGTTCGCGGTCCTCGCGGCCGAGCGGCTGCACGGCCGCGTCTGGGCGGTCGACGCGTCCGCCCGGATGCTGACCGAGGCGCGGGCCCGTCCCGGCGCCCGCCGGGTCGGCTGGCGCCGGGCCTCGCTCGAGCGGCTGCCGTTCCGCGACGGCTGGTTCGACGCCGCGACGGCGCAGCTCGTCATCCACCTCGTCGAGGACCGCGCCGCCGCTCTCTCCGAGCTCGCCCGCGTCCTCGGTCCGGGCGGGCGGCTCGTCGTCGCCACCTTCGCGCACGAGCACTTTCACGAGTTCTTCCTCAACCCGTACTTCCCGTCGATCCCGGCGATCGACGTCGCGCGGTTCCCGGACCCGGCCGCGCTCGCCGCCGAGCTCGAGGCGGCCGGGCTCACCGGCGCCGGGGTCGAGCGGTTCGACCAGCCCGTCGCCGCCGAGGCGGAGGACGTGCTCGAGCGCGTCCGCGGCCGGTACATCTCCACCCTTCGCCTCCTCGCGGAGGACGAGTACGCCGCCGGGCTCGCGCGGCTCGAGCGGGAGGTCGGCGGCGGCCGGCGGGCGTTCGCCTACACCCTGCGCTGGGCGCTCGTCACAGGGACGCGAGGATAGCCCGCATCCCGGCCGCGAAGGCGGCGCCGCCGGCGTTCGCCGGGTGGCGGACGTAGGGCGTGCCGGCCGGGAGGACGGACTCGGCGATACGGCCGACCGCGACCACTACCTGCGGCTCGACGAGGGCGATCAGGCGGTCGGCCAGCACCGCGCCGGCGGCCACCTCCGCCGCCGTCGGCCGGCGGTTGGAGAGCGGGCGGCCGGGAAGATGCGGGTGTGTCGGCACGGTGTTCCACAGGATCACGCGCCGCTCGGCGTCGAGCTCCTCGAGGACGCGATGGACGATGGTGCCGGACGGCTCGCTCCACCGCCGCGAGGCGCACGTGTACGCGAAGGGCGCGCCCCACCGCTCGAGGTCGCGCTCCGACGTGAATGCGATGCCCGACCAGCGCATCCCCTGGTAGCCGCCGGCCTCGCCGAGGCAGACGACGTCGGCGCCGGCGCGCGCGGCCAGGTACGCGCCCAGATTCGCGAGCCGGATCGCGGCGGCGCCGGGGACGTCGTCGGGCCCGGCGTCGCGGAACTGGTTGAACGTCGCGCCGATGCGGACACGGGCGAGGTCCGTCAAGAGCGCTTCCACGCGACCCAGCTTGACACAGCGCCGTCCATGTGGTTTAGTCGATCGACTTAGTCGACCGACTTAGGCAGTTGACCAATCGTCACCAAGCCCGACATCCGCACCGCCTTCCTCGACGCGGCCGAGCGCCTTCTGATCGAGGAGGGGCGGGAGGGCATCTCGACGCGGCGGCTGGCGCGCGAGGCGGGGCTCAACCACGGCCTCGTCCATTACTACTTCGGGTCGGTCGACAACCTGCTCTTGGCCGTGTTCGAGCGGTTCACGGACCGGCTCACCGAGCGGCAGCGGCAGATGTACGCGGCGGACGTGCCGTTCATCGAGAAGTGGCGCACGGCCATGGGCTTCATGGACGAGGACCTAGCGGCCGGCTACCCGAAGGTCTGGGCCGAGCTGCAGGCCCTGGCCATGAACCACCCGGAGATGCAGCGCCGGTTCCGGCGGGTGTACGCGGAATGGCGGTCGGTCCTGACCGACGCGTTCACGGCCGCTGCGCGGGAGTACGGCCTGAGCGTCACCACCGTCCCGGCCATGGTGACGCTCGTCATGACCTTCTCTATCGGCATGTTCAACGAGCGGCTCGTCGGCGTCGACACCGGCCACGCCGACCTCCTGGCCTGGTTCGACGCGCTGATCACATCGCTTGAGGAGAGCCGGCCGTGATCTCCCCGACCCAGATCCCGCCGCTCGCCGAGCAGTCGCGTGCCCGCTACCCGGACGAAACCGGGTTCGTGGAGCGCGACGGCATCCGCACCTTCTGGGAGCGCTACGGCGACGGCACCCCGACCCTGCTTCTGGTGCCGCCGTGGTCGATCGTCCACTCCCGCTGCTGGAAGGCGCAGATCCCGTACCTCGCCCGCCACTTCCGGGTGGTCGCCTTCGACGGCCGCGGGAACGGCCGGTCCGACCGCTCGAACGACCCGTTGGCGTATGCCGAGGCGGCGTACGCCGCCGACGCGCTCGCCGTCCTGGACGCGACCGGCACCGACCGGGCGGTGCTCGTGTCGCTCTCGCTCGGCGCCCAGCGCTCGCTGATCCTGGCGTCGGAGCATGCGGATCGGGTCGCGGCATCGGTCTTCATCAGCCCCGCCGTCCCGCTGCTCCCGCGGACGCCGGAGCGGGAGGAGACGGCCGCCGCGTTCGAGGAGGAGCGGGACGAGTCCGAGGGCTGGTGGAAGTACAACGCCGCCTACTGGCGGCGCGACTACCGCGGCTTTCTCGAGTTCTTCTTCTCGCAGGTCTTCACCGAGCCGCACTCGACCAAGCAGATCGAGGATGCCGTGGGATGGGGGCTCGCGACCGACCCCGAGACGCTGATCGCAACAGAGCACGGGCCGGCGCTCTCGGCAGAGGAGACGCGGGACATGGCAGTCCGCACCCGGCAGCCGAGCCTCGTGATTCACGGCGACGAGGACGCCATCGTCCCGCATGCGATCGGCGCCGAGCTGGCACGGCTGACCGGAGGCGCGCTAGTGACGCTGGCCGGATCGGGCCACTGCCCGCAGGCGCGCGATCCGGCGAAGGTGAACCGGATCATTCGCGATTTCGTCTGCTCGCTTTCGCCGCGGATGCCCACGCCCGCGTGGACGCGCGGGCGCCGCCGGCCGAAGCGTGCGCTCTACCTGAGCTCGCCCATCGGCCTCGGCCACACGTGGAGGGACGTGGCCATCGCTGAGGAGCTGCGGCGGCAGCACCCGGACCTCGAGATCGACTGGCTGGCGCAGGACCCGGTCACCCGCGTCCTCGAGGCCCGCGGCGAGCGCATCCACCCGGCATCGGCCGAGCTGGCGAGCGAATCGGCCCACATCGTCTCCGAGTCCGGCGACCACGATCTGCACGCGTTCCAGGCCATCCGCCGCATGGACGAGATCCTCGTGTCGAACTTCATGGTCTTCCACGACGTTGTCGAGGCGCAGGCGTATGACGTCTGGATCGCGGACGAGGGCTGGGAGATCGACTACTACCTCCACGAGAACCCGGAGCTGAAGACGGCGGCCTATTGCTGGCTCACCGATTTCGTCGGCTGGATCCCGACGCCGGACGGCGGGGATCACGAGGCCTTCCTGACGGCCGACCTGAACGCCGAGATGATCGAGCACATCGCCCGCTTCCCGCGCGTTCGCGACCGGGCGATCTTCATTGGCGGCGCCGACGATGTCGTGCCGGGCAGGTTCGGGCCGGAGCTTCCAGAGATACACCGGTGGACTGAGCGGCACTACGACTTCTCGGGCTACATCACGGGCTTCGACCCGGACGGACTCGGAGACCGGGAGCGGCTCCGGGCCGAGCTCGGCTACCGCCCCAATGAACAGGTGTGCATCGTGACCGTGGGCGGCTCAGGGGTCGGACATTCCCTGCTTCGCCGGACGATCGATGCGTTCGCCGAGGCCCGGCGGCTGGTGCCCGAGCTGCGGATGATCGCCGTCGCCGGGCCGCGCATCGACCCGGCGACGCTGCCACAGCGGGAGGGCCTCGAGGTGCGGCCGTACGTGCACGAGCTGCGCCGCCATCTGGCGGCGTGCGACCTGGCGGTCGTCCAGGCCGGGCTGGCGACGACGATGGAGCTGACCGCCGCCAAGCGCCCGTTTCTGTACTTCCCGCTCAAGCACCACTTCGAGCAGAACTTCCACGTGCGCCACCGGCTCGACCGCTACGGCGCCGGACGATGCATGGACTTCGACGCGTCCAGTCCCGGGGTGATCGCGGCCGCGATCGCGGAGGAGATCGGAAAGGAGGTGGTCTATCGAGACGTCGAGACCGACGGCGCCGCGCGTGCCGCGGCGCTGATCGCCGAGTTGCTCTGACCGAACCAAGGGGGAACCATGACGCTCGAACAGACGCAGGCGCAGGAGACTGAGGTCGTGTACGACCTGACGGGCACCCTGCTCGAGGTGTGCACGTGCGGCGTCCTCTGCCCATGCTGGGTGGGCGAGGACCCGGACGGCGGCGAATGCCTGTCGGTGCTCTCGTACCACTTCACCGAGGGGACGATCCAGGGCGTGGACGTCTCCGGGCGGACGATCGCGAACATCGTCCACATCCCAGGGAACGTGCTCACGCCCGGAAGCTGGAAGGTGGCGCAGTTCATCGACGACGGCGCCACGGACGAGCAGTTCAAGGCGCTCCAGGACGCCTACAGCGGCGCCCTCGGCGGGCCGCTCGCCGATCTGGCGGGCCTCGTCGGGGAGGTGGTGACGTCGGAGCGCGTGCCGATCTCGCACCAGGTCGTCGACGGTGTCGGAACGCTCGACGTGGGCGACTTCGCCCACTGCGAGATGGAGCCGTTCCGCGGCGCCGACGGCACCATCACGACGATCCGGGACTCGATCTTCTCCACCGTCCCGGGATCGCCGGCGTACCTGTCAAAGGCCCACGTGCAGCGCATCAACCTGCCGCAGTACGGGCTCGAATGGTCGGCGGGGCAGAACGCCATTCAGGCGGACTACCGGATGACCCACGTGAGCGCGAAGTGATCGCCGCGGGCGCCGGCCGGCGCCTCGGCGCCACCGTCCCGGCTGCGGTCGCCGCGGCCTGGGCGGTGGCGCTTGCCGCGCAGGCCACCGGGAGCGCCGCGCTCCTTCACACCCACGCGCATACGGACGCCGTGCCGCTCTGGGTGGAGGTGCTCCTGCCGCCGTTCTGGGTCACCGCCGCCGTCTTCCTCGTGGCATGGCAGGTCATGATCGCCGCGATGATGCTGCCGTCGAGCATGCCGATGATCCGGCTCTTCGCGGTCGTCGCCGCCCGCCGGCCGGCGCCGCACCGGACGCTCGGCGCGTTCCTGGCCGGATACGCCGTCGTGTGGAGCGCGTTCGGCGCCGCCGGCTTTGCGGCCGACATCGCCGTGCATCGCGTGTTTGACCGCGCGCCGGCGCTGGCGTCGCGGCCGTGGCTCGCCCCGGCGGCGGTGCTGATCGGGGCCGGGCTCTTCCAGTTCACGGACTTGAAGGACCGGTGTCTGGAGGAATGCCGCCATCCGGGGCCGTTCCTGATGCGCCACTATCGCCGCGGCCTCAGGGGCGCCTACGACCTCGGCCGCAGGCACGGGCTCTTCTGCCTCGGCTGCTGCTGGGCGCTCATGCTGCTCATGTTCGTCGCGGGCGTCGCGAGCCTGGTGTGGATGGCGGCCCTCGGGGCCGTCATGTTCTACGAGAAGGCCGGGAGGCACGGACGCCGGCTGACGCCGGTGGCCGGCGTCGCGCTCATCGCCTGGGGCGTCCTCGTGGCGGCGCACCCCGCATGGCTCCCCGAGGTGCTGGCGGGTGTGGCATCGTGACCG
>DASQXS010000293.1:0-5657 GCA_035639615.1 Gaiellales bacterium | reverse complement strand
GTCGACGGGATCGCGCTCGTCGTCCTCCACCGGGAACCCGCCGTTCTCGTCGGCCACCGACCGAACGTTGGCGAAGTCCACCTCCGCACCGCCCATGGCGACAAGTCCTTCCAGGCTCGCGCCGGTTCGCCGTGCGAGCTCCGCACCGACCGCCGCTGCCAGCTGGGATTGGTGCGACCCGTCGATGCCGACCACGATTGAGCGGGGGAAGTCGTCGCCGGCTGCCCGGGTCAAGAGGACAGGGCACGGCGCGTTGTGCAGGAGCGACGTCGCGACGCTCCCGAGCATGATACCGGCCATGCGTCCATGGCCGTGGCTTCCGACAGCGATCAGAGTCGCTTCGCGTGCCCGCGCCTCGACGACCGAAAACGGTGCAGGTGGGCCCGTCACCGTCGCGTGCCGCACCACCAGATGTCCCGGCAATTCGCGCCGGGCGCGTTCGATCCCGGCCTCGATCGCCTCACGGCTCACCTTGGTCGCGCCGGCGATGGGAACCGCCGGCCAGCCGATCGCCACGGCGGCGTCGTCGTTCACGATTCCCACCAGCGTCAGCTCTGCGCCGGGGGTCGCGAGCCGCCCGGCTTGCCGGGCGGCCTCGATGCTCTCGTCCGACCCATCGATCCCGCACACGATCGATGCGAAGGGATCGACCCCTGAGCGCTGCTGTGTGTCGGCGGTCATGGTGCCTCCTTCGTTGTCTCACTGATATCGCGTACGACCACTACGGGGCAGGGCGCGTGCTGCAGCACGCCGAGCGTCGTCCGTCCGAGGACCATGGAGAGCACCGCGCCCCAGCCCTCGGAACCGATCACGATCATGTCGGCCGAGCGGTCGCGGGCGGCGCGGCAGATCTCCTCGACGGGTCGACCCTTTGCGACGAGCGTCTCGGCGTGGACCTCCGAGTCCGCTGCGCGCGAGGCGGCGGCCGCGAGCGTTTCCTCCGCCCAGCTTCGTTCGGCATCGATGAACTCTGGATCGAGAAACTCTGGGACGGGCAGCCCGAAGCTGCCGCGAAGCGGCGCCCAGACGCAGACCAGAAGCGCGGTTGCCCCGCGGGTGCGCGCGAGCTCGAAGCCGACCGATTCGGCAGCTCGTGCGGCCCGCGAGCCGTCGGTTGCGATCAGGATCTCGCCCACAGCGCGCGTCCGTCCGAATACGCCGGCTGGGCCCGTCACCGTGTCGACGGACCCAGCCGTGGACGTCGGTCAGCTGACGGCAGCCGCCTCGCCAGCTGACGCTCGCGCGCCGGCGGTCGCGGCCGTATCCGGCACGACCAGCACGGGGCACGGCGCCACGTGCAGCAGCCGCTGCGCGACGCTTCCGAGAAAGACGCCGGCGATGGCGGTGTGGCCGCGGGTGCCGGTCACGATCACGTCGGCGCCCTCCTTCTCGGCCGCCTCGGCGATGACGTGAGCTGGGCCGCCCGTCATCGTGCTCGTGATCTGGAGCTCGGTCTTGATCCCGTCGTCGTTCAGCTGCTTCACCTGGGCGCGGATCCCCGCCTCGATCTCATCCTCGTTCACGTGGACCGGGCCCGCGGCCCGGCCGGCCATGAGCTCTCTCACGTGAACCGCGAGGATCCGCCCGCCGGACTCCTTGGCGAGCGTCGCTGCGTAGTTCAGGGCCCGGTTTGACTGCTCCGAGCCGTCCACTGCAAGCACGATCGTCTGGAACATCTGCGCACCTCCTGCGCTGGTCAGGTTCCCTCCAGACTCCTCGAGCGCGGCTACGCGCGCATCGGGGGGCACGCGCATCCTGGTTGCGGGGATCCCGTACTATCTCACGGTGGCGACCACCGCGCCCGACGAACGCCTGCGGGCACTCATCGATGCCGGGATGGCGATCGCCGGCGGCTTGGACCTCGACGAGATCCTGCACAAGCTGGTCCAGTCCGCCTGCGATCTGACCGATGCGCAGTACGGCGCGCTCGGCGTCATGGACGACTCCGGCAGGCGCCTGAAGCAATTCGTCACCACGGGGATCGATGACGAGGCGAGGCAGGCGATTGGCGACCTTCCTACGGGGCGGGGCATCCTCGGTGTTCTGATCACGGATGCGCGACCATTACGCTTGGCTGATATCAGCTCGGACCCGCGCTCCGTGGGGTTTCCTCCGAATCACCCGGCGATGCGGACCTTCCTCGGAGTTCCGGTCCTCGCCGGCGGCCAGGTATTCGGCAACCTGTATCTGACGGAGAAGGCAAGCGGCGGGGAGTTCACCGAGGACGACGAGCAGGTCGCGGTGATGCTGGCGGCGCAGGCGGGCGTGGCGATCCAGAACGCCCACCTCTTCGCCGAGTCGCAGGACCACGCGGAGGCACTCGAGCGGGCGCTCGGCGAGCTGTCATCGGTCGACGAGCTCCTCGGGGCGCTGCTCGGCGGCAGCGCCCGCGACGATGTGCTGGAGCTGCTCGCCCGGCAGGCGCTGCGGAGCCTTCCGTGCACCGTGGTGGGGATCGCGCTTCCGGACGCCGATCGGGTCTCGCTCCGGTACGTCGCCGCAGCGGGCGACACAGCCGGCCGTCTGCGGGGTCACGAGGTGCCCGTCGCCGGCTCGAAAGCGGGGGCGGCACTCCTCGCGCGGCGGACTGTCCGCGTCGACGACATCGAGGCCGACCCCGACGCCTACGCTCCCACCGCGCAGGTTGCCGGGGTCCGGGCGCTGCTCATCGTCCCGCTGGTGCGACGGTTCGAGACGGTGGGCGTGATCGTCGCCGGAGGCCGCGAGGGTGGCACGGCGTTCACCGAGGACGACGAGCGCCTCCTGGCTGCCTATGCCACCCGGGCGGTCCTCGTCCTGGAGGTGAGCCAGGCCCTTGCCGCCGAGCGTGAGCGGGCGGAGGCGGTTGCGAAGCTGGTTGCGTCCGAGACGCGTGACGCCGGCCGCCGGGAGACGCTGCGACGGGTGGTGGAGGCGCAGGAGCGCGAGCGTCGCCGGCTGGCGATCGAGCTTCACGACGAGACCGGCCAGTCGCTCGCATCGGTGCTGATGGGCCTCCGCCGCCTGGAGGAGAGTGAGGACATGAACGATGTCCGGGCAACGGTCACGGAGCTTCGGGACACCGTCGTGAACGCCGTGCAGGAGCTGCGCGCCCTCGCGGTCGAGCTCCGGCCCAAGGCGCTCGACGACTTCGGCTTGGCCCCGGCGCTCGAGCGGCTGGTGGAGACGTTCAGCCGCCGCACCGGCCTCTCCGTGACGACCCACCTGGCCGGCCTGGAGGAGCGCCTGCCGGAGCCCGTTGAGTCCGCGCTCTACCGGATCGCGCAGGAGGGGCTGACGAACATCGCCAAGCACGCAGGCGCGTCGTCGGCGAGCGTTGTGACGCGCCGTGCCCAGATGAGCATCGTGATGGTGATCGAGGACGACGGCGAGGGGTTCGACTCCGACGCCCGCCGCGATGGCCTGGGCCTGGTCTCGATGCGGGAGCGTGCCGAGCTCCTCGGCGGGACCCTGACCGTCGAGTCGTCCCAGGGCGGAACGACGATCGTGGCGGAGATGCCCGGGTGATCCGGATCCTGATCGTGGACGACCACGCCGTGGTTCGCTCGGGCCTGCGCCTGCTGCTCGAGCGTGAGGACGACCTCGAGCCCGTCGGTGAGGCCGGCGACGGCACGCGCGCGGTGCGGCTCGCGCGCGAGCTCAGGCCCGACGTCGTCCTCCTAGACGTGGTGATGCCGGGGCCGAGCGGCGTCGACACTGCCGCCGAGATCCGGCTCGAGTCGCCGGACTCGCGCATCCTGATGCTGTCGATGCAGGACGATCCGTCCTACGTTCGCCAGGCGTTCGCGTCGGGCGCAGCCGGCTACGTGCTCAAGGACGCGGCCGACACCGAGCTGGTCGAGGCAATCCGGAAGGTGTTCGGCGGCGAGCAGTACGTGCATCCCGCACTGGGAGCGCGGCTCGTGGCCGAGCCGGAGAAGGACGCAGGCCCGGTCGACTCCCTCTCGGACCGTGAGCGCGAGGTTCTGAAGCTGCTTGCCCTCGGGCATACGAATCAAGAGATCGCACGTCACCTGTTCGTGAGCGTGCGCACGGTCGAGGCGCACCGGGCGCACATCCTGAACAAGCTGCGGGTCTCGACGCGGGCGGAGCTGGTGCGGCACGCGATCGACACCGGCCTCTTGAACGAGTAAATTCCCCACACCCGGGCTGCGGGCGTGCGCCGATGACGGCCCCGGGGCGGACAGGGATGATCCGGCCGTGGCGTCGACACGCACATGGGCTCCGCGCAGCACTCGTGCCCTGGAGATCGTCCAGAGCGCTGCCCCGGCAGCGCTGCCGCCGGCGGGCGTCTTGACACTAGGGGAGGCGGCCGCCGCGCCTCCCGAGGATGTCGTCCGGGCGCTCGGCAGCGGCGAGGGCGGGCTCTCCTCGGGTGAGGCTGCGGCGCGGCTCTCAGAGTTCGGCCCGAACCGCCTCCCCGAGCCGGAGGGGCCGAGCCTCCCGCGTCAGCTCGCCGCTCAGATGCTCCACTTCTTCGCCCTCATCCTCTGGACCGCGGCGGCCCTCGCGCTCCTGGGAGGGATGCCGCAGCTTGCCGTGGCGATCGCGCTCGTGGTCGTGCTGAACGGCCTCTTCAGCTTCGCGCAGGAGCTCCGCGCCGAGCGGGCTACGCGCGCGCTCCGGAGGCTCCTGCCCGACCAGGTGACCGTCATCCGCGACGGCGCCCGAGCCGTTATCTCCGCCGCCGATCTCGCACCCGGGGACCAGTTCCTCATCGGCGAGGGCGACAGGATCTCGGCCGACGCCCGCCTCGTTCGCACGGAGGAGCTCCAGGTCGACAACTCCTCGCTCACCGGCGAGTCCGAGCCTGCTCCCAGAAGCGTGGAGGCGGTCGCGGAGGAGCCTGCCGACGCGCTCATGGCGGCCAACATCGTCTTCGCGGGAACGCACGCCGCCTCGGGGTGGGGCACCGCCGTCGTCGTCGCCACCGGCGGACGCACACGGCTGGGCGGCATCGCCCGGCTGACCGGCGGCGTGAGCCAGCGCCCGACGCCGCTTAACCTCGAGATGAACCGGCCGTGCGGTGGATCGCCGGCTTGGCCGTCGCCGCCGGCGGCGCATTCTTTGCGGTGTCGGTCGCCCTGGGGACGCCGGTCCACGATGGGTTCCTGTTCGGCGTCGGCGTGATCGTGGCGCTCGTCCCCGAGGCGCTCCTCCCGACGCTGACCCTGTCTCTCGCCATGAGCGCGGCGCGGATGGCCGACCGGGGCGCGCTCGTGCGCCACCTGGAGGCGGTGGAGACGCTCGGGTCGACGACGGTCATCTGCACCGACAAGACCGGGACGCTCACGGCCAACCAGATGACGGCGCGGGCCGTCGCGGTGGGGTCGCTGCGCGCCCGCGTCGCCGGCGTGGGGTACGACCCGGCGAGAGCGATCCTGGTCGGGCGGCGCCCGCCGCGCCCGGACGAGCAGGAGACGCTCCGACCGCTGCTCGTCGCCTGCGCGTTATGCGCGGACGCGCGCGTCGAGCGGCGCGACGGCGGATGGCACGTCTCCGGGGATCCCACGGAGGGCGCGCTCATCGTCCTCGCGGCCAAGGGCGGCGTCGAGCGGCGGGCGGCCGAGCGGGAGCGGCCGCGCCTTCGCGAGTACCCCTTCGACTCGCGCCGCCGGCGCATGAGCACGGTCCACGCTCTGGCGTCGGGCGAACGG
>DASQXS010000292.1:0-10628 GCA_035639615.1 Gaiellales bacterium | reverse complement strand
GCCATTCGCGGTCACCTTATCCCGCCGGCCTCGCGGCAAGGCGCGGATACCATGTGGACGTGAGGATCCCCGGCAGGCCGCGCTTCGCGGACGTCATCCGCACTCAACTCGACCTCTTCGAGGACGAGCAGGCACACCTGCTGCGCCGGGTCGGGGAGGCCAAGCGAGCCTACGACCGGGCCGGCGCGGACGGGGCCGAGGAGGCCTACGGCGACTACATGGACCTGGTCGAGGAGGCCGAGGACGTGCTGCTCGAGCTGCGCGACCGGTACGCCGAGACGATGGCGGCGCGCGACCGGCGCGTCTACGAGCGCGAGTTCTGGCGCGCGGCCGAGAAGCGGCTGCCGACGCTCCAGGGCCGGCGGCTGTACCAGCGGGCCGTCGACCCCGACTCAACCACATAGAAGCCCGCGGGGTGCATAAAACCAGCCAGGCTGATTTCATGCACGGCTTGACACCGAACATGTGTTCGGTATGCTGGGTGGCCCGATGCCACGCCGCCGAAGCCTGATCGTCTGCGCGCTCGTCCCCCGCTTCGCGCTTCGGGTCGCGGCCGGCCTGGACGGCGCGCTTCCGGCCGCGCCGGTGGCGCTGGGGCCGGAGCCGGGCGGCCCTCCCCTCCTGGGCGAGGTGAACGCCGAGGCGGCCGCGTTCGGGGTGAGCGCGGGGATGCGTGTGGCGGAGGGAGTCGCCCGCTGCCCGCGGCTCGCGCTCGTCACCCCGGACCCCGGTGCGGTGGCCGACGCAGCCGAGGCGCTGATCGCCCGGCTGGAGGGCCTTGGCGCCGCCGTCGAGCCGATCGAGCCCGGGCGGGCCCTCCTCTGCGGCGACGGGCTGGTGCGGCTGCACGGCGGGGCCGCGCGGCTGCTCGCGGCGGTCGCAGCGGCGCTCGGCCCCGGCGGACGGGTCGGCGCCGGGCCCGGCCGCTTCATGGCCCAGGCCGCCGCCATGAGGTCGCGCCCGCGCAGGCCGCACCTGGTGGAGGAGGGCGCCGCCGCGGCGTTCCTGGCGCCGATGCCGGTCGAGAGGCTGCCGCTCGATCCGGCCACGGCCTCCACGCTCGAGATGCTCGGCGTGCGCACCGCCGGCGAGCTTGCGGCGCTGCCGCTGCCGGCCGTCGCAGACCGCTTCGGCAGGCCTGGGATCGTCGCCTGGCGGCTCTCGCGAGGCGAGGACGATGCGTACGTCACGCCGCGCACCCCGCCCGAGCCGCTGCGCGAGGCGATCGCCTTCCCCGAGCCGGTGGGCGATCTGTACACCATGCGCGGCGCCATGGCCGCCCTCGCCGAGCGGCTCCTCGCCCACCCGCGCCGGGCCGGCCGGCCGCCGCGGACGCTCACGATCTCGGCCCGGCTGGCCGCGGGAGGGTCGTTCCGGCGATCCGTAACGCTGCGCGAGCCGACGGCCGAGCCGCGGCGCCTGCGCGACGCCCTTCACCCCCATCTGACCGAGCTGCCGGGCGCCGTGGACGAGCTCGCGCTCGAGATCACCTCCCTGGCAGCGCAGGGCGATCGCCAGCAGGAACTCCTGCGCCCGGCGGCCGACGTCCTGCACGAGCGGGCGTCCGAGGCTGCCCGGCAGGTGCGGGCCGGACTCGGCGAGGGGCAGCTGTGGCGGATCGTCGAGGTCGCTCCGTGGTCGCGGCTTCCTGAGGGCCGGCATCTGCTCGTCCCGTTCGAGGGCTGAACCAAACCGCGCCTACACTCCAGGCCCGTGCTCCTCGTAAGCGGCTTCCACGTCCCGGCCAACCTCGGATATCTCGCGCTCGCGCTGATCGTGGGCGGCGAGTCCGCCGGCCTGCCGATCCCCGGCGAGACCAGCATCCTGGTCGCGGGCGCGCTGGCCGCCCGCGGGGATCTCGACCTACCGCTCGTGTGGCTCTTCGCCGCCACCGGCGCGATCGTCGGCGACAACATCGGCTACCTGATCGGCCGCTACCTGCTCCGCCGCCTGGTGACGGGACCCGGCCGTCTCGCCCACCGGCTCGAACACACAGTCGAACGCGGCGAGGTCTACTTCAGGCGCCACGGCGGAAAGACGGTCTTCTTCGGCCGCTGGCTGCCGGTCCTGCGCATCACCGCGGCCTGGCTCGCCGGTGCAAGCCATATGCCCTGGCGCAGGTTCGTCGTCTTCAACGCGCTCGGCGGGATCGGCTGGGCGGTGTCCATCAGCACGCTCGGCTACGTCGCCGGCCGTTCGGCCGACAGCGTCGTCGAGATCGCGGGGCTGCTCGGCCTCGTGGTCATCGTTCTCGCGGTCGTCTCGCACTGGTGGCTGCGGCGGCTCGCTGTGGACCGCGAGGGCGGCGCGTCCACGGACGTCAGATCACCCTGAGCCCGCGCCGCCACGGCGCAATCCTGCCAGGCCGCAGGACCGGGGGGAAGTACGATCGCCCGAGCCATGCCGGATCTGGCCCATCGCCTGGCGGTCGCCCGCGGGGACGAGCCCGCCGACCTCGTGATCTCGGGAGGACGCGTGCTCTCGGTCTTCACCCGCGAATGTCGGGAGTGCGACGTGGCCGTCTGCGACGGGTGGATCGCCGGGCTCGGCAGGTACACAGGCCGCGAGGAGATCGACGCGACCGGCCGCTACGTCGTCCCCGGGTTGATCGACGCGCACCTCCACCTCGAGTCCTCCAAGCTCCTCCCGCACGAGTTCGCGCGGATGGTGGTCCCCCTCGGCACGACCGCCGTCGTGGCCGACCCGCACGAGATCGCAAACGTGCTCGGGACCGACGGCGTCCACTGGCTTCTCGACGCCACCGAGGCGCTGCCGCTCGACGTGCGGTTCCGCGCCTCGGCGTGCGTCCCGGCGTCGCGGTTCGAGTCGCCGCGGCGGCCGCTCACGCCCGGCGACCTCGAGGGCCTCCTTCGGCGGCGGCGCGTCGTCGGCCTCGCCGAGATGATGAACTTCCCCGGGGTGATCGGCGGCGACCCGGACGAGCTGGCGAAGCTCGAGCTCGCCGGCGCCGGCCCCGTCGACGGCCACGCCCCGGGCGTGCACGGCCCCGCCCTCCAGGCGTACGCGGCCGCCGGGATCGGATCCGACCACGAGTCGACGACGATCGAGGAGGGTCGCGAGCGCCTGCGCGCGGGGATGTGGCTCCTGATCCGCGAGGCCTCGGCGGCCCGCAACCTGCGCGAGCTCGTCCCGCTCGTGGCGGAGTTCGGCCCGCACCGCATGGCGTTCTGCACCGACGACCGCGACCCCGAGCACATCGCGGCGGACGGGCATGTGAATGCGCTCGTGCGCGAGGCGGTCGCCGCGGGCGTCGACCCGGCCGACGCGCTCGTCATGGCCACGCTCAATGCCGCGACATGGCACGGGCTGGCCGGCATGGGCGCCGTCGCGCCGGGCTATCGCGCCGACCTGCTCCTGCTCCCTGACCTGGAACGGTTCGTCCCCGACCTCGTGCTCGCCGCAGGCCGGGCCCCCGACGCCATCCCGGAGGCGCCCGTGCCGGAGTGGGTTCGGCACACGGTGCGGATCCAGCCGGTCACCCTGGGCGACCTGCGCGTGCCGTGGCGCGAGGGGGAGGCCGCCCGCGTGATCGGCGTCGTCCCTGGACAGATCGTGACGCGGGCGCTGACCGATGTACCGGCGGTCGTGAAGGGCGCGGCCGCTGCCGATCCCGAGCGCGACCTGGCCAAGATCGCCGTCGTCGAGCGCCACCTCGGCACCGGGCGGATCGGCCTCGGCTTCGTTCGCGGCCTCGGCCTCCGCCGCGGCGCCCTGGCCTCGACGATCGCGCACGACGCCCACAACATCGTCTGCGCGGGCGTCGACGACGGGGACATGGCGCGCGCCGTCCAGCGGCTCGCCGAGCTGGGCGGCGGCATGGTCGCCGTCTCGAACCGGGGGATCCGCGCCGAGCTCCCCCTGCCGGTCGCGGGCCTCCTGTCGGACGCTCCGATGGAGCGGGTGCTCGAGCGGAGCCGGGCCCTGGACGCCGCCGCCCGAGAGCTCGGGACGGAGCTCGACGCGCCGTTTCACACGATGGGCTTCCTCGCGCTCTCGGTCATCCCCGAGCTCAAGCTGACCGACCAGGGGCTGATCGACGTCAGCCGGTTCCAGGTCGTGCCGCTGGAGGCCGGCGAGGGCGGATGACGGCGATCCCGCTTCCGGTTCCCCCGCTCTCCGACGGGGTCGTCCGACTGCGGCCGTTCACCCTTGCCGACGCCGGCGCCGTGACGGCGGCGCTGCAGGACCGCGAGATCAGCCGGTGGACGGCGACGATCCCGTGGCCGTACTCCGAGCAGCACGCCCGCGACTGGATCTCGGCGCACGAGCCCGACCGCCTGGCCGGGAGATCGGTGAACCTGGCCATCACCGCGGGCGGCGCGATGCCGCTCGGCGCGATCGGCCTGGACGTCGTCGACGCGGACGCCGGCACCGGCCAGGTCGGGTACTGGGTGGCCCGCGAAGCGCGGGGGCGCGGCCTGGCAACGCGGGCGGCGACCCTTGTCGGCGACTGGGGGCTCGGCAACCTCGACCTCCGCCGCCTCATCCTCTTCACGATCGACGGCAACGTCGCCTCCGCGCGGGTGGCGGCCAAGGCCGGCTTTCAGGCCGTCGAGGTGCTCCCCGATCACGACCTGGGCTCGAAGCGCGCCACGGTCACTCGGTGGGAGCGCAATTTCGGGGCCTGACCCCGCAATTGCGTGCCTGACCCCGGAATTGCGTCAGCCGGGCTCGGGCTCGACCGGAAGGCCCGCCGCCTTCCACGCCTCGAAGCCGCCGATCAAGTCCGTGGCGTCAGCCAGGCCGGCCTCGCGCAGCGTCGCAGCCGCGAGGCTCGAGGCAAACCCCTCCTGGCACATCACGATCACCGGTCCGGGTCGCGACGTGACGGCGGGATCGTCCCACCCGGACGTCGGGTCGACGCGCCACTCGAGGACGTTCCGGGGGATCACGACCGCGCCGGGGACGACCCCGTGGGCGCGCCGCTGCTCGACGGGACGGGTGTCGACGATGACGGCGCCGCTCGCCGTCGCGGCGTACGCCTGCTCCGGCGTCACCCGGTCGAGGCGTGTACGCGCGCGCTCGAGGACGTCGTCGATGCCCATACAGGCAACCCTATCGCGTGGCTACTTCGGGTACCACTCGAGCCGGAGCGAGCCGAGGCGGACGATCGTCCGCCGCCCGCGGCGGGCGAGCCCGAACCCGGACTTGGCGCGGTACATCTCGACGTGATATCCCCGCGTCCGGCGGCCGACCAGCGTCAGCGACCGGACCGGAACGGCGCGTTCAGATCCTGCCATGCTGCCAGCATACGGGCGCGATCGGTCGGTGGCAACGGCGGGGCCGACGAGATCGGCGGCCGGCAGTGGTTGGAGCTCCGGAAGCACCCTCCGCCACGGCGGCGGCGTCGCGGGCGGCACGCGCCCGAACCACATCCGCACGACGTCCCCGTCGAGGGCGGCGTCGCGCTCGTAGCGCTCCCTGGTCTCGATCCCGGCCTCGTCGCGCACCGCGAGAAGGGCGTCGGCGGCGGCAAGCGCGAGCTGGTCCCGGTCCTCGAATCCAGCGACCGGGAGGACAGCCTCCCCCGCGGCGCCGCCGCGAACGCGAAGGGCGGCCCCGCGAGCGCTCACGGTCAGCGGGGGCGGCAGGACCGGCGCGAGCCGGGCGGCCAGCTCGCCCGCAAGACGCGATGCCCTGCCGTGCTCGTCCATGGGACCAGCATACGACCTCAGGCAGGAAAAATCTGGCTCTCTGCCGGACTTCGAATCCAGCTCAGTATCGAACACCTGTTCGATATACTGAGCCGACGCGCCCGTCCACCTCTCGCATCCTCGGCGCCCCGCGAGGCGTCCACGTGCATGCCGACCGGTCGGGCATCCCCTGCTCGCTGAACGGCCGCCCGGTCGTCTCGGTACGCGACGAATGGCGCGTGGATGAGGGCTGGTGGACCGGCCGCCCCGTCCGCCGGCGGTACTTCGAGCTGGTCATGACGGGCGGCCGATGCGCCGTCGTCTTCCTCGACCGGCGTTCGGGGAAGTGGTACGCGCAGCGGGGATGACCGTGAAATTGTTCGGAAATTGACTTGACCTGTTATTCAAAGTGCTATAAAATTTTTCCTTCCGCTCGCCGGCTGGGGCGACGGATAATGATCAGGGGGAGCAGAGTGGCGAGTTCGCATGCCGCGCTCGCGTCTTCGTCGTACCTCGAGGCCGAGCCGACCTACACCTATCAGGTCTACGTTCGGCCCTACCCTGGCTGGTGGAGGCGCTGGCACGGCCGCGTGATCACGCGCGACCCGGAGGGACAGCACCGGTTCTGGCCGTGGCGGTTCGCGCGCGACCGCGAGGAGCTCGTGAAGAGCCTCTGGGAAGAGGTGCACCGCGACATCGAGTGGCGCCGCGGCGGGGTCGCGGTCGAGCTGCTCGAGGTCACCTCGACACTTCGGTGATGTACTACCATACCTGATCGAACATACGTTCGATCAGGTCGATGTACTCCGAGCTCCACGCCCACTCCTGCTTCTCCTTCCTCGACGGCGCCTCGCAGCCCGAGGAGCTGGCCGTCCAGGCGGCGACGCTCGGCTACAAGGCGATGGCGCTCACCGACCACGACGGCCTCTCTGGATCGCTCGCGTTCGCGCAAGCCGCCGTCGAGGTGGGCGTGCGCCCGGTCACCGGCTGCGAGCTCACGCTCGAGGGCGGCGCCCACCTCACCCTGCTCTGCGAGGACCGGCAGGGCTACGCCAACCTCTGCCGGCTCATCACCGCAGCGCACGCCGATGACCGCCGCGCGCCCGCCGCATCGCTCGACCTGGTAGCGCGGCACGCGGACGGGCTCCACTGCCTCTCCGGCTGCGCCCGCCACGGCGCAGTCGCCCGCCTCGTCGCCGCCGGCCGCCTGGCCGAGGCCGAGGCAGTGGCCCGGTGGCTGCGCGATGCGTTCGGCCGCGATCGCTTCGCGATCGAGATCATGCGCCCATACCTGCGCGGCGACGCCCGCCGGAACCGGCTCCTCGTCGAGCTGGCGGAGCGGCTGCGGCTGCGGGTCGTCGCCACCGGCGACGTCCACGCCCACACGGCCAGACGGACGCTTCTCCAGGACGCGCTGGTCGCGATCCGCGCATCGACGACGCTCGAGGCGTGCGAGGCCGAGCGGCGCGGGAACCACGAGTCGGTGCTGCGTGCGCCGGCCGAGACCGCCGCCCGCTTCCCCTCCGAGGCCGTCCAGGGGGCGGCCGAGGTGGCCGAGCGCTGCCGCTTCGACATCACGCAGGACCTCGGCTACGCCTACCCCGACTTCTCCAGCTCGGGCGAGCCCGCCCACGCGGCGCTCACGCGCATCTGCCGCGAGGAGCTCGAGCGCCGGTACCGCGGCTCGAAGCACTGGCACGAGGCCCGTGCCCGCCTGGACGAGGAGCTGGGGCTGATCGCCCATCACGGCCTCGCGGGCTTCTTCCTGCTCCACCGCGACATCCTCGAGATGGCGCGCAATGTGGCGGTGCGGGTACGCGGCGCGAGCGCGGGACGGCGGCTGCTCCCGCCCGGCCGCGGCCGCGGGTCGAGCGTGGGCTCGATCGTGTGCTACCTGATCGGGCTCTCCCATGTCGACCCGGTGGCGGCGCGCCTCTTCCTCGGCCGGTTCCTGTCGAAGGAGCTGGCGAGCGTGCCCGACATCGACCTCGACTTCCCCCGCGACGTGCGCGAAGGCCTCATGGTGGACGTCGTCGACCGCTACGGCAGCGACCACGCCGCGCTCGTCGCCGCGTTCCCCACCTACCGCACCCGCGGCGCCATCCGCGACCTGGGCAAGGTGCTGGCGCTGCCGCAGGGCGAGGTCGAGCGGATGGCGCGGCTGGCCGACGAGTGGGGTGCGGCGGCGGAGGCGCGCATCGATGGGCTGCGCGAGCGGCTGGACTCGCCCCGCTGGCGCGCGTTCACGTTCCTCATGGAGGAGATCCGTGGCCTCCCCCGCCACATCTCCCAGCACTCGGGCGGGATGGTGATCTCGACCAGGCCGCTCGTCGAGCTGGTGCCCGTGATCCCCGCGGCGATGGAGGGACGGCAGATCTGCCAGTGGGACAAGGACTCCTGCGCCGACGCCGGCTTCCTCAAGATCGACCTCCTCGGGCTGGGCATGCTCTCCGCCGTCGAGGAATGCGTCGACCTGATCGCCGAGACGCGCGGCGCGCCCATCGACCTCTCCCGCGTGGGCTTCTCGGACCCGGACGTCTACGCCGAGATCCAGGCTGCGGACACGGTAGGGGTCTTCCAGATCGAGAGCCGGGCGCAGATGCAGTCGCTGCGCCAGACCCGTCCCGAGAACCTCGACGACCTCACGGTGCAGGTCGCGCTGGTACGGCCCGGGCCGATCGTCGGCGACGCAGTCAACCCCTACATCGCGCACCGCCGCTCGAAGCGCCACGACCCCGGCTTCCGCCCTCCCTGCGATCACCCGCTGCTCGAGCCGGTGCTCGCCGACACCCTCGGGGTGGTCGTCTTCCAGGACCAGGTGCTCGAGGTGGCGATCGCCCTGGCCGGCTTCACGACCGGCGAGGCGGAGAGCCTGCGCCGGGCGATGAGCCGCAAGCGCAGCCGCGAGGCGCTCGAGGCGCACTGGCACCGGTTCAGGGACGGCGCGGCGAGGAAGGGGGTGGACGAGGCGACCGCCGAACGGGTCTTCCAGAAGATCGTCGCCTTCTCCGAGTTCGGCTTTCCCAAGAGCCATGCCGCGGCCTTCGCCATCCTCGCCTACCAGTCGGCCTGGCTGCACCGCGCCTACCCGGCGGAGTTCCTGTGCGCCCTCCTGAACGCGCAGCCGATGGGCTTCTACCCGCCGGCGACACTGCTTCGCGACGGCGAGCGGCGCGGCGTCGAGATGCGTCCGCCCGACATCAACCGAAGCGCCGCCGCCTGCACGGTCGAGGAGGCAGGCGCGGCGGTCAGGATCGGCCTCGGATACGTGAAGGGCGTCGGCACCCGCGCCGAGATGCTCGTGGCCGAGCGCGCGCGCGAGGGCCGATTTGCCGGCCTGGGCGACCTGGTCAGGCGCTCGCCGCTCGACGCCGACCAGCTCGAGGCGCTGGTCCGCGCCGGCGCCTGCGACGAGTTCGACCCGAATCGCCGCCGGCTTCTGTGGGAGCTCCCGCTCCACCGCGCCCCGGCCGGCCCCGAGGAGGGCCGCCAGCTCGCCCTCGCCCTCGACGCCGCGCCGACGCCTGCGCTCCCGGCCATGACCGCCTGGGAGCGCATGGTCGCCGACCATGAGGCGATGAGCCTCACCACCGGGCCTCACCCGATCGCGCTTCTGCGTCCCGGCCTCGACCCGGCCCTGCGCACGTCCGCCGACCTGAGCACGGACCCGCTCGGGCAGACGACGACCGCCGGCGTGGTCGTTGCCCGCCAGCGGCCGGGGACGGCCAAGGGGATCGTGTTCCTGCTGCTCGAGGACGAGCACGGCATGACCAACGTCATCGTGCCCCCGGCGGTGTACGAGCGCGACCGGATCATGGTGCGGGCCGAGCCGCTGCTCCAGGTATGGGGCCGCCTGGAACGGCGAAACGGGGCCGTGAACGTGATCGCCGACCGAGTGGCCGGCCTCTCCCACGCCGCCCGGCCCGAGGTCGCGCGGGCCGCGGCGCGGGCGGCAGGCCGCGGCGCGGGCCAGGGCGGACATGTCGTCGACCTCCGTCGCCTCCGCGCCGCCGCACCTCAGGCGAACAGCTTCGGCCGAGGCCGGCGATAGAGCCGGCTATTGCCCGCCGGGGCGGTGCCCGGTGAGGCCCAGCCGGCGGCGGTCGGCATGCCCGAGCGACTGCCGCGTTGACTTGGGATTCAGCCGAGCCGACATCCGAAGCGCGTCCAGCCGCGCCTGTCCGGTCAGCTGGTCGGCGAGCCGCCGCCAGGCGAGCCAGTCGACCGGGTCCTTCTCGGTGGCCGTCCGCAGCGCCGCCGTGGCCGCGGCGTTCCTCCCCAGGCCGATGTCGGCCTGCGCCAGGTCGAGCCATCCCAGGTCTGACCACGGCTCCCAGGAGGTCGCCCGGTCGGCGTCGGACGCGGCGGTGCGCCAGTCGCCGCGGGCGAGCGCCGCGCGCGACAGCGCCTCCGCCTCGTTTCCGATCCCGCCGACGAACGCGACCATGCCGACGACGACGGCCAGGCCGATCAGGACCGGCCGGGCGGCGCGCACGCTCACGTTCGCCGCCCTGCCCCGGCCGGCGAGCACGATCGCGGTCGCGCACACGATGGCCAAGCCCGTGACGGCGGGCATCTCCCAGTCCCAGTCGAACCCCGCGTGCAGCGTGAAGGCCATGAGCGCGCTCGCGCTCGTCAGGACGACCGGATCGTCTCGATAGCGTACGGCGGCGGCGAGCGGCAGGACGAACACGAGGACCACGAGGACGAGCCCGAGAGGGCCCTGCTCGGCCAGGCGCTCGAGGTACAGGCTGTGCGCGTCGCGCGCCGCGTACAGGCGCGGACGGTCCCGATTCCACACCTGCTCGAACGTCCCAGCGCCCGACCCCAGGATCGGATGCGCCGAGAAGTCCCCGAGCGCCGCCCGCCAGAGGATCGGCCGGCCGTTCAGCGACAGGCTCTCCAGGCGCTGGCTCTGAGGCCCGGCGAGCTCGGGTGCCTTGGCCGAGAGCGCGTCGGCCGCCCGCTTGACCA
>DASQXS010000291.1:0-5243 GCA_035639615.1 Gaiellales bacterium | reverse complement strand
CGAGCGCGGCGCAGAGCGGTTCCCATCCGTCGCCCGCCTGCCACTCGACGAGCCTGTGTCTGGGCACGGCCCGCCGCACCTCCGCCGCGTGCCGCTCGTAGGCGGCCACGGCGCCGTCCCGGGTTCTCCAGCCGGGATCGAACCGCATCTCCAGCATGTCGAGCGTCATCGCCCGCCGGGCCACCCACTCGGCGTCGTCGGCCGGGACCGGCCGGCTCAGCGTCGAGACGATCGTGCGCTCCATGCTCTGCCACCACGCCTCGGGCGAGCGGCGCAGCGACAGGACGACGACGGCGTCCGGATTGGCAGCATGGAGCTCGCGCCAGAAGGCCGCCGCCGGCCAGTCGACCGCCGCGGCGTAGCCCGCGAAGAGGGCGGGCCAGTCGACCGGCTCGCCGCGTACGGCCGCGTGCCACACCGGCGTGTCTGCCGGACGCCCGAAAAGCTCGGACATGTGATAGCACGGCCCTCCTAGAAGCCGCTCGAGGGCGAGCTTCAGCGAGTGCGTGCCGGTGCGACCGAGACCGGCTCCGACGGCGCGTAACGGCATGGTCGGGAAATGTACCCCGCGGCGCAGATCGTTTTCACGGCTCTAACAGAGCTCGAATCCGGGTGGGCGACACTGATTACGTGGGAGGTTTGACAGATCGGTGATACGGGTGCGATCTCCGCGCTCGATGGGTAGGCACGTTCGCCACTTCCTCACGTGCACCCGCCGCGGCCACAGGTGGTCCACCCGGCCGCACGCGCCCGGCGGCCCGACCGACGTGTGCGTCCGCTGCGGCAAGCGGCGTCCACTGGGGGCGAGCTGACCGGGCGTTTCCACGAGCGGTAACGTTTTGGCGCCCATCGGCGATGGAGGTGGGTGGGAGTTCCGACTACGGGCCTTCGGTCACCACTTCCTCAGCGAACTTGACAGGTTCTGAGATCCGCGGAAGGGGAATGGGATGCACATGGAGGACGCGTTCATCGGGCATGAGTGGGAGGCAGACCGTGCGAACCGGCTCGCGAACGCGATCCTGTTCTGGACGTGGTACCTGCCTCGAGACCTGGTCCGGGTCCGGCGGCCGCACCCGGTCATCGTGCCCGCGACCCGCTCGTTCGGCGACCGCGGCCGGCTCGCCGCGCTGCAGGTGACGGCGCAGCGCTGAGCTCGGGCGGGCCGGCGCTGAGGTGCGCGCGGCGGGGTAGAGTCGGCCCCGACGAGAGGGGGACTCATGACCGGGGAAGCGCACCTCGAGGAGACGCCGTCGGGCATCCGGCCGGCCGACGGCGGGTGGTTCGTCGTCAACGTCCGCGACACGGCGTGGGCCGTACACGACGCGTTCGGCTCCGGATGCGTGTTCGAGAATCGCGACGCCGCGCCGTTCCCGGAGCTCGGGATTAACATCAGCGTACTCGAGCCCGGACAGCCCGCGTGCCTCTACCACGAGGAGAACGCGCAGGAGGACTTCCTCGTGCTCTCCGGCGAGTGCCGGTTGCTCGTAAGCGGTGAGCAGCGGCCGCTGCGCCCGTGGGATCTCTTCCACTCGCCCGCCGGCACGGAGCACGTCATCGTCGGCGCCGGCGACGGGCCGTCGGTCGTGCTCGCGGTAGGAGCCCGGCACGACCCTGAGAATCTGCGCTACCCGGCATCCTCGCTGGCGGCGCGCTACGGCGCGAGCGCCGAGGCGGAGACGACCGACCCAGAGCAAGCCTACGCCCGCTTCGACCCGCCCCGGCGCGAGCGTCCGGACTACTGGGGCGAGCTCCCCTGGGCCTGAGGGTCGCCGCACGAGCGGCGGCCGTCGTCAGGCCGGATACTCGTCCTTCCGCCACGCGCGGGGCTCGGGGGGTTGCGGCTTGGGCGTCCGCTCGAGCAGGAAGTTGAAGTAGGGGGCGACAAACGGGTCGGGCGCCGACACCGTGTAGGTGTGGTAGACGGTGCCGTTGTCGCGCGCGAAGGCGATCCAGCTCGGGTTCTCGCGCATCCCGTCCTTGAGCTCGGCCCCGACCTGGCCTGCCCACTCCACGAGCCAGTCGGGCGGGTCGTCAAGCATCTCCCTCACCTCGGGGATCTGCAGCGCCTGCTCCTCGGTCATCGCCAAGCCGTAGTCGAAGGCGAAGTCGGTGCTGTAGGTGGAGACGTACGGGAACTGCCAGCCCATCCGCCGCTTGTAGGCGACCAGCCGCTCGATTGGGGCCCGCGAGAAGCAGATCAGCGTCACGTCGCGGTGGTTCAGGTGGACGAGCGAGCCGTCGAGCCCGTCGGCCAGGCTGGTGCAGCCGGGGCAGGCGCCGACGGTGTAGTCGGGGCCGAACATGACGTTGTAGGCGAGCAGCTGTGAGCGCCCGTCGAAGAGCTCGGCGAGCGTCTTCTTCCCGTCCTCGGTGTCGAACTCGTACTCCTTCTCGACCGGGACCCACGGGAGATCGAGCCGCTTGCGCTTGATCTCCTCGTTTCGTTCCGCCTGCTCGGCCTCGAGCTTGGCGAGCTCCTCCCGGGCCGCCTGCCATTCCTCGCGGGTTCCGATGGTGTGATCAGCCATCTCACTCCCTCCCGTCGGTCTCGACCGTCGTGGATCAGACGCTAGTGTCGCATTCGGAAGTGAGACCCGCGGCGATGTGGAAATTCATCGCGGCTGCCGACGATCCGGGCCGAGGGGCGCCGGCAGCAGCCGACGCCCCAGTGACCTCAGACCTAGCCGTCCTTGAGCGTGAACTGACGGACGAGCGCGTCGAGCTGCACGGCGGTGGCGCTGAGCTGCTTGGCGGAGCCGGCCAGCTCCTGCGCCGTGGCCGCCGCCTCCTGAGTGGAGGCGGACACCTGCTCGGAGGTTGCCGAAGACTCTTCGGCCACGGCGGCGATCTCGTTGGTCGATTCCTGGATGCTGTCGATGCGTGCGGTGATGTCGGTGACCGCGTGGCCGATCGACTCGAAGGCGTGTCGAGTGCGGTCGACCGTGGTGACGCCGGTCTCGGTGCGGTCGGCGCTCTGGGCGACGGCATCGGCCGCACGGCGTGTCTCGGTCTGGATCTCGCCGATCAGCGCGGAGATCGTCTCGGCGGCGGACTTGGATCCCTCGGCGAGCTTCCGCACCTCCTCCGCAACGACGGCGAACCCGCGGCCCTGCTCCCCCGCCCGGGCCGCCTCGACGGCGGCGTTCAGGGCCAGGAGGTTGGTCTGGGCCGCGATGGTGGAGATGGTCTCGACGATGCTCGTGATCTGCTCGCTTCGCACAGTCAGGCTCGCCATCGCTCGGCTCACCTCGCCGGCGGAGTCGGCCACGGAGCGCATCGCGGTCGTGGCCTCCTCAGCGGCATCCACGCCATCGGTCGCCACGCGGCTCGTCTCGACGGCGGCGGACGCGGTCTGGCCCGCGGACGCCCGCGTCTCCTCGAGCATGCGAGCCTGTCGCTCGGCACCGGCGGCGACGTCCGTGACGGCGCGCGCGATCTCCTCGACCGCACGGCCCGTCTCGGCGGATGACGTCGACATCTGGTCCGACGCCGCCGCCAGCCGGGTCGTCGCCTGCGCGACATCCGCGATCAGGACGGAGACGTTCTCGGTCATCAGGTTGAACGCGCCGGCGAGCGCGTCTTGGTCCGATCGCGGCGGGACTGTCACCGTCAGGTCGCGGTTCGCGATCCGCTCCGCCGCGGCCACCATGTCGCGCAGGTACGCCTGCATGTCGACGAACGCCGTACCGAGGACGTCGGCCTCCGATCGCGGCGTCACGGCCACCGACACGTCGCCCTGGCTCACGGCCCGCGCCGCGGCCGCAACGTCGCCCAGGTAGGCCTGCATCGCGATGAACGCCTCGCCGAAGCGGTCACGCTCGGAGAGCCGGTTGACGCTCGTCGTGAGCTCACCCTGGCTGATCGTGTCCGCCGCAGCCGCGAGAGTGGCCGTGCGCGTCCGCATCTCGTTGTACGCCACGATCATCGAGTGGGTCTTCGCGAGCATGACGTTGAACGTGCCTGCGAGCTGGGCAACCTCGTCCCGGCCGGAGATCGCGAGCGGGCTCGTCGCGGGCGCGACCTCGACGGAGAGATCCCCCTCGGTGGCCATCGCGGTCAGCGCCCGCTCGATCTGATCGACGTCCCCGGCGGTGATCGCCTCGACGCCCCGGCGAACGGCCCCCAGCGACCTCCGCACCGAGAGCGCGAAGCCGACGAAGAGGTAGATCGAGAGCAGCGTGGCCAGGGCCAGGATCAGGATGACGTTCTGCTTCGCGGACTCGAAGCCCTGGATGCGCACCTGGAGGAGATGGTCGAGCTGCGGCAGCGTCCGCTGCTCAAGCGAGTCCGTGGCCGCGGCGGCGTGGGCCCCTGCCGCGGTCGCCGACCGGCCCGGCGCCGCGCCGGCCACCACAGCGTCTGCCCGCTGTGCCACCGGCCGGCTTGCCGCCGTGACCGCGCTCCAGCCCGCACTTAGGGCGCCCTGGAGCTGCGGATCGTGAGTCGACTTGAACGAGGTGGTGTAGCCCGCGCCCGTCTGGTCGACGGTCGCGGTGAGCGCGCCGCGGAGGCCTGCAAGCTCGATCCGATTCGCGAGGTCGGCCTTCGAGCCCGCCACGGCGTGCTCGGCGCGCATGACGACCTCGAGATCCGCGGTCTCACCGGCGGTATCGGCCAGGAGGGGAAGCTTGTTGATGGTGTTATCCATCAGGTAGAAGGAGTCGAGGTCGGGATCCAGGATCAGGTTCGAGTTATTGCCCGCATCCACGATCAGCGTCCGCGTCGCCGCGGTGAGCTTCGAGTAGGCGTCGAACGCGGCCCGCGGCTCGTAGCTGCGACCGGTCACGTCCACGACCTCAGCCCGCAGGCGGTGCCACTCGGCGTGGAGGCCGAGCTCGCCCCCCACCTCGGCGTCGGCCGCGTCAACGGCCCGGATCGCCGCCTGCACGCGATGCTGCGCCGCATCCCGTCCAGCCGTATCGCCGGCCACTGCAGCGGCGCGCGCCTCGACGACGGCGCCCAGAAGGGAGGCCGCCGGGCGCACGAACACCACGCCCACGCGCTCCTTGGCGCTGAACCCGATCTCGGTGTCCTTCTGACCGAGGTAGGCAGACACCGTGTAGGCGAGGGGCGCCGCCACGACGACGCCGACCAACACGAACTTCCATGCGAACGCGAGGCGGCCTGTCGCCGCGATCGCAGGCTGGAATACCTTCTGTACCGAGAACCGCCGCACTGTCACCACGTCGCCCTTCCTTTGGGTTCACAAACAATCCCGTGCGGGATGTCCAACGTAGTCGGAC
>DASQXS010000290.1:0-3175 GCA_035639615.1 Gaiellales bacterium | reverse complement strand
GTGCCGATGCGGGCGCCCGCCGCGCATATTACTGTGATCGGTCACATTACCTCGGATGAGCTGCGGGATCGTCTGTCTGAGCTAGTGGTTCTTCACGGCTGATGCGATGGGCTACACACTCGCCCGGCGGCCATGGCGAGGGTAGGCCCGCCGCTGAGCTAAACTGTACTTGCGGGGCCAACTGCGTGGTATGTGCAACGCTCGCCGGGATGGGCTCGCCAGGGTTCAGCTAGACTTTCAGGGAAGAAAACTGACGTGTCCGGCCGTTACGACTGCCACCGACGAACCGCTCGTCGCACACCTTGGCGCGGGGCGCTGATGTGGATGACAGAGTCGATGCCATGACGATCGACTCGGCGCCCCGCGTCCAATCCCTGTATGTGCCGGTCAGCGACGGCGTCTGCCTGGCCATCGACGTCTGGCTGCCGGTCGAGCGGATCGCCCGAGGCGAGCGGGTTGGCACCGCGTTCCGGGCCACCCGCTACCACCGGGCCGAGCAGCCGCCGCGTCCGGAGCCCGAGGCGGACAGCAACCGTGCCGCCGGCGAGCTGTGGACCCGCGCGGGGTTCGCGCTGGTCGTCGCCGACGCGCGCGGCACCGGCGCGTCCTTCGGCTCGCGCACCATGGAGCTCGGGCCGCGTGAGATTCGCGACTACGGCGAGCTGATCGACTGGGTGGCGGCGCAGCCGTGGTCCAACGGTCGGGTCGGTGTCTACGGCACGTCGTATGAGGGCCAGGCCGCCGAGCTCGTCGCCAGCCTGGGCAACCCGCACGTGGTCGCCGTCGCCGCACTGTTCAGCCCGGTCGATCCGTACCGGGAGCTGTTCTACCCCGGCGGGTGCGCCACTGGCGGCCGGTTCGCTCGGTGGATGTGCGAGAGCCAGCTCATGGACGGCGTCGACGGTGCGATCGAGCGGCTGTCGGCGCTCACCGGCCTGCCGACCCAGGAGCTCGCGCTGCCCACCCCGGTCAAGCCGGTGGACGGGCCAGACGGTCCTGCCCTGCTCGATGCAGCGATCGGCGAGCACCAGGCCAATGTCGACATGCACCAGCTGCTGGGCCTGGCGCCGTTCAGCGACGACCGCCTCCCCGGCCTCGACTGGCAGGCCACCACGCCGGCCGCGGCGCGGCCGGCGATCGAGGCCACGGACGTGCCCATGCTGGTCCGCGCCGGGTGGTTGGATGCTGCATTCGCCGCGGGCGCGTTGCGACGGTTCGCGACCTTTTCCAACCACCAGGAGGTCGAGATCGGGCCCTGGGGCCACGGCGGCGGAACCTTCGCCGACACGCTCCGGCCCGGCGGGACGCTGGCCGGCGACCTGCTTGGGTCCGAGGGACAGGACCGCCGGCTGGTCGAGTTCTTCACCAGGTACGTCGAGCGGGCCGAAACGCCCGACGGCAGGCACAGCTTGACCTTCGGCACGCTCGGTACGGATGAGTGGCAGGCGGTCGGCTCGTGGCCTCCAGACGGAGTGAACGTGCGAACCTGGTACCTCGCTTCCCCAGACCGACTCGCACCGGGGGCCGGGCCGGCGACAGACCTGCGCCACGTCACCGATCCCCGGGCGTCGACCGGCCCCACCAACCGATGGCTCGCAGTCGACCTCGACCGGGGCGCGGCGTACGCCGATCGCCAGCACGCGGATGAGGCGCTGCTGACGTTCACGTCGGAACCGTTGCCCGCCGACCTCCACGTCCTCGGGTTCCCCGTGGTCTCCCTGCGCCTGGCCACGTCAGGTTCCGACGGTGCGATCTACGCCTACCTCGAGGACGTCGCGCCGGACGGCGAGGTGGTCTACGTAACCGAAGGCTGCCTGCGGTTCGTCCATCGCGCGACGACAGGACCGGCCGAGCCCGCACGGCTTGGCGTGCCCCGGAGCTTCGCCCGGGCCGACCGCTTGGCGGTCACGCCCGGGCAGGACCTCGACCTCGCCGTAGAACTGCTGCCCGTCTCAGCGCTGATTCGGGCGGGCCACAAGATCCGGGTCGCGCTGGGCGGACACGACGCCGCCTGCTTCGACCGGTACGGGCCGCCGGACGAGACGTTCACCGTCCATCTCGGCGGGCACTCCACGCTCGACTTGCCGATCCTGACGTCGGGAAGCGTCAGCGGGTCTACACCACGGACGTGAGCAACTGCTGGCCGCCGCCAAGGTCGCGCACATATGGGGCTGGCTCGCCCTCGCTGCCCGGGTGATCGCTGCTCGCCAGCCGCCGGGCCGGTCCACGCGCTCCGGGGGCAGGACATTGGAATACGCTCGGCCTATCACCTCCAGGAGTGTCTCCCCATGGCAAAACTCTATGCTGTCGCCCTCTCCGATGCCGAACGCCTCCTACTCCAGCAGACCATCAAGAAGGGGAAGGCATCTGCCCGCACCACCACGCGAGCCCGCATCCTCTTAAAGGCGGACGCCGGCCCCGAAGGACCCGAATGGACGGATACCAAGATCGCCGAGGCCGTGGAGGTCAGCCGTCCCACCATCGAGCGCCTGCGCAAGCGAGCGGTGACCGAGGGCGTCGAGGCCGCTCTGCAGGATCGGCCGAAATGGGAGAACCGACATGGCAAGCTTGATGGGGAGCAGGAGGCGCGGCTCACGGCCTTGGCGTGTAGCACCCCACCCGCGGGGCAGAAGCGCTGGACGCTTCATCTCCTCGCCAACTACTTCGGCGATCGGGAAGGCGTCCCCGTCTCCTATGAGCTGGTGCGCCGCGTTCTCAAAAAAACCGTTTGTCGCCTCAGCTCAGGGAGCAGTGGTGCATCCCCCCGCACGAAGACGCTGAGTTCTGCTGGCACATGGAGGACGTTCTGGATGTCTACACCCGTCCCTATGATCCCAAGCGACCTCAGATTTGCTTCGATGAGCGCCCGACACAGCTCCTGGCGGATGTTCGCGAGCCGCTGCCTCCCCGTCCCGGGACCTCGGAGCAGCCCGGCATCCCCATTCGGGAGGACTATGAATATGAGCGCAAGGGGACGGTCAATCTCTTCCTCTGGTATGAGCCTCTCCGAAGCAAGCGGCATGTGGAGGTGACCGCGCATCGCAAGCGGGATGACTGGGCGCACTGCATCAAGGACCTGGTCGATGTCCACTACCCCGATGCGGAGAAGATCGTCCTGGTCCTCGACAATCTGAACATCCATTCCCCCGCCTCGCTGTACACCGCCTTCGAACCG
>DASQXS010000289.1:0-13964 GCA_035639615.1 Gaiellales bacterium | reverse complement strand
CCGATCACGGTGACGGCGTCGTGATCGTCCTGGGCGTATGGGTCGGCGCGGGGATCGGCGCGTACGTCGGCGTTCGTGGGATGGACACGGCCCGCTCTGACCGCGAAGAGTGGTCACCGGGGACTACTCGTAGCGTCTGCCTCGTACCTGACCAGCGTGCGGCCGTGCGCCTCCGCCGTCCCGGCCGGCCGCATGGAGCCCCGCACCGCACGCCGAGCAGAACGCGGCGGATGCCGCCTGTTCCGCTCCGCAGGCTGGGCAGGCGACGACCTGCGCGGCCCCGCAGACGGAGCAGAAGCGGGCGCCGGCGGGGAGCTCGGCCTGGCATGATGTGCACACTGCCACGGGAATACGAGTCTAGATGGGGGTCGGATGAGTGAGCACCTGACGGCGGAACGGGCGGGCGAGCGGTTCGCTGCGGCGATCGAGGCTGCGACCGATTGCCATCAAGCCTGCGTCGAGGCCCTGTCCTGGGGCCTGCAGCAGCGGGGCGAGCCGGCCCACCTCCTGCACGCCAGGCTGATGCTGGACTGCGCCCAGATGTGCGACACAGCGCGCGACTTCATGCTGCGGAGCTCGGACTTCGCCCATCAGGCGGCTCGCCTGTGCGCGGACGTGTGCGACCGCTGCGCCGCGTCGTGCGAGCGGATGGGCGAGGGGATGGCGACGTGCGCCGAGGCGTGCCGGCGCTGCGCCGCGGCGTGCCGCGCCCTGGGATAACCGAGGGGGCCCGAGACCGAGGCCGTCGGCGGCGTCGCCTATGATGCATATCCCGTGAACCGGTCACCACTCGGGGAAAGGCGGGGAAGCGTGGAGAGGCAGGTCAAGTACGTCTTTGTGACCGGGGGCGTCGTCTCGTCGCTCGGGAAGGGCATCACCGCGGCGTCGCTCGGGCGCCTGCTGAAGGCACGGGGCCTGCGGGTCTCGATCCAGAAGTTCGACCCCTATATCAACGTCGACCCCGGAACGATGAGCCCGTTCCAGCACGGCGAGGTGTTCGTCACGGAGGACGGCGCCGAGACCGACCTCGACCTCGGCCACTACGAGCGCTTCGTCGACGAGTTCCTGTCCCGGAACTCGAACCACACGACCGGGTCGATCTACAACGAGATCATCCGCCGCGAGCGCCGTGGCGAGTACCTGGGGTCGACCGTGCAGGTGATCCCGCACGTCACCGACGAGATCAAGCGCCGGGTGGCGCTCGCCGCCGAGTCGTCCGACGTCGACGTCGTCATCACGGAGATCGGCGGCACCGTCGGCGACATCGAGAGCCTGCCCTTCCTCGAGGCGATCCGCCAGTTCCGAAACCAGGCCGGGCGGGACAACGTCATGTACATCCACTGCACGCTCGTGCCGTTCATCGAGGTGCCGGGCGAGCTCAAGACGAAGCCGACCCAGCACTCGGTGCAGGAGCTCCGCCGCATCGGTATCGCGCCCGACGTCGTCGTGTGCCGCTCGAAGCGGCCGCTCTCGCGCGACATCCGCGAGAAGATCGCGCTCTTCGCCGACGTGCCCGTCGAGGCCGTCATCTCGGCTCCGGACGCGGAGAGCATCTACGCGATCCCGCTCACAATGCAGGTCGAGGGTCTCGACCGGCTCGCCTGCGACAGGCTCGGCCTCGTCACCGGGCCGCCCGACATGCGCGAGTGGGAGGCGATGGTGGAGCGGGCGCGGTCGGTGGAGGGCACCGTCAGGATCGCGCTCGTCGGCAAGTACGTCCAGCTGCAGGACGCCTACCTGTCGGTCGTGGAGGCCCTGAACCACGCCGCGATCCATCACCGCGCGCGGCTCGATGTGGCGTGGGTCGACGCCGAGACGCTCTCGGTCGAGGAGGCCGAGCGGCGGCTGGCGCAGGCAGACGGGATCCTCATCCCCGGCGGGTTCGGCGTGCGCGGCATCGAGGGCAAGATCGCCGCCGCCCGCTTCGCCCGCGACCACGGCGTGCCCTTCCTCGGCATCTGCCTCGGGATGCAGGTCGCGGTGGTCGAGTTCGCGCGCCACGTGGTCGGTCTCGAAGGGGCGAACTCGAGTGAGTTCGATCCCGCCACGCCGTTCCCTGTGATCGACCTTCTGCCCGAGCAGAAGGGCGTCTCGGATATGGGCGGCACCATGCGGCTCGGCTCCGACCCGGTCAAGGTGATGGACGGGAGCCGCGCGTTCGCCGCGTACGGCGAGCCGGTGGTCTACGAGCGGCACCGCCACCGCTACGAGGTGAACAACAGCATCCGGGCCCAGCTCGTGGCGAAGGGCCTCGTCGTGTCCGGCACCTCACCCGACGAGCGCCTGGTCGAGATCATCGAGCTGTCCGACCACCCCTGGTTCTGCGCGAGCCAGTTCCACCCGGAGTTCAAGTCCCGGCCGAACCGGCCACAGCCCCTGTTCCGCGACTTCGTCGGCGCCGCCGTCGCGCGCACCGAGCGCCCGGCCGAGCTCGAGACGGCGACCATCGAGAATCTGTCAGCTTGATCGCCGCATCCTGGGAGGCACTCGACCGGCGCATGCACGAGCTGGCCGACCTCGGCCGGACGGCGGCGCTGCTCTCCTGGGACCAGCAGACGATGATGCCGCCGAGAGGCGCGGAAGGGCGGGCGCGGGCGGTGGCGACCCTCCGCCTGATCCGCCATCAGCGGCTGTGCGACCGCGCACTCGGAGAGCTTCTGGAAGAGGCGGCGGCCGATGCGCTCGATCCCCCGCGCACTGCCATGGTGCGCGTTCTCCGCCGCGAGTACGACCGCGCCACCAGGCTCCCGGACGACCTCGTCCGCCGGCTCGCGCTCGCGTCGTCGCGTGGACAGGCCGTCTGGCAGGAGGCCCGGCGGCTGGTCGACTGGCCAATGTTTCTGCCCTGCGTCGAGGAGATGGTCGCGCTGAAGCGCGAGCAGGCCGACCTCCTCGGCCACGACGGCGAGCGCTACGACGCCCTCCTCGACCTCTACGAGCCGGGGATGCGGACGACCTCGGTGGAGCGGGTGTTCGCCGCCCTCTCGGCCGACCTGGGCGAGCTGGTGCAGGCGATCACCGCGCAGCCGCCCCTGCCGCCGCCGCCGTTCGCCGGCGGCACCTTCGCCGAGAGCCTTCAGTGGGATCTGACGATGCGGATGCTCACGGACATCGGGTTCGACTTCGCCGCCGGGCGCCAGGACATCTCCGCCCACCCGTTCACGACGACGATCGCGCTCCAGGACATCCGGCTCACGACCCGCATCGACGAGACGGACCCCTTCTCGGCCGTCCACTCCTCGCTCCACGAGGCCGGACACGGCCTCTACGACCAGGGGTTCGACCCCGAGTACGAGGACACGCCCGTCGCCCAGGCGCCGTCGCTCGGCCTGCACGAGTCACAGTCGCGGCTGTGGGAGAACCTCGTGGGACGCTGCCTGCCGTTCTGGCGCCGGTACACGCCGGTGCTCCACGAGCTCTTCGGCGAGGAGATGCGCGGCGCGTCTGCCGAGGACGTCCACCGGCATGTGAACGCGGTGCGGCCGTCGCTCATCCGCGTCGAGGCGGACGAGGTGACGTACAACCTGCACGTCCTCATCCGGTTTCGGCTCGAGCTTGCGCTCCTTCGCGAGGAGCTCGCCCCGGCAGATCTGCCCGGCGCCTGGAACGATGCCTATCGCTCCCACCTCGGTGTCGTGCCCGGAGACGACGGCGAGGGCGTGCTCCAGGACGTCCACTGGTCGACCGGGTCGTTCGGCTACTTCCCGACGTACACCATCGGCAACCTGTACTCAGTGCTCCTGTGGGAGCGGATCCGGTCCGATCTGACCGACGTCGAGGACCAGATTGAGGACGGCGAGTTCGCGCCGCTCCTGGGGTGGCTCCGCGAGCGGGTGCACCGGCAGGGGTACTTCTACGAGGGCGCCGAGCTGATCGAGCGCGTGGCTGGGTCGGGCCTCGTGCACGAGCCGTTCATGGCCTACCTTTGGGGGAAGTACGGCCCCCTGTACGGGATCGAGCGGCCGGCGTGACCGCGACCGAGGCGGCGCCCGCCCTCGACCTCTTTCTCGAGCTCGCCGCGATCCCGAGCCCGCCCGGCCACGAGCGCGCGGTTGCCGACCGCGTCCTCGAGTACCTGCACGGACTCGGGCTGGAGCCATCCGAGGACGGAGCCGGCGCCGGCATCGGCTCGGACATCGGGAACATCTACGTCGGCGTTCCGCCCACGGCGGGCGAGGCCGGCATGCCGATCTTCCTGAACGCCCACCTGGACACGGTGCCGCCGACCCGGCCGATCGAGCCCGAGGTCCGGAACGGCATCGTCGTCAACCGGCACGACGGGATCCTGGGCGCCGACAACAAGGCCGCGGTCTCGGTGATGCTCGAGGCCGTTGCGGCGCTCGTGCGCGAGGGGCGCCCGCACGCGGGCGTCGAGCTCGTGCTGACGCCGATGGAGGAGGTCGGGCTGCGCGGCGCCAAGGCCTTCGATGCCGCCCGGCTGCACGCCCGGGTCGGCTACTGCTACGACCACGCCGCGCCGGTCGGCGGCGTAGTGCTCGCCGCGCCGACGCAGCGGACTCTGCGCTTCCGGTTCATCGGCAGGGCGGCGCACTCGGGGATCGCACCGGAGCAGGGGCGGAGCGCCGTCGTTGCGGCGGCGCGGGCGATCGCCGACATGCCGCTCGGGCGGATCGACGCGGCGACGACCGCCAACGTCGGGCTCGTCTCCGGTGGGGTTGCCGGGAACATCGTCCCGCCCGAGTGCGACGTCCTGGCCGAGGCCCGAAGCCGCGATCCAGGCGGCCTGCGCGACCAGGTGCAGGCCATGCTCGACGCCGCGACGTTCGCGGCCAACCTCGCCGAGTGCGAGCTCGAGAGCCGGATCGAGTCCGAGTACGAGGGGTACCGGTTCGGCCGCGGCGACATCGCGGTTCGGATCGCGGCACGCGCGCTCGACGCGTGCGGGCACACACCGGTGTACCTCGAGTCGGGCGGCGGCGCCGACGCCAACGTGTGGAACGCCGCCGGACTCCAATGCGTCAACCTCTGCAACGGCATGGCCGAGATCCACACCGGGTCCGAGCACATCGCCGCATCCGACCTGGCCGCGATGCTCGACGTCACGCTTGCGTTGATCGACGCGGCGCGAACTCCATAGAATCGCCTGCACACGACCACGGGGGCTCGCATGAGGATCGGCGTCGCGAGGGAGATCAAGGCGGACGAGTACCGCGTCGCCCTGACGACGGCGGGGGTCACGGAGCTCATCCGTCGCGGGCACGAGGTGATCGTCGAGACCGGCGCCGGCCTCGGCAGCGCGATGAGCGATGCGGACTACCAGGCCGCGGGCGCGTCGATCGTCGACGTCGAGGCTGTCTGGCGCGACGCCGAGATGGTGCTCAAGGTCAAGGAGCCGCTCGACGGCGAGTACCAGAAGCTCTCGCCCGGGCAGATCCTCTTCACCTACCTGCATCTCGCGGCGGCGCCGGAGCTCACCCGGGGCCTGGCCGAGTCGGGGGCGACCTGCATCGCGTACGAGACGGTCGAGACGCCCGACCGGCGGCTGCCGCTGCTGGCGCCGATGAGCGAGGTCGCGGGGCGGCTCTCGGCCCAGGTCGGGGCGTACTACCTCATGAAGCCGTCCGGCGGCCGCGGCCGTCTGATGGGAGGCGTGCCGGGCGTCCTGCCGGCGAAGGTGCTCGTGCTCGGCGGCGGCATCGTGGGGTACAACGCCGCCCTGATCGCGCAGGGCATGCAGGCGGACGTCACCGTGTTCGAGCGTTCAGTCGACCGCATGCGGGAGCTTGACGTGAGCCTGGGCCGCACGGTGCTCCTGCAGATGTCGAGCCGCCACGCGATCGAGGAGGCGCTTCCGGCCGCCGACCTCGTGATCGGGGGCGTCCTCGTGCACGGGGCGAAGGCTCCGCACCTCATCACTCGGGACATGCTCGCCTCGATGAAGCCGGGCTCGGTCCTCGTCGATGTGGCCATCGACCAGGGCGGGTGCTTCGAGACCTCGCGGCCGACCACCCACTCGGAGCCGACGTACGTCGTCGACGACATCGTCCACTACTGCGTCGCCAACATGCCTGGCGCCGTCCCGATCACGTCCACCTGGGCGCTCACGAACGTCACCCTGCCGTACGTCGAGGCGATCGCCGAGAAGGGGCTCCATCGCGCCCTCGCCGAGGATTCGTCGCTCGCGCTCGGCGTGAACGTCGCGGACGGCCAGGTCACCTACCAGCCGGTCGCGGACGCGGTCGGCCTGAACTACGCTCCCCTTGACGAGGTGCTGCCGCTCCAGGCAGCCTGAGGGCGCGGCCCGGAAGGAGAACATGTCGGGGCGGCGAATGGGTTCGCGTGCCTGTACGAGCCTACGATCGCAAGCTCAGCGACTTCCTGACCCATCTCCAGCTCGAGCGGGGAGCGTCGCCGCACACGGTCGAGGCGTACCGGCGCGACCTGATCGACCTCGGCGACTTCGTCGAGCACGAGGATCCAGACACGATCGCGGTCGGGGTGCTCGACGACTACGCCGTCGCGCTTCGCGATCGCGGCCTCTCGCCGGCCACCGTGCGCCGCCGTCTCGCGGCGGTGCGGGCGTTTCTGAAGCACAGGGCCCGCGAGGGCGGCCGCGGCGACGCCGGCAGGACGGTGCCCCTGCCGCGGCTGGGCCGGAGCCTGCCCGAGCCGCTGACCCAGGCGGAGGCGGAGGCGATCGTTACGGCGCCCGACGCCTCGCCCCGCGGCCTCCGCGACCGGGCGATGCTGGAGCTCCTCTACGGGGCGGGCCTGCGCGTCTCGGAGCTCGTCTCGCTCCGCGTGTCGGACGTCGACCTGGAGGAGGGCGTCGTACGGACGATGGGCAAGGGCGCGAAGCAGCGCGTCGTTCCGATGGGAAAGGGCGCGGTCGACGCAACGCTGGCGTACCTCCAGCGCGGCCGCCCATACCTCGGGCGGATGCAGCGCGGCGACGTGCTCTTCCTGAACCACCGCGGCCGCGGCATCACCCGGCAGGCCGTGTTCCAGCTCGTCCGCGACCACGCCCGCCGCGTCGGCATCAAGAAGGACGTGACGCCGCACACCCTGCGGCACTCCTTCGCCACGCATCTCATCGAGGGCGGCGCCGACCTGCGAAGCGTCCAGGAGATGCTCGGCCACGCCTCGATCGAGACGACGCAGGTGTACACGCACGTCTCGGCCGACCACGTGCGCAAGGCGTACTTCCGCGCGCATCCGCGCGCCTGACCGCATACCCACCCGTATCCCAACGCGCGGCGACTGTAGCCTGAGTCGCACCGTGGCACCGTCCCTCGAGTATCCGGTCCCGACGCTCACCGACGGGGTCGTGGCGCTGCGGCCGTGGACGGCAGGCGACACGGCGTGCGTCGTGGCGGGCACGGGCGGTACGGAAGCTGATGCGCGGGCCTGGATCGAACGGCAGCGCGGGCGTCCTACCACCGGTATGGGGCTCTCGCTCGGGATCACCGACGCCGCGTCGGATACGGCGGTCGGATACGTCGGGCTCCTCGCCCGGCCGAAGCTCGAGCAGGGGGTCGTTCGGGCCGAAGGGGGCGGCGCCGAGCTCGTCTTCGCCACCCAACCCGGCAGCTTCGGCATCGGCTATTGGGTGCTCGAGCGCGAGCGAGGCCGGGGGCTCGCCACCCGCGCCGTAGCGCTCCTGGCGCATTGGGCCCTGCGCGAGCCCGGGGTCGAGCGGATCGAGGCGCTCGTGGAGCCCGGGAACGTCCCGTCACACCTCGTCGCTGAGCGGGCCGGCTTCGAGCGCGAGGGCCTGATGCGCTCATATCTCGAGATCGGCGGCCGGCGCGCGGACGCTGTCGTCTACTCGCTTATCCGGGCCGATCTCGACGAGCCTGAAGCACTCAGGCGAGCAGCTCGGCCAGCGGCAGGGCGCGATGCCGGCGCGGTGGGACGAGGAAGTTCTGCCGGTGCGTCGTCGTGAGGACCGAGTTGATGCCCTGGCCGGAGTCGCCGCGTTCGAGCGGCACGCGGGCGCCGCCTGGGAAGGCGCCGTCCATCGCCCTGCGGGTGCGGTTGAAGTCGTCGGTCGTGGGGTGGAAGACGATGAAGTGGACGCCGGCGGCGGCGCCGTCGCGCATCCCATCGACGTCGGGCCGCGCGCTCCAGAAGAAGGGGTTGTCGAGCGTGTTCGCATCGGCGCGCTGTGGCACCGCCGTGCCCTTCCGGTAGAGCACGCCGTCCGTCCCGCGGACGTCCTCCCCGAGCCGCGATGCGGTCTGAATCGACGCGCTGTGACCGATCGCCCCGAAGCGGTCGTAATCGCGCTGGTTGGCGGCGACCGACGCGACGTCGCGCGCGTCCTGCGGCACCGTCATCGTCCCCGGCGGTGCCTTCTCGCGGGGATGGAAGAGCGTGGCAAGCCGCTGGCCGTAGTCGAAGTTCAGATACCACGCCTCGAGGTCCTCGAAGAGGTGGGAGAGGTGCATCGTCGTGCCGGCGGTGAAGTATCCGCCCGGCCCCCCGTCGGCGTACCCGAGCGTCTCGAGGTTGGCGATGCGCCCCGGCCCGAGGCCCGCCCGCTGCGTCGAGGTGAACCCGAGGAACAGCTCCGCGCCGTCGGGGATCAGCTCTGCGCCTGGGACTCCGGCGGAGACGGCCATCCGCTTGGGCAGTCCCGGCCCGCCCTCGAAGCCGCCGCCCGCGAACGCACGCCGGATGCTCGTCGGCTGCCAGATGTCGAGGTCGGAGACGATCGTCTCCGACGCCTCGGCGATGGCGTCCAGGTGGTCGCTGCGCAGAAGGACGGCCGCGTCGTTCTGCTCGAGGACGGTCGAGCCGGGGTCGCTCGGGAAGCGGACGGCGTCCAGGAGCGCCCGCACCTCGTGGCCGGCCGCGCGGGATGCGCGACGGTCGATCGGCAGGTGGGTCGCCGCGGGCGCCGGCACATAGCCGCGGAAGTAGGGGAGGCCCCAACCGATCGTGATGCCGACGCCCGAGGGTGACGCCGGGGCAAGCCGCCGCTCAATACCGGCCAGCGCACTCTCGAGCGCCGCCTGCGCATCGCTGAGCTCCGCCGCGGTCCTGCCGGCGGTCAGGCGCAGCGTGACCACCTCCGTGTGGAGCGGCGGGACGATGACCGCGACACCGTTGTCGCGAACCACCCGCAGGCCGCCGATCAGGTGCTGCTCCGGCGGCGGCGGCGCCGCGGCGGGCCGCACCGGCGACGACGCGAGCCGTTCGACGAGCCCGTAGAGGCCGCCGCCGCCCAGCGCCGCCGCGGCCGTGCCGACCACGACCTGCCTTCGGGTCAGTCGCACGGTCACTCAGGGGGATCGACGAGCACGAGCGAGCGCAGCATCCGGCGCAGATCGGCGGATACCTGCGTGAAGGTCAGCGGCGCGGCCACGTGCTGGCTCACGGTGTAGAGCGAGTCGCCATGCCGCCACGCATAGAGGAGGTGCCACTGGTCGGGGCCCCGGTTCACGGTGTACAGCGTCGCGGTGATCCCACCGACCCGCACGGTCCCGGCTCGATCGCTGAAGCACGGCACCCACCCGTTCACGGTCTTCCCATCGACGGTTCGGGTGTCGGCGCAGCGGGGGACTGCCGTGGAGTGCAGATAGCCGCCGAAGTTGACGTGGACCTCGCCCGACGCGTCCGACCAGATGAGACTCACGAGGTAGGCCCGGCCCGGATGTACGGTCACCGACCTCGAGCCCTGGCCGGCGTAGCGGCCCGCGATCTCTCCGCTGAGCGGCGACGGCACCCACGCCGGACAGTACACGGGCGCCTGCGCTCGCTCCGCCAGGCGTTGCCAGCCGCCGCGCCATGCCGCCGGGCACTCGGCGGGCCCAGGCGACGCCGGTGAGACGCCACTCGCGCTCTGCGAGCCGCACGCGGCCGGCACGGCTGCTGCGAGAAGCACGATCAGGAGGAGAGCGGCCTGAGATCGGGACGACATGCGCATCGGGGTCCCACTGGAGGGTAGCCCCCGTCGCGCCGGGAGGGGAGGGCTGGAGCGCCGGTAGACTCCCTGTCGATGGCCCGCGCCTGCGTGATCGTCCTCGACGCGGTGGGGGCGGGCGACCTCCCCGACGCCGAGGCGTTCGGGTCCGCGGGTTCCTCCACGCTCCAGCACGTCGCCGAGGCGGTCGGCGGCCTCGAGGTGCCGGCGATGCAGGCGCTCGGGCTCGGAAACATCATGCCGGTCATGGGGTGCCCGCCGCGGCCCGGGGCGCCGTCGGTCTACGGCCGCCTGCGGGAGCGGAGCTCGGGGATGGACACGACGACGGGCCACTGGGAGATGATGGGCATCGTCACCGAGCGGCCGTTTCCGACGTACCCGGACGGGTTTCCGGCCGAGATCATCGAGGCGTTCTCAGAGGCCACCGGCCGCGGCGTCCTCGGCAACGTGGCCGCCTCGGGGACGGAGATCATCGAGCGCCTCGGCGCCGAGCACGAGCGCACCGGGAGCTGGATCGTGTACACGTCGGCGGACAGCGTCTTCCAGGTTGCCGCACACGAACGGGTTGTCCCCGTGGACGAGCTTTACGCCGCGTGCCGGTCGGCGCGCGGGATCCTCCAGGGCGATCACGCCGTCGGGCGCGTCATCGCCCGGCCGTTCGAGGGGGTGGCCGGCGCCTACCGGCGAACGCCACGGCGGCACGACTTCTCCCTCGAGCCGCCCCTGCCGAACCATCTCGAGCGCCTGCGCGCCGCGGGGCTCGCGGTGCACGGCGTCGGCAAGATCGGCGACATCTTCGTCGGCCGCGACATCGACGAGAGCCACCCGACGACGTCGAACGCGCACGGGATCGCAACGACCACCGAGCTCCTCCGCAGCGTCGGCGACGGCACGTTCGTCTTCGTGAACCTGGTCGAGACGGACATGCTGTGGGGCCACCGAAACGACCCGCGCGGGTTTGCGGATGCGCTGGAGGAGTTCGACGCCGGGCTGCCGGCGATGCTGGCGGCACTCCGCCACGGCGATGTCCTGGTGCTCACCTCCGACCACGGCTGCGACCCGACGACCGCGTCCACCGACCACTCGCGCGAGCACGGCCTCCTGCTTGCACACGTCCCGGGCATGCCGCTCGTCGGGCGCCGCCACGACGGCGACACGTTCGCGGACGTCGGCGCCACCGTCATGCGGGTGATGACGGGCGCCCACGCCACCGACCTGCCGGGAACGCCGGTTGTCTGAGCGGCGGATCGTCGACCTGATCGCGCGCAAGCGCGACGGCGGCGAGCTCGGCGCCGACGAGATCGAGGCGGTGATCTCGCCGGACGTGCCGGACTACCAGCTGGCCGCGTTCCTGATGGCGGTCGTGCTGCGGGGGATGAGCGAGCGCGAGACGGCCGACCTGCTCCGCGCGATGGTGGACTCCGGCACGCGCCTCGACCTCTCTGCCGTCGGCCGGCCGGTGGCCGACAAGCACTCGACCGGCGGCGTCGGCGACAAGACGACGCTGGTCGTGGCGCCCCTCGCGGCGGCGTGCGGCGTGCCGGTGGCGAAGCTCTCCGGGCGGGGGCTCGGGCACACGGGCGGGACGCTCGACAAGCTCGAGTCGATCCCGGGGCTCCGCGTCGACCTGAGCCCCGCCGAGCTGGTGGCGCAGGTCCGGGACGTGGGCGTCGCCGTCGCCGGCCAGACCGCCGACCTCGTCCCCGCCGACCGGCGCATGTACCACCTCCGCGACGTGACGGCGACGGTCCACTCGATCCCGCTCATCGCCACGAGCATCATGTCCAAGAAGGTGGCGGCCGGCGCATCGAGGCTCGTCCTCGACGTGAAGGTGGGCGACGGGGCGTTCATGCCCGACGTCGAGTCGGCGCGATCGCTGGCCGAGGCGATGCGCGGCCTCGGCGCGGCGTCGGGCCTTCCGACCACGTGCATGCTGACCGGGATGGACGAGCCGCTCGGCCGCGCTGTCGGAAACGCGCTCGAGGTGGCGGAGGCCGAGGCCGCGCTCCGGGGCGAGGGGCCCGCGGACCTCGTCGAGCTCTGCCTCGCGGCGGCCGACCTCATGACCGGCATGCCGGGAGCGGCCGAGCGCGCGCTCGCATCCGGTGAGGCCCACGCCGCCTTCCGCCAGTGGATCGAGGCGCAGGGAGGCGATCCCGATGCGCCGCTCCCGCGCGCCCCGGTCGTCGAGGACGTGCCCGCGCCGCGGGCGGGCTGGGTGACGCGCTGCGGCGCGCTCGCGGTCGGCGAGGCCGCCCACCGCCTCGGCGCCGGCCGGACACGGAAGGAGGACGCCGTCGACCACGCGGTGGGCATCGTCGTCCACGCCAAGGCCGGCGACCGCGTGGAGGCCTGGGCGCCGCTGGCGACCGTCCACGCCCGCGGCCGGTTCGACGCCGCCGAGATCGCCGCATGCTTCGAGATCGGCGACGCGCCGGTGGACCCGCGGCCGGTCGTAATCGAGCTCATCGGCTAAGGCGTTCACAGGTCTGGCACCGCAATTGCGTGCCTGACCCCGCAATTGCGTGCCTGGCCCCGCAATTGCGTGGACTAGGCTGCCCGCATGCCGGAGCTCCCCGAGGTCGAGACCGTCCGGCGCGCGCTCGACCCGCTCCTCCGCGGCCGCTCGATCGAGCGGGCCGAGATCCTCGACGGGCGCCTGACCGCGCCCGAGGACCCGGCTGCGGTCGCGGCTGCGCTGCTCGGGGATCGGTTCTCCGAGGTCGGCCGCCGCGGCAAGTACCTGCTCTTCGAGCTCGACTCGGGGCGGACGCTGGTCTGCCACCTGCGGATGACCGGCTGGTTCCACCACCGGCCTGCGTCGGTGCCTGTGATCGCCCCAACGCATGTGCGCGCCGCCCTCCTGCTCGACGACGGATCGGCCCTCGTGTACGCGGATCAGCGCCGGTTCGGCACGTGGCGGCTGGTCGAGCCGGGCGACCTCGAGGGGTACCTGAGGCCGCGCGCGGGGCCCGAGCCGCTGTCCGACGAGTGGACGCCGCGCAGGCTCCGCGCCGACCTCGCCGGCCGGCGGGCGCCGGTGAAGGCGCTCCTGCTCCACCAGGGCATCGTCGCCGGCATCGGCAACATCTACGCAGACGAGGCGCTGTGGCAGGCGCGCATCCATCCACTGTGGCCGGGCGGCGGGCTCACGACCGCCGAGGTTCGCCGCCTGCACGCGGCCGTGGTGGAGACGCTCCAGCGCGGCATCGCCGCGCAGGGCGCCACCATCCGAAACTACCGCGGTCCCGACGGCGCCGCTGGCTCGATGCAGGAGCGGTTCGCCGCGTACGACCGCGACGGCGAGCCGTGTCTGCGCTGCGGCACCCCGATCGAGAAGATCCGCGTCGCCCAGAGAGGAACGCACCTATGCCCGCGGTGCACCCGACGGCGCTGAGGGTGGCCGAGCGGCTGCGAGCCGCCGGGCTCGTGGTCGACGTGCGCGAGCACGCCGAGTCGACGCGGACCGCGGAGGAGGCCGCCGCGGCCGCCGGCTGCGACCTGGGCCAGATCGTGAAGTCGCTCGTCTTCATCGACGGCGACGCGCCGCTGCTCGTCCTGTGTGCCGGCGATCGGCGCGTCGACGTGCGCGGCCTGGGAGAAGACGTCCGCCGGGCGACGCCCGACGAGGTGCGCGAGGCGACGGGGTTTGCGATCGGCGGCGTCCCGCCGCTCGGCCACGATCGGCCCGTCCGGACGCTGGTCGACGACTCGCTCCGCCGGTTCGAGACGGTGTGGTGCGCCGCCGGCACGCCGCGGGCCGTCTTCGAGGTCGCGACCGAGCGGCTGATCGCGGCGATCCCGGGGACCGAGGTGCGCCCGCTCTCCGAGCAGCCCTAAGCCCTACGCCTGGAGATCGAGGACGTAGGCGCCGAGCTCGAAGCCGTCCGCCGAGAAGTCGCGGCCCGGCGTTCGCACGAAGCCCAGCCGCTGGTAGAGCCGGTGGGCGGATGTCATCGCCGGGGTGGTGTGGAGCACGAGGCGCGCCTTGCCCGCGGCCCGCGCCCGGGCAACGCATTCGCGGGCGAGGAGGCTCCCGACACCGAGTCCCGGCGCGGCGGGGTCGACCGCGAGC
>DASQXS010000288.1:0-3303 GCA_035639615.1 Gaiellales bacterium | reverse complement strand
GCCGTGCGCACCCTGCTCGCTGCGGGGACGATCGCGGTCGCGTGCGGCGGCGGCGGGATTCCCGTTTCTTCGCGCAACGGCCGGCTCTCGGGCCTCGACGCCGTGATCGACAAGGATCGAGCCTCCTCGTTGCTCGCGATCTCGCTCGGTGCGCAGCGCCTGGTGATCCTCACCGACGTCGACGCCGTCTGCCGCGGCTGGAACACGCCCGAGCAAGAGGAGCTCCGGGAGCTCGACCTCGGCGCCGCGGAGGCACTCCTGCCCGAGCTGGCCGCCGGCTCGATCGCGCCGAAAGTGGAGTCATCCGTCGCCTTTGTGCGTGCGACGGGGCACGACGCTTTGATCACCTCCGCCGTGTCTCTCGAGGACGCCTTGGCCGGACAGGCGGGCACAAAGGTGACTTCCGCCGCCTAGCCGAACGGCCGAGGGAAACTAGCCCCACGTGGGTAGCGACGTCAGACGCGGCCGGGACCAAATGACGGCAGGACTTTTCGTCACTCGAGAGAAAGGCCGAGCGTGACATACGTCATCCTGATCATCATCGCCGCGCTCCTACTCGCCGGGCTCTGGTACGTCCGCGGACGTCGGGCCTAGCACGCCGGCACATCCGTAGCGCTCCTGCCGAGCCCCCGAGCGGGGCGGCTGGAACGCTGGGTATGTTTGGGGGGTTGGGTCGCCGCGCCTCGGAGATTCGTGTCGGCGCGGCGGCCGCCTCGGCGCGGCTGACGCCGCTCGAGCTCGTCGTCGCTCTCGGAGCCGCGGTTTCCGCTGTGGCGGGAACGATCGGCGCCGACGCTCGCTGGCTCGCCGCCCTCGGCCGCATCATTGTCGACCGGGCCGAGATCCCGCACGGCGTCCCTTTTGCGAGCGCGCCGTCGGCCGGCTGGCACAACGTGCCGGTCCTTGGAGAACTGATCTTCCGCGCGCTGACGAGCGTCGCCGGCGATCGTGGACTGCTCGCGGCCCAGGTGGTCGCCGTCGGCTTTGCGCTGGCGATTCTCGCGATCGACGTGCGCCGGAGCGGCACGACGGAGGTGGGCGGCGCGGTCGCGCTGCTCGTCGTGATCGTCGGCGCGCTGCCGGTGCTGGCGATTGTGCGCTCCCAGCTGTTCTCGTTACTTCTCTTCCCTCTGCTCGTCGTGCTGCTCAGGGCTGAGACGCGCTCGCCGAGCCGGAGAATCTGGCTGCTCCCGCCCCTTTTCGCTCTCTGGTCGAACCTCCACGGTGCGGTTCTCGTCGGCTTCGCCGTCGCGGGGGCGTATCTCGTCTTCGAGCGCGGGCGGCGACAGCCGGTCGTTGCCGCCCTGGTCCTCCTTGCGTCAGGGCTAGCGATCTGCGCCACTCCGGCGCTTCAGCACACGCCTGAGTACTACGCCGGCCTCGTCGAGAACGAGGCCGCGCGTCGGGGCGAGGGACTCTGGGCGCCGCTCTCGCTCACCTCTCCGTTCGATCTCCTTCTGATCGCCGCCGCGATAGTGCTCGTCGTCTTCGCCTTCCGTTCGCGCCCGAGGCTCTGGGAGACGGTCGCGATGGTCGGCCTCGCTCTGCTGACGGTCAAGACGGCCCGAAGCGGCGTCTGGCTCCTGTTCTTCGCGGCTGGCCCGGCCGCGAGGAGCTTTCGCTTCGAGGCCGGGACGAGCCGGCGACTCGCCGTACCCGTGCTTGCCGTCACCGTCGTGCTGACGCTCTTCAGCCTGATACGCGGCCCCTTGTCCACCGACGTCGGCAAGCCGGTCCTCGACGAGGCGCTGCACCGCGCGGCCGGGACGCCGATCCTGGCAGAGAGCGTGCCCGCCGAGCACATCGCGCTGGCCGGGGGTCGCGTCTGGATGAGCAATCCGCTCGACGCCTTCCCGCATCGCGATCAACGCCTCTACCTCGACTGGCTTGCGGGCCGGCCGGCCGGCGATGCCGCGCTTCGGAACGCGCCGCGGGTCGTGCTCGTAATTCGAGGCAGCAAGGCGGCGAAACGCCTCTCGCGCTCGAACGCTTTTCGCAAGATCGCCCACGACGAGAACACCATCCTCTACGTCCGAGCGTGACAATCAGGCCGCCGCGATCAGGCCAAAGGTCCGGCGAGCCCTCGACTTCTCACCCTTGCGATCGCGCGGGGAGCGAGATTAGGACCAGTCCCGTGGACGTGCATGCTCTCGCCGTCCCTCGAGTGCTGCAGAGGGAGCGGGCTACGCGAATCGCGTCGCCCTGGGCCGTTGCGGCGATCGTCGCGGTCTTCTACACGCTGTTGACCGGCCCGGGCTTGATCGGCAACCCGTACCAGTTCATCAACATCGGGCGCCAGTACCACACCAAGGGCACGTCGAGCGCCGCGATCGCCCATGCCAAGCCGATCAACGACAGGATCGGCTACGACGGCCAGTTCTATTACTTCCTGGCGGTCGATCCCAAGCACGGCTCGGACTACATGGACGAGCCGGGGGTCATCTACTCGCGGATCGGTTACCCGATGACCGTCCGGGCGCTCAGCGCCAACAACCCCTCGGTCATCCCGTACATGCTGATGCTCGTCAACATCCTGGCGGCGGTCGGGGGAACGCTCGCCGTTGCGTTCTTCCTCAAGCGTCACCGGCTACCGCCGGCGTTAGCGCTTCTGTACGGATTCTTTCCGGGGCTCGCGCTCGCCGTTCTTCGAGATCTCACCGAGCCGATGGCCTTCGCGCTGGCGGCAGGGGGGCTGGTCGCCTTCGACCCGAAGTCGAAACGGCGGTTGCTTCTTTCGGCCTTGCTTTTCGGCGCGGCGATGTTGACCCGGGAGACCGTCGCGCTCTTCCCGGCCCTCCTCACGGTCGGATTGGTGGCCGGCGTCGGCCGCGCGTCGGGATGGCGCGAGCGTCTCCGCCTGGGCAATTTCGTCCGGGCGGTCGCGTTCGCGGAGCTCGCCTTCGCCCCGCTGTTCGTCTGGAGGCATTTGGTGGCCACCGTCGTCCTTCCGCACACGGCGGCGACGCAGGAGCCCTTCGTTTCCGGCGAGCATCACGTGGCTGCCGGAAAAGCCGGGGCGGCGATCGCGGCACTGATCCCGTTCCACGCCATCGCAGGCCAATGGCCGTGGACGGGCGAAGACGTCACCAATCTGTTCACCATCTTCCTGCCTGCGCTGATCTGGGCCGGACTCGCTGTCGTGGTGCTCCGACGGAAGCTGACGCTCGAGCCGTGGTTCGTGCTGGCGAACGTCGCGGTCTTCGTGGTCTTCCTTCCGACTCCGATCGGGGTCGATTACGGCTCGCTCGGGCGCGCCTCGATGGGCGTTCTTCTCGCCGTGCTCGTGACCCTTCCGCGCGTGGT
>DASQXS010000287.1:0-6895 GCA_035639615.1 Gaiellales bacterium | reverse complement strand
CCTGCGCCAGGAGCGGCCCGCCGGCGCCGAGCGCGACGGCGTACGCGCCGGCGACGGCGCCGGCCGTCGCGAAGGAGCCGGTCAGATGGCGCGCCTGCATCAGGAGCGCGATGCTGAGCATCGCGAGCGGGAGACGGGCGGCGATCGCGATCGCAAAGAGGCATCCCGCGGCGTTTGGGGCGATGATCGACCGGCTCTTCGATGTTCGCGGCATGGGGCGATGGTATGGTGCAACTGGTGCATCCACAAGGTCCACTTTTGGAGCTTTGGACGAGACCAGTCAGCCGGTAGACCTGCTCGTCTCGGTGACGAGGGACGGCGAGCGCACGCTCGGCGGCCAGATCGAGGATCAGCTCCGCGGCCGCATCAGGGCCGGAGCGCTGCGGCCGGGCGCGCGGGTTCCTTCGACGCGCGACCTGGCCCGCCAGCTTGGCGTCTCCCGTCGCGTGGTGGTCGACGCCTACGCCCAGCTCGCGGCCGAGGGGTACCTCGTGCTCCGCCAGGGCGCGCGGCCCACGGTCTCCGATGCGGTCGGCGTCGCCGTGGCGGCGACGGCCGCACCCGAGCAGGGGCCGCGGCAGCGCTTCGACCTGCGTCCGAGCGTCCCGGACGTATCCGTGTTCCCCCGCGCGGCATGGCTCCGCGCCCTCCGCGAAGCGGTCGCGGGCATCACCGACGCCGACCTTGGCTACGGCAATCCTCGCGGCGTCCTCGCCCTGCGCGCGGCCCTGGCCGAGTACCTCGGCCGGGTCCGCGGCGTGGTCGCCGACTCCGACGCGGTGATGGTCACCTCGGGCTACTCCCAGGGCCTCGGCCTCGTCTGCCGGGCGCTCGCGGCTGCGGGAGTCCAGCGGGTTGCCGTCGAGGATCCCAGCAATCCGGACCAGCGGTACATCGTCCTCCGGTCGGGGGCCGAGCCGGTCGCGGTGGGCGTCGACGAGGCCGGCATCCTGGTCGACGAGCTCGCGGCAGCCCGGGTCGGCGCCGTCGTCCTGACCCCGGCCCACCAGCACCCGACGGGGGTCGTCCTCTCCGCCGAGCGGCGTGCTGCCCTCATCGAATGGCTGCGCGCAGAGGAGGCCGTCGCCGTCGAGGACGACTACGACGCCGAGTACCGGTACGACCGGGCGGCCGTGGGCGCGCTCCAGGGGCTCGACCCCGACCGGGTCGTCTACGCCGGCTCGGCCAGCAAGACGCTCGCGCCTGCGCTTCGGCTCGGATGGCTCGTCGTCCCGCCGCGGCTGCGCGACGCCGTGGCGCGCGAGAAGGTGCTCGCCGACCAGGGCACCGCCCGGATCGAGCAGCACGCCTTCGCCGGGTTCCTGGCCCGGGGCGAGCTCGACCGCCACCTGCGGCGCATGCGCGGCCGGTACCGCCGCCGCCGAGACGCGCTCGTCGAGGCGCTCGCCGCCTCACTGCCCGAGGCGACGGTGCACGGCGTGGCGGCCGGTCTGCATGCCGCCGTTCGCCTTCCGCCTGAGGACGACGAGGAGGCGGTCCAGGTCGAGGCCCGGCGGCGGCGCATCGCCCTCCAGACGCTCGGCGAGTATCTCTGCGAGCCGCGCCCGCACCCGCCGACGCTGATGCTGGGCTACGCCCAGACGCCGGAGCCGGCGATCCCCGCGGCCGTCGCGGAGGTCGCAGCCGCGGTGCGCGCCGCCCGCCAGGGCGCGTGACTCACGTCGGGCGGCACTCGACCGCGAACGGCGTCCCGCCTGCGGCCACGACCTCGAGGCCGGCCTGGGCGGCGAGCTCCCGGAACTCCGACACGGTGCGTTGCCTGCCGCCCACAAGCACCATCTCGATGACCAGCGAGCTCGTCACGCCGTCGGGCGAGACGCCCCCGAGCACGACGACACGCCCGTCGGGGCGGGCGGCCTCGGCGCACCGCGCCAGGATCGCGGCCGCCTCGCGGTCGGGCCAGTCGTTCAGCACCTTCTTCACCACGTAGAGGTCGGCGCCGGCGGGGAGGGGGTCGAAGAAGCTCTGGCCCACGGCGGACACGCGGCCGGCCACCCCGGCCTTCTCGAAGACGTATGCGGCCCGTGCGACCGTTCCGGGGAGGTCGACCAGCGTGCCGGTGACGTCGGGGTGGGCGCGCAGGATCTCGGCGAGCATCGCGCCCGTGCCGCCGCCCACGTCGACCACGGTGCGCACCCGGCCCCATCCGCCGGTGAGGTCGAAGCCGGCGTCCGGCGTGCCGTGCCCGGCCGGGCCCATCAGCTCGTCGAAGCTCGCGGCGACGTCGGGATGGGCGGCCAGGTCGTCCCAGAACGACATGCCGAAGACCTCGTGATAGCCGGGGGCGCCCGTGCGGACGTACGTCGGCAGCGTGCCCCAGGCGTAGGCCATGCGGCCGCCGATCCCGTCGAGGTCGAGGCCGATTCGCACCTGCGGGTCGAGCAGTTGCCTGGCGGCGTCGTTCAGCTCGAACACCCCGGGCTCGGGCTCGCGAAACACGCCCTTGCGTACGAGATGGCGGAGCACGTTCCCGAGCGCGTAGCGATCGCAGCCCGCCGCCGCCGCGAGGTCGTCGAGCATGCGTGCGCCGGCCTCGACATGCTCGGCGATCCGGAGCGTCGCAACGACGTGTACGCACCACGGCGTGCACAAGTCCGTGAGCGCGCCGAGATCGGCGCGCGGCTCGTCCGCGCTCATCGGGTGCGGGCGTACACCATCGGTCTGATACCCCTCCCGGCTACCGTAGCAGCGCGGGCGCTTCCGACGATGCCGACGCCGAGCGCGGCGCTGACGAACGCGATCAGGAGGCTAGGGGCGGGAGCGGCTGGGCCCGGCCGCGGCGGCGGCCAGGGCCCGCTCGTGCAGGCGCTCGTCTCCGAGCTCGCCGGCGGTTGCGGCCCAGCCGGGCGTCGGGCCCTCCCACAACAGCTCGTCGGCGGTCGAGCAGACCGGCGCGTCGGCGCGGAGCGTCGCCAGGTCCTTGAAGAGGAGCGCCAGCGTGCGGCGTTCGTCCCCGAGCACTGTCGGCGGGAACTGCTCGATGCCGCCGTGCTCGTTCACCAGCCGCGCAGCGGTGACGGGGCCGATGCCCGGGATCCCGGGATACCCGTCGGCGGAGTCGCCCACCAACGCGAGGAGATCCGGGATCTGCGGCGGATCGACGCCGAACTTCTCCCGGACGCCGGCGGAGTTCCGGACGGCCTGGGCGCGGCGGTCGATCTGCACGACCCGGTCGCCGGTCACGCACTGGGCCAGGTCCTTGTCGGGCGTCCAGATGCGGACCTGGTTGACCCTGTCATCTGCGCGGGCGATCCGCGCCGCGGCCGCGAGCGCGTCGTCGGCCTCGAGCTCGACCATTGGCCACGTGGCGACGCCCATCGCCACGAGCGCGTCCTCGAGCGGCTGGAACTGTGCCAGCAGCGCCGGATCCATGCCGGCGCTCGTCTTGTAGCCGGGCCAGAGGTCGTTTCGGAAGGACTCGATCACATGGTCCGTGGCGACGCCGATGTGGGTCGCCCCGTCCTCGATCATCTGCACCACCGAGTGGAGGACGCCGATCACTGCGCCGAAGCGGCGGTCGCCGCGGGGAGCACCGCGGCGGCGACCGTAGAACTGCCGGAAGAGCTCGTAGGTCCCGTCGACGAGGTGGATCACCATGGATCCCGCATCGTTGCACGGGCCGGACGCGCGCAGTGGCGCTTGCACGAACGGGCGATCTGAGGCACCGTGTCGGAGTGATCGGAGGTACCGCCCGGTGAGCGCGCGGACGCGGCCCCGGACGCACGTAGAGCGCGTCGCCAGCCGGGACGGGTACTTCGCACCCGAGAGCGTGATCCGGCGGGTCGGGAACTCGCCGCTGACGCCCCTCCTCGGCGGCGGCCCGGCGGTGCTGCTCCAGGTGGCCCATCCGTTGGTCGCGGTGGGCGTGGTCGAACACTCTGACTACCGCCGCGACCTCTGGAGCCGGCTTCGGCGGACGCTGCAGGCGCTCTACCTGATCACGTACGGGACACGGGCGGAGGCCGACCGCGCCGGCGAAGCGGTGCGCGCGGTGCATGCGAGCGTGCACGGGACGACGACGGCGCCGCTGGGGCGCTACCCGGCGGGGACGCCGTACTCGGCGGCCGATCCGGAGCTGATGCTCTGGGTGCATGCCACGCTCGTCGAGTGCTCTCTCGCCGCCTACCAGCGCTTCGTCGAGCGGCTGGGCCCGGGCGACCAGGAGCGGTACTACCGCGAGATGCGCATCGTGGCGCGCATCTTCGGCGTGCCCGGCTCTGTCCTCCCGCGCGCGCTGGGCGGCTTCCGTGAGTATTTCGACTCGCAGATCGCGGGCGAGACGATCACCGTCACGCCGCCGGCGCAGGACGTCGCCAACGTGATCCTCGCCGCGGACCTGCCGGCGCCGATGCGAGTGCTGGCGCCTGCTCACCGCCTGGCGAGCGCCGGTCTTCTCCCGGCGCGGCTTCGCCGAGAGTACGGCCTGCGCTGGGATCCGCTCCGGGCACACGCGCTCCCGTGGGCAGCCCGAGCGATGCGCGTCGCAACGCTTCCGGCCATGCGCGCCGCGTCCCACCGGCGGCGACCCCACGCGGCCGCCGACTCCGCCATCTGACCGCGGGTCGCCGGTGCTCAAAAACCAGGCTCGGCGGTCGATTTGCGGAGTATGCGCGCGGCGACGTTGCTTGGTCTTGTTGTGGGAATCCTGCTCCTGGTCGGCGGAGCGGCCCTCGGCGTGCGCGAACGGAGCCAGAGGGAGCTCGACCTCGATCACACCCTGACGAGCCGGGTGGATGAGGATGCCAGCCGGTTGCTCGCGTACTTCGAGCGGGCACGGTCGATCATGCTGATTACCGCGCACAATCCGAGCTTTCGCGAGTTCTACTCGTCGACGCGAGTGCCTCGACTTGCCCGGATCAGGGCGCATGGGCGCGCGGTTCGAGATTCCGAAGCGGCCCTCAACTACCTGGAGCAGCTCTATCCGACGAGCATCGGCGAAGCGTGCTTCATCGACCGCAGCGGGCCGGAGAATGCCCGGTACGTGCGCGGCGTGCGGGCCAAGATCGGCGATCTCTCGCCGGATGAGAGCCAGAATCCCTTCTTCGGGCCGACGTTCGCGCTTCACGCCGGGCAAGTCTTTCAAGCCAGGCCCTACGTCTCGCCGGACACGCACGAGTGGGTGATCTCCAACTCCACGCCGGTGCCGGGAACCGGCTTTCCCGCCGCGGCAATCGTGCATTACGAGATCACCGTCGAGTCCTTCCGTCGCGCGGCGGCGGCCGTCGGTGGGCGCTTCGATGTGGCGATCGTCGATGCGTCTTCGGGCCGGGTCGTGATTGACAGCAGGCGTCCGCAGCGAATCGGCGCACCGCTTGGACAGCCGCGCGATCGGCGGTTCGTCTCTCTCACCACGGCGCACGCCGTCTCGGGGACGACGACGCTGGCGGGCCACCGGCTTGCGTTCCAGCGCCTGGCGGTCTCCGCGCACAACGAGAACGACTGGATCGTCGTGGCGGTCGACCCGCACGGCGCGGGCTCGCTCTTTGACGGCATGGCTGGGGCTCCGCTGGGCATGGCCGCAGCGGGCCTGATCCTGATACTCCTGGCGAGCGCGAGCCTGCGGATGTCCCGGAGGGCGCTGCATCTCGCCGCGCACACCGACGCCCTGACGGGGATGCGGAACCGTCGCCAGTTGATGGTCGACCTCGACATCGCCTGCGCCCGGGCTCACCGCGGAGAGCAGTTCGGCCTCGTCCTCTTCGATCTCGACGGATTCAAGGGATACAACGACAGTTTCGGTCATGGCCCCGGCGACGCCCTTCTTCGCCGACTCGGGAAGAAGCTTGACGCCGCGATCGCCGAGCTGGGAGGCACCGCGTACCGCCTCGGCGGCGACGAGTTTTGCGCCCTGGCTCCGCTGGCCAGGACGGGGCCGGTCGAGTCCGTGGTCACGGTCGGCGAGCGTGCGCTGACGGAAGAGGGGGAGGGCTTCGTGATTCGCGCCTCGTCCGGACCCGCGCTCCTTCCTGCCGAGGCAGGAGCACCGTCCGATGTGCTGGCGACCGCGGACCTCCGCATGTACGCAAACAAGCAGAGCGGTCGGCCGTCGGCCGCCCAACAAACGACCGACGCGCTCGTCCGCGTCCAGCAGGAACGGTCCCCGCTCCTGGGCCCACACGTCATCGATGTCGCGGATCTGGCCGAGGCCATTGGCCAGCGCATGGGCCTGCCCGAGCATCGCCTGGCGTGGGTGCGCCAAACGGCGGAGCTGCACGACGTTGGAAAGATGGCGATCCCTGACGACGTGCTCAACAAGCCGGGCCCGCTCACCGACGACGAGTGGCAGCTCATGCGCGAACACACCATCATCGGAGAGCGGATCGTGGCCGCAGCACCTGCGCTCCGCGACGTGGCCAACATCGTTCGGGCAACGCACGAGCGGTTCGACGGGGCCGGGTACCCGGATGGACTTGCCGGCGAGGAGATCCCCCTGGAAGCGAGGATCGTCAGCGCGGCGGATGCGTACAGCGCAATGACGCAGAACCGGCCATACCGGGAGGCGAGAAGCGTCGAGGCCACGATCGAGGAGATGCGACGCTGCGGCGGTCACCAGTTCGATCCAGATGTGGTCGAGGCCCTGATCGACGTGATCTGCGAGCCGCCGGCGCCCGGCGCGGACGCTGCGCCAACGGCCTCCGCCGGCACCTCGGCCTAGTGGATCGTCTGGCAACGTTCGCCGCTCTCGCAGCCTGCTTGAGTAGCAGGGCTGCTCGCGAGACCTGTCAAGGCGGGTGCCTTGACAGGCTGGCGGCTGCAAAGCGCGTCCGCGATCTGCTGGGTAGCAGATCGCTCCCGAACGTCGCAAGGCAGAGCCTTGCGACTGCTGCGGTGTCCTCGGTCGCGCCAATAGGTTCACTATTGGCGCTCCCTGCGT
>DASQXS010000286.1:0-5424 GCA_035639615.1 Gaiellales bacterium | reverse complement strand
GTCGCGGTGTCTGCCGGTGCGTGCGGCCTCGGCCGCCGCCGCCCGGTCCCCGCCCCCCGCGGCGACGCAGTCCAGGATGAGGCTCATGCCCTCGAAACCGTAGAACGCCAGCGGTGCCCGGTGCGCCACGAAGAACCGCGTGCGCTCCGCGGCGGACGGTTCCAGGCTCCGAGCAAGCCATTCCCGGGCGACACCGTCGCTGCCGAGGAGCCACATGCCCGGGCTCGCCGCGTGGAGCTCGTGCCAGAGGGATACGGCCCCCGACCCGGCGACGCCGACGTAGAGGACCGCCTCCGCGTGTCCGAGGTCGGCCGCGACCCGCTCGCCGTCGTCCCAGACCGGTCGCGACCGGACCTCCAGCCCACGCGACCGCGCCGCATCCGCGCACATCGCCCCGACCGGCACGCCGTACCCGCGGTCGTGGTCGTGCACGACCAGCAGCCGTTCGATTCCGATCTGGACAAGCCAGTGCGCGATCGCCTGGGCGCCGGCCGCGTCGTCGGGCATGAGCCGGACGAGCGTGCGCCCCTCGAGGCCCACCATCGTTGCGACCGGGGCGACCTGGAGCAGCCCCGCCTCGGCGAGGATCGCGGCCGTCTTCGCGACCTGTGAGGAGTGGAAGTCCCCGAGGTACGCCGTCGCCTCGTCGTCGGCGGCAGCGCGACGGGCGTTCCTGATCGCCGTCTTCTCGCGCTCCGCACCGTACGAGTCGAGCGCGATCAACTCGACCGCGCCCGCGTCCGCCCGCTCGCACGCGAGCTCCGCGCCTCGCAGCACGTCGCGGCCGCCACTGCCGGCCGGGCCGGTGAGCGGAAGGCTGGCGTAGACGCGGCTCACGGGCGGAGCGTAGTCGTGAGCCCCAGGGTGCCGTCCGGGCGAGTTTCTAGCATCGCCCGGGATGCCCCAGGTGACGCTCGCGATCGCGCCGCTCCTGGGCGCGCTCCTCGCGGTCGCCGCGGCCGCCAAGCTGTGGCGCTTCGGCCGCTGGCGGCGCGCGCTCGCCGGATACCGGCTCCTGCGCGGGCGGCCGCTCATTGCCGCGGTCGTGCCGGCCGCCGAGCTCGTGACCGCCGCGGGGCTGGCCGCCGACCGCGCCTGGGCTGCGTGGGGCGCGGCCGCGCTCGTCGGGGCGTTCACGATCCTCCTCGCGGCGGAGCTCGCCCTCGGATCGGCGCCGCCCGCGTGCGGCTGCCTGCCGTTCGCGCGGCCGCCGGGGCGGCTGACGCTCGTCCGCAACGCGGCGCTGATCGCGGCCGCGGCCGCCGCCGCGCGTGGCGTCCGGCCGGTGCTCGGCGACGGGTTCTGGATTGCCACGTACGCGGCGCTCTGGGTCGCGGTCGCCGCCCTGCTCCTGCTGGTGCTCTCGCTCTACCGGCAGGTCGGCGTGCTGCACCTTCGCCTCGGCCCGCGCGGGGCGCTCGAGGACGACCGGGAGGGCCCCGCCCTGGGGGCGTCGATCGCCCATCCGGCGCTGCCCGTCGGCGGACGCCCTGTCGTCATCGCATTCACGTCGGCCGGCTGCCCGGTGTGTCAGCAGATCGTGCCGGGCCTGCGGGCGCTCCGGCGCGACCCAGACCTGGACGTCGTCCACGCGCCGTACGAGGCCGCCGGCGGCGCCGACCTGCACCGGACCTTCGCCGTCCCCGGGACACCGTACGCCGTGTTCCTGGATGCGGCGGGCGTCGTTCGCGCGAAGGGTACGGTGAACACGCTGGAGCAGCTCGAGGGCCTGGTCGCAGCGGGAGCGGAGCGGGCACGCGAGGGGGTGCTGGGGCATGTGGCGTGACGGCGAGGATGCCGCCCGGGGCCTCGCGTCTCGGCACAGCCGGCGCGGGTTTCTCGGCCGCCTAGGCGCCGCCGCGGTCGGCGTCCTCGCCGGGCCGATGGCGGCGGAATCGGCGGGCAGGAGCCCGGTTCCTCACTTCCACTTCTGCGGGCACATCTTCACGACCGGCTCGTGCCCGAGCCCGCTCGGCCTCCCCCGGATCGACCGGTATGGCTATCCGCTGCGGCCCACCGACGGGCACCCGATCGACAACCTCGGCCGGCCGATCGATGCCGAGGGCTACGCGCTCGACCGCTCCGGCAAGCGGAAGCTCGGGCCAACCGGCGAGCCGGTCGCGCGGGCTCCGCGGACGCGCCTATGCCAGGAGTGGGTGTCGAAGATCTACGGCTTCCACACACAGTTCGACGGGGCCTGGTACCGCTGCTGCTTCGGCCACATCCGCAAGCTGGTCGACTGCTGCGCCCATCACCACAAGCGCATCAACGGCGATGCCGCCCTCGTCGGCTACTGCTTCCACGGCCGCAAGGTCTTCTGCGTCCTCTACTACGACACCACCATCCCGTGCTGAGGGCACTCGTGGTCATGGGCACCGCCGGCGCGGCGGGGCTGGCGGTCGGGCTCGGGGCGACGCCAAACCCAGCGGCCGCCATCGTCGCCTGCGCCCTCCTCGCCGGGGTGTCGGGCGCCTGGTCACCCTGAGGGCTGGCCGTGGCCGAGACGGTCGCCCCCGTCGTGCACGGGGTGAGGGGATGGCTGGCGGGGGTGGCGGCGTTCGCGGCGGGCGCGATCGCGGCGGGCGTCGCGCTGGGATGGTCGCTCGGGACGGTCGCAGCCGCGGCGGGTGGCGGTGGCGCCGGGGGCGCCTGGGCCGCGGCGGCCGTCGCCGGCACCTACGCCGCCCGGGAGGCGGGCCTCGTCCGTCTGCCGGTGCCGCAGCTGCGGCGGCAGGTGCCGCAGTCGTGGCGGGAGGCGCTGCCGGTGCCGGTCGCGGCCGGCCTCTACGGCGCCGGGCTTGGCGTCGGGTTTGCGACCTATGTGCCGGTGGCCACGCTGGTCGCGGTGGTCGCGGCCGTGCTCCTGGCCGATCCGGCCTTAGGCGCTGTCGCCCTGGGAGCGTTCGGCGCCGGCCGCGCGGCCGCGCTCGTCGCGGCGACGGCCGGGCTCGAGACGTGGGACCAGGCTGCCGACCGGTTCGAGCGCGCCGGCTGCTGGCTCCGAGAGCGCGGCGGGCGGCTAAGGACCGCGAACGCGGCGGCGATGGCCGCGCTCGCGGGGCTCCTCGTTCCGGCCGCGGCGCCGGCGCCGGCGGCGGCCGCGGTCCAGGTCGACCTGGGCTCGACGCACGTAGCCGACCCCTCGGCCGGCCCGCCAGGCGTCCTCGCCTGGGACGTCATCCGGCCATCCGGCCTGCGCGGGAAGATTCGCGTGAACGACGTCGTAAAGACGCTCCCCGGCTTCACGCCCGACGTCGACGGGTCGCGGGTCGTCGTCGACACGGGGCCGGCGTTCGAGATCGTGGACACGGGCACGCTCGCCGTCATCCGCACGCTCCACCTGAAGGGCGACGAGCCCGCGCTCTCCGGGCGCTGGCTGGTCTACCGGCAGGTCACCGACCGGCGCCGCCTCATCCTGTTCGACCTTCAGTCGGGCACCTCGCGCGTGATCGAGTCGGCGAAGCTCCGCACCGACCTCGGCGCGCCCGACATCTCCGGCTCACGGGTCGTCTACCACCTCACCGGCCGGCGGCGCAGCTCGGTCCTGCTCTACCGAATCGACCGGCGCACGACCCGTGTCGTCAAGCGCACGCCGATCTGGTCGCTCGGGGAGGTCTCGGTCAGCGGCACGACGCTCGCCTACGTCCGCCAGAACCTCGACGGCATGGCCGTGTGGCGGCTCGACCTGACGACCGGGGCGCAGGTCAGGCTCTACCGCATCCGCAAGCACACGGGCCGGTTCCTGTGGACGACGGCGACCAATGGCCGGCGGTGCTTCTTCACGGTGTACACGAAGTCCTCCTCGCTGATCTGGCATGCTTGAGGCATGGCGGTCGCTCCGACCACGGGCGAGCTCCGCGCCGCGCTCGAGCAGGCGGCCGAGTGGTGCTCGCGGTACTTCGAGCGCGTCGACGAGCTGCCGGTGCTGGCCCGGGTCGAGCCGGGGCAGATCGGCGCCATGCTGCCCGAGCACCCACCGGCCGCCGGCGAGCCGCTGACCGACATCCTGGCCGACGTGGAGCGGGTGATCATGCCCGGGATCACGCACTGGAACCACCCCGGCTTCATGGCGTACTTCGGCATCACCGGGTCGCCGGCCGGTGTGGTCGGCGAGACGATCGCCGCCACCCTGAACGTGAACGCGATGCTCTGGCGGACGTCCCCGGCCGCCACAGAGCTCGAACAGCGGACGCTGGCGTGGGTGGCCGAGCTCCTGGGCCTCCCGGCCGGCTGGTTCGGCGAGATCACCGACACCGCGTCGGCCTCGACGATGTACGCGCTCGCGGCCGCGCGTGAGGCGGCCGGGCTCGAGATCCGCCAGCGGGGGATGGCCGGCCGCGCCGACCTGCCGCAGCTTCGCGTCTATGCGTCCGAGCAGGCCCACTCCTCAGTGGAGAAGGCGTGCATCGCCCTCGGCCTGGGGCAGCAGGGACTCGCCAAGGTGCCGACCGACCGCGAGTTTCGGATGCGGCCCGACCTCCTGGCCGAGGCGATGGAGCGCGACGCCGCGGCCGGCGTGCGCCCGCTCGCAGTCGTGGCCACAGTCGGGACGACGTCGTCGACCAGCATCGATCCCGTGTCCGCCGTCGCCGACGCGTGTGCCCGCCACGGCGCCTGGCTCCACGTGGATGCCGCCTACGGCGGCGCGGCGGCGGTCGTGCCCGAGATGCGGCATGTGCTCGACGGCTGCGACCGCGCCGACTCGCTCGTCATCAACCCACACAAGTGGCTCTTCACCCCGGTCGACTGCAGCTTGCTCTACACCGCCCGTCCCGACGAGCTCCGGGCCGCGTTCTCGCTCATCCCCGAGTACCTCCGGACCGACGACGACGGCGTCGTCAACCTGATGGACTACGGCCTCTCTCTGGGGCGGCGCTTCCGCGCCCTCAAGCTGTGGATGGTGATCCGCGCCTACGGCGCCGACGGGCTCGCGGCGCTCATCTCAGGCCACATGGAGCTCGCCCGCCGCCTCGAGGCGGCGATCGCCGCCGAGCACGGCTGGGAGCTGCTCGCGCCGGTGCCTTTCTCGACGGTGTGCTTCCGCCGCCGCCCGCCCGGCGTCGACGACGAGGCCGAGCTCAGGCGCCTGAACGCGGCCATCATCGAGCGGGTGAACGCCACCGGCCGGGCGTTCGTCTCGCACACCGACCTCGGCGGCCGCTACGCGATCAGGGTTGCGATCGGAAACGCCGCCACCTCCGCCGAGCACGTGGACGGCGTCTGGGAGCTGATGCGGGAGGCCGCGGGATAGATGGTTGATCGATAACCGCCGCGCGCCTGGACGTCCGTCTCTGGCGGGTTGGCGAGGCGGGGTGGGGCTGCAGCGAGGAACCTTCGCATCGAGATCTCAGCATCCGCGGCGGAGGCGAGACCGCGCTCTCGCCGGAAGCGCGATGGCGATCCGGCCAGGCGGAAGGAGGGGGC
>DASQXS010000285.1:0-5571 GCA_035639615.1 Gaiellales bacterium | reverse complement strand
TCGATGACGTCCATGGCGGCGGCCATGTCGGTGCCGCCGGCGGCCACGACGTCCTCCTGGCTCAGGTAGACGAATTCCGTGGTCGTCGCGGTCACGCGTCCACGAATACCACATGCACCTCGCCCGGCCCGTGCACACCCCGCACGAGGTTCTGCTCGATGTCCGCCGTGCGGCTGGGGCCGGTCACGAGCGTCACGGACGAGGACCGGGCCAGCTCGGGGCCGATCAGCTCGAGTGCCGAGGCGATGTCCGGCACCAACTGATCGGTGTGGGCCTCGATCACGTGCACCGGGTCGACCAGGCCGGGCCGGCGCCCGTTCGAGAGCCGGGCCGAGACGACGGCCGTGCCCGTGTCGGCGATGAGCGCGAGGCAGGGCGTGACAGAGACGCCGTCGCCGGCCAGCTCCGCCAGGGCAGCGCGGCCGCGGTGGACGTACCCGCCGACGGCCTCGAGCTCCTTGGTGAAGCGCTCGATCACCGGTGTACCGGAAGGTCGCGGGTCCGCGTCCAGCGTCGCAGCATCGGCACCGGCCCCCGTGCCCGCCGGCCGAGGCGGGTCGTGAGCCGGTAGAGCCACGGCCGGCTCCATGCGAGCCCCCAGAGCCGGAACGCCAGCCGCTCGAGGGCGCCGGCGGAGTCGGCGGCGCGGTCGCGGCGGAGGCCGAGCAGGAGCTCATGCAGCGGGATCCGGACCGGGCACACGTCGTCGCACGCGGCGCAGAGCGACGAGGCGTGGCCCAGCTCCTGGTCGCCGTGCAGAAGCGGCGTCAGGACGGCGCCGATCGGGCCGCCGTACACCCAGCCGTAGGCGGTGCCGCCGACCTGGCGGTAGACGGGGCAGACGTTCTGGCAGGCGCCGCAGCGGATGCAGTTGAGCACGCTGCGGTACGGGGTCTCGCGGATGCGTGAGCGGCCGTTGTCGAGAATGACGACATACATCTCGTCGGGGCCGTCGCCCTCGCCGTCGCGGCGGGGGCCGTTCAGCATCGACACGTACGAGGAGATCTTCTGGCCCGTGGCCGACCGGGTGAGGAGCGGCAGGAGCACGGCCAGGTCGGACAGCTGCGCCACAACCCGCTCCATCCCCATGATGGCGACGTGCACGCGCGGGAGCGACGAGCACATCCTGCCGTTGCCCTCGTTGGTGACGAGTACGATCGTGCCGGTCTCGGCGACGGCGAAGTTGACGCCGGTGATCCCGACCGGCGCGGTCAGAAACCGCTCACGCAGGTGGGCGCGGGCGAACGCGTTCAGGTCGGCCGGATCGTCTCCGATCGGCCGCCCCGCCAGCGGCTCGAAGAGCACGCGCACCTGGTCCTTGGTCTTGTGGATGGCTGGGATGATGATGTGCTCGGGCGCCTCGCCGGCGGCCTGGACGATGAACTCGCCGAGGTCGGTCTCGACCACCTCGATTCCGGCCGCCTCGAGCCGCTCGTTCAGGCCGATCTCCTCGGCCGCCATCGACTTCCCCTTCACCACCATGCGCCCGTGGCGGAGGGCGAGCTCCGTCACGTACCGGGCGGCGTCGGCGCCGGTGGCGGCGCGGTAGACGGTGGCGCCGTTTCGCTCCAGGTTCGCCTGGAGCTGGTCAAGCAGGGCGGGCAGGTCGGCGATCGCGCGCGAGCGGGCTCGCTCGCCGGCATCGCGCAGCGCCTCGACGTCGAGCCCCTCCAGGCCGCGTACGCGGTTGTCGGCGGCCCGCTCGGCGAAGCGGGGCACGTTCGCCCGCTTCAGCGGGTCGGCGAGCGCGACCGCCGCCCGGGCCTCGAACCCGCTCATGCCAGCGCCTCGGCGAGGACGGTGGCGAGGTGGACGACCCGGACGCCGGCGCCGGTGCGCGCCGCCCGGCCCTCGATCTGCATCACGCAGCCGGGGTCGGCGCTCGCCACCGTCTCGGCTCCGGCAGCGGCCGCGGTGGCCAGCTTGTCGTCGGCCATCGCGGTCGAGACGTCCGGGTAGCGCACGGAGAACGTGCCGCCGAAGCCGCAGCAGCGGTCGGAGCGGGGCAGCTCGTGGAGGTCGCAGGCGGCGGCGAGGAGGGCGCGCGGCTGGTCGCGCAGGCGCAGCTCGCGCAGCATGTGGCAGGAGTCGTGGTAAGCGACGGCCGCGCGCTGGGCCGACTGGGGCGGCCGCCATCCCAGCTCGTCGACCAGGTACTGAGACAGCTCGAAGACGCGCCCGGAGATCCACTCGGCCTTGTCCTGGTCACGGTCGCCGTGAAAGAGGTGGCGCCAGTGCAGGCGCATCATCGCCGTGCACGAGCCGGACGGAACGACCACCGCAGCGTAGCCGGCGAGCGCGCGCAGCGTGGTGCGCGCGACCAGGCGGGCGTCACGGACGAAACCGCTGTTCCAGGCCGGCTGGCCGCAGCACGTGGCGCCCCGAGGGCGGACGGGAGCAGCACCGGCGGCCTCGAGCACCCGCTCTGCGTCACGCACCGCGGCCGGGTTGACCGCGTCACCCAGGCAGGTGGGGAAGAGCGCGACCACGGGCCGCCATCATACGGGCATGACCGTCCACGTCACCTCCGTTGCGCTCTCCTACGGCGCGGACGAGGTGCTCGCCGACGTCTCGGCGATCATCCGCCCCCGCGACCGGGTCGCGCTCGTGGGCCGAAACGGCGCCGGGAAGACGACGCTCCTGCGCCTCCTGGCCGGCGAGCTCGGCCCCGACCGGGGCGAGATCTCGGCGCCGCCGGGGACGCGGGTTGCCCTCCACGACCAGCGCCCGCCGCTGGCCGGGCCGGACACGCTCGGCTCGTACGTGGGCGGCGGGGCGGCTAAAGCCGAGCGGCTGGAAGGGGAGCTCCGCGAACTGGAGGCGCGGATGGCCGAACATCCGACCGACGCCATCCTTCGCCGCTACGACGCCGCCCAGCGCGAGTTCGAGCGGGCCGGCGGCTACGCCTGGCGGTCGCGGCTCGAGGCGGTCGCGCGCGGGCTCGGATTCGTCCCCGACGACCTCGACCGGCCGCTACGCACGTTCTCGGGCGGCGAGCTGACCCGGGCGTCGCTCGTGCGCGCGCTCGCCGCCGAACCGGACATCCTGCTCCTCGACGAGCCGACGAACCACCTCGACACCGACGCCATCGAGTGGCTCGAGTCCCACCTGGCGGCCCTCGACGCGGGCGTCGTCTTCGTCTCGCACGACCGCTGGTTCCTGGAGTCGGTGGCGAACGGCGTCCTCGAGATCGACCGCGGCAAGGGCCGGTACGAGAAGGGCTCCTACTCGAACTGGCGGCGGCTGAAGGCGGAGCGACTGGCGGCCCAGGCCGGCGCGTTCGAGCGCCAGCAGGACGAGCTGGCCCACCTGCAGCGGTTCGTCGACCGGTTCCGATACGGGACGAAGGCCCGCCAGGCGCAGAGCAAGCTGAAGGCGATGGCCCGGATCGAGCGGGTCGAGCGGCCGACCGAGCAGCGTTCGCTTCGGTTCGAGTTCCCGCCGCCGGCGCGGAGCGGGCGGATCGTCGTCGAGGCGGAGCGGCTCATCGTCGAGGTGGCCGGGCGGACGCTGATCGCCGACGCCGGCTTCGCGGTCGAGCGCGGCCAGCGGGTGGCGCTGCTCGGGCCAAACGGATCCGGGAAGACCACCCTGATCGAGACCCTCCTGGGCCGGCGCGAGCCCGCCGCGGGACGGGTGAAGCTCGGGCACAACGTCACCGTCGGCTACTACTCCCAGCAGTCGCTCGAACTGCCGGCGGGCGTGCGCATGATCGATGCGGTCGCGGCGGGGACGAAGCTGACCGGGCCGCAGGCGCGGCGGCTGCTGGGGCGGTTCCTGTTCTCGGGCGACGAGGTGGAGAAGCCGGTGTCGACCCTCTCGGGCGGGGAACGGCGGCGGCTAGCGCTGGCGCGCACCGTGGTGTCGGGGGCCAATTTCCTCGTGCTGGACGAGCCGACCAACCATCTGGACATCGAGAGCCGCGAGGCGCTGGAGGACGCCCTGCTCGCCTATCCGGGGACGATCCTCTTCGTCTCGCACGACCGGGCGCTGATCGAGGCGCTGGCGTCGCGGACACTGGCCATCGAGGCCGGCCGGTTGGTTGCGCGGGACGGCGGCTTCGGCGACTACGCCCGGGCGCACGCGGCTCCGGTCGCGGAGGTTGCGCCGGCTCCGAAGCCAGCGAAGCCGCGGCCGGCCCGGCCGAGGCCGGCCGAGCGGCGCCCCTCACAGCGGGCGGCCCGGGAGGCCGCCAAGCTGGAGCGGGCGATCGCGGCGCTCGAGGAGGAGCTGGGCGGGATCGAGGCCCGGCTCTCCGAGCCCGAGGCCTACGACGAGGACGCCGCCCTCGTGACCGACAGCCGCCGCCACCAGGAGCTGCAGGAGGAGCTGGCCTACCTCTACCGGGAGTGGGAGCGGCACGCGGCGGAGGCGGGGTAGTGGCGGTCCCCGTGCATCCCGCCCGCCACCTGCTCCGCGCCAAGGACCTGATCGATGCCCGCTACCGCGAGCCCCTCGATGTGGAGGCGCTGGCGCAGGCGGCGCACCTCTCGCCGGCGCACTTCAGCCGCGAGTTTCGGCGCACGTTCGGCGAGCCGCCGCATCGCTACCTGCTCATTCGGCGGATGGAACGGGCGGCGGCGCTCCTTCGAACCACCGACCGCAGCGTCGCCGACATCTGCCTCGCCGTCGGGCTGCGCAGCGTCGGGTCGTTCACGACCACCTTCGGCCGGATGTTCGGCTGCTCGCCAACGGCGTACCGATCGGCCCATCCGCCGGCGTCGGCGCACGTCCGCATCCCGACGTGCGTGCTCCTCGCCTGGACCCGGCCCACGGGCAGCACGTTTGGAGAAGACGGCGGCGCGCGCCACGGCTAAGGTCGCGTCCGTTTGTTGCCACCACAGATCGGGGGGGATGACGATGCTGAAGCAGCTCACGTTCGTGAACGTGTGGGTCCACGACCAGGACGAGGCGCTCGCCTTCTACACCGAGAAGCTCGGGATGGAGGTACGCGCGGACGTGACCATGCCCGAGCTGGGCGACTTCCGCTGGCTGACGGTGGGCCTGCCGGGCCAGCCCGACGTCGCGATCACGCTGATGACCGTGCCCGGCCCGCCGGTCTTCGACGCGGACACCCGCGACAAGGTGATGGAGATCGTGTCCAAGGGCGCCGGCGGCGGCGTCTTCTTCTCGACCGACGACTGCCGCGCCACCTACGAGGAGCTGAAGAGCCGAGGGGTCGAGTTCTCGCAGGAGCCGGTGGAGCAGCCCTACGGGATCGACGCCGGGTTCCGCGACCCGTCCGGGAACCAGATGCGGATGACGCAGTCGCAGTAGCCGTGTGCCCGGGTCGGGCCTAGTGGTGTGGCCGGCAACGTTGGTGGTGTCGATGGCGAGCGAAAACCCAGCGATGCTAGGACGCAGGGAGCGCCAATACTGGAGAAGTATTGGTGCGACCGAGGACAACGCAGCAGTCGCAAGGCTCTGCCGTGCGACGTTCGGGAGCGATCGGCTACCCAGCAGATCGCGGACGCGGTTTGCAGCCGCCAGCCTGTCAAGGCGCCCGCCTTGACAGGTCTCGCGAGCAGCCTGCTACTCAAGCAGGCTGCGAGAGCGGCAAAACGTTGCCGG
>DASQXS010000284.1:0-4709 GCA_035639615.1 Gaiellales bacterium | reverse complement strand
TTGCGACGTTCGGGAGCGATCTGCTACCCAGCAGATCGCGGACGCGGTTTGCAGCCGCCAGCCTGTCAAGGCACCCGCCTTGACAGGTCTCGCGAGCAGCCTGCTACGCAAGCAGGCTGCGAGAGCGGCAAACGTTGCCGGTCACATCACTAGCTCGGAACGGCCCGGGCGACGGGTCGATCGCAGCTACCGGATCTATCCGGCGCGGTTCGAGCCGAACTTCCACGAGCTCGAGTATTTCGTCCCGTACGACCGCGGCTGGGAGGCCATAGCGGCGATGCGCGAGTTGATGCTGGCGCGGCTGCCCGACTCCATCTTCCCAATGGAGGTGCGGACCGTGGCCGCCGAAGAGGGCTGGCTCTCTCACTCCTACGATCGTCCCAGCGTTGTCATCTCCGTCTCGGGCGTGCCGGGCACCGACTACTCGCCCTACCTGCGCGATGTCGACGCGGTTCTGGGCGACTTCGACGCCCGGGTCCATTGGGGAAAGCTGCACTATCTGACCGCCGACCAACTGCACACCCGCTACGAGCGCGCCGCCGACTTCATCGCGCTTCGGCGGGAGCTCGACCCCCGCGGCGTCTTCCTGAACGACCATCTGCGTGAGCTCTTTGGCTGACCCGGCCGCGGCGGCTCATGCGGCGTGCGCGATCGTGCGAGTCGAGGTGTACGGGTACGACCTCACGTACGCGCACGGGGCGTACGTGATGTCTGGCGGCCGCACCCTGACGGCGCTCCCCAGCACGGTCGTCCGCGTCGTCACGGCAGACGGCGTGGCCGGCTACGGCGAGGCTTGTCCGCTGGGCACGCGCTACCTCCCCGCATTCGCCGAAGGGGCGCGCGCGGCGCTCCGGCAGATCGCGCCCGCCGTGATCGGCGTCGACGCCACCGACCTCGGCGCCGTGGCGGACGCAATGGACGCCGCGCTGCTCGGGCATGGCTACGCAAAGAGCCCCGTCGACATCGCCTGTTGGGACATCCTGGGCCGGCCGACCGAGATGCCGGTGTGCGCGCTCGGGGCGGAATCCTTCCCGCTGTACGCGGCCGTGCCGCTCGCGGCGGCGGCCGAGACGGCGGAGTTCGTGCGCGACCGCATGACCGACGGCGTACGCCGGTTCCAGATGAAGCTGGGCGCAGACCCCAGCGACGATGCGGCCCGCACCGCCGAGGTCTCCCGCCTGGTGGGTGACGAGGCCATCGTCATCGCCGACGCCAACTGCGGATGGGTGCTGCAGGACGCCGTCGTCGCCGCACGCCTGCTCGACGGCCTCGATCGCGTGTACCTGGAACAGCCCTGTCGCACGCTGGAGGCATGCGTCGCCGTGCGCGGCCACACGACGCTGCCCATGATCCTCGACGAGATCATCCTCGACGTGCCCTCGCTGATCCGGGCGGTGCGTGCGAACGCCCTGGAGGCCTTCAACGTCAAGATCGGCCGCGTCGGCGGCCTCACCAACGCCCGGCTGCTGCGCGACCTGGCCGAGCGACTCGGCCTTCGGGTGACGATCGAGGACAGTTGGGGCGGCGACGTCACGACGGCGGCCGTCGCCCACCTGGCCGCCAGCACCCGCCCGGAGAACCTCCTCACCGTGTCGTTCATGAACGACTGGACGCGGGAGCACGTCGCCGGCTACCAGCCCCGCTCGCGCGACGGAGTCGGCACAGCCCCGACCGGGCCCGGGCTGGGCATCGACGTCGACGTCGGGGCGCTTGGCGCGCCGCTCTTCGTGGTCGACTGAGCGATACGCGCCCCTTCACGAGGCGGCGCGCAGCGACGGGCGCCGGGCCGCCTTCACGGCCAGCATCCGCAGGTCTGCCTGCTGCAGGAGGGCCGCGGGGCGCGCGGCCCGTCCCCGGGCCGAGCGCGCAGCCCCGACCGAGCCCGCAACGCCCGCCTCTCGAAGCGCGCGATCGAACCGCGCCGCGATCTCTCCGAGGTCGTGGGCTTCGGTCACGAGCGCGACGGCGAACTCGTCCCCGCCGACCCTCGCCGCGAAATCGCCGTCCCGACATGCGCCTGTGATCGCCCTGGCGGCTCGGCAAAGACGGGCGTCGCCGGCGGCGTGTCCCAGGCGGTCGTTGACGGCCTTGAATCCATCGAGGTCAATGAACGCGACGGCGAGCGAGCCGGGCGCTTCCCGGAGTGCGTGTTCGAGCCGCTCATCGAAGCTCGAGCGGTTCAGGAGGCCGGTCAGCGGGTCGCGCTCGGCGCGTGTCCGGAACCGATCGAGGAGCGTGGCGTTGCGGAGCGCCGCACCCGCGTGGAACACGAGGATGTTCATGAACTCGAGGTCGCGCTTCGCCCATCGTCGGGACGACGAGTGGTCGCTCACCTCAACCAGCGCCTCGGACCGCCCCGCAATGACGAGTGGGAACTCCACCATCGACCGCCAACCCAGGTCTGCCGCCAACGCACGGCCGGCGTCGCTCAGGTCCGGGCTCGTGACTCGGAACTCCGCCCACCCGGCCGCCTCCGCGAGAAGCTGCCGGCTTCTCGGGTACTGCGAGAGCGGGTGCAGCGTCGCATCCAGCTCGACCAGCCCGGTCCGCGAGTAGCCAAGGACGTCCGAGAGGTGGGCCCGCTCGGCATCCAGCATCGACACCCAGGCCTCGTCGGCGCGGTCAACGGCGACGAGCAGCGCCTCCGCGAGCGCGCGGAAAATCTCCTCGAACGTCTCGGCAGCCTCCAAGCCGACCAGAAGGCCGTGCAGGGTCTTGACCTCGGATGGGAGTCGATACGCGCGCCGGTGTCGTCGGGACGACATGTTCCAGTCTTCGACCAGAGGGACGAAAAGCTGATCCCCTATCGAGATTCGCTGCCTCCGGTGACTGGTTAAGCGCTGTTGCAAACCCAGCGCCGGCGCCCTATACTCGCGCCGACACATCGGCGAAGGGGGCAGCATGCCTGGGACCGGCGATCCAATTCAGCGCGCGCTCCGGCGGCGTGCTGCCGAGCTGCGAGGGGGGCCCCGGGGAGGCGAGCGCCTCGCGGAGGGGCCTTCGACCGGCACGACCCGACGCGTGTTCCTGGCGCGCACGGCGGCGGCGGGGGTCGGTGCCGTCATGGCGTCGCCGGCGGTCGCCGCGGCGGCCTCGCGCCGGGAACGGCGCGCGCAGCGGCGTCAGCAGCGGCGACACGGCGCGCGAGTCGTGATCGTCGGCGCAGGTCTCGCCGGCCTGACGTGCGCCTACCGTCTCCGCCAGCACGGCATCCACGCGGACGTGTTCGAGGCGCGAACCGACCGGCTCGGCGGCCGGTGCTGGACGGTGCGGATCTTCGCCAACGGTCAGGTGGCGGAGCACGGCGGCGAGTTCATCGATACCCGCCACGTCCAGACGCTGCGGATCGTCAGGGAGCTCGGCCTCTCGCTCGAGGATCGCGAGGCGCACGGGCCTCCATCCGACGCCATCCGGCCGCTGTGGCTGAACGGCCGGCTGCGCGACCCCGCGGCCGTCTACGCGGGCGTCGACCAGCTGTTCCGCCGTCTCGAGCGCGACTACAAGCGGATTGGCGACTACCACTACAACAAGGCGTCCGCGGCGGCGCGCGCATTCGACGAGATGACGGCCCTCGAGTGGCTCGATGAGAACGTGGACGACCCGCTCCTGCGGGAGGTCGTCGACATCGGCCAGTCCGGCTTCTTCGGCGTCGACAGCGCCAACATGAGCGCGATCAACCTGCTCGAGGCGTACGTCGCGCCCTATCCCGGCGCCGACGAGCGCTACCACACGCACGGCGGCAACGACCGGATCCCCAACGGCATGGCCGCGACCCTGGACCGGGACGCGATCCACCTCGACGCGCCCCTGCGGGCGATGTGGCGGCGCGGCGACGGGTCGTACGCGCTCCGCTTCGGCGGCACGTCCCGCCCCGCGGTCGCGGATCAGGTCGTGCTGTGCCTGCCGTTCACCGCGTTGCGAGACGTCGAGCTCAGCGGCGCCGGGCTCTCCAGGAAGCGGCTCGAATCAATCCAGCAGCTGGGCATGGGGACGAACGCCAAGAACCACGTTCAGCTCAAGTCCCGCCCCTACCGGATCGGGAAGTGGTCGGGCGGGATGACGATGGACGAGCCGTTCCGGCAGTCGAGCTGGGACTCGACCGAGGGGCAGTCCGGATCGACCGGCGTCGTCACGATCTGGCGCGGTGGACGGTCGGGCGTGAGCTACCCGACCGGCATCGCCCACCAGCGTACGCCGGAGCCGATCGTGAACGCGAATCTGGCCGCATTCGAGCGCGGGGTTCACGGCATCACGGCGGCGTTCAACGGCCGCTCGTGGCTCGACGCCTGGGTGAACGACCCATGGGTCCGGGGCTCGTACGCCGGCTTCCTCCCCGGCCAGTACACGCGGTACTGGGGATATCTCGGACTGGCGGAGGGGCCGGTGCACTTTGCCGGAGAGCACACGTCCACGTACAGCCAGGGCTACCTCAACGGGGGCGTCGAGACCGGCGACCGGGCGGCGCGCGAGGTGCTTGCCGCGATCTGAACGACGGCAATCGTGGGAGGCGTAGGCATGACCGATCCGCGTGATTCCCTGAACGTTTTGGCGCCGCGCTCGATGCGGCCGAAGTTCGACTACCTGCACCGCGAGGTGAACGACGCTGCGGGCCGGCGGGTGAGCCGGCGTGAGGCGCTGGGCGTCGCCGGCCTGGCGCTGATCGCGGCCGCCTGCGGCGGGTCGACCAACGCCGGCGGGGGCGGCGGGAA
>DASQXS010000283.1:0-9977 GCA_035639615.1 Gaiellales bacterium | reverse complement strand
CCCCCCCCCGCCGATCTGCGCTTCAAGACCTCGGCGGTCATGTGCGCCGCGAACCCGGCCACCGCCGCCCTGTACGACCGCATCGGTGCCGACACGATCAACGTCGCCACCGATCTCTCCATCGCGATGCTGGCCGCGATGCGCCGAGTCACGGAGCGGCCGCTCGACCTCTACATCGAGGCGCCCGACGATCTGGGCGGCTTCGTGCGCACCTACGACGTGCCCGAGATCGTCCGCGCCGCCGCGCCGGTGCACCTGAAGTTCGGGCTGCGGAATGCCCGTTCCGTCTACCCGACGGGCGGCCATCTCGAGCACGTGGCCGTCTCGCAGGCGCGCGAGAAGGTGCGCCGCGCGGCGCTCGCCGAGCGGCTCCTGCGTGACCTCGCTCCCGACCTGGCCTGCACTAGGCCGTCGGCACGCCGGCGCTGAGCCCGCCGTCGACGACGAACGCCCCCGCCGTGCAGAACGCGGCTTCGTCGGACGCGAGGAACAGCGCCATCGCGGCCACCTCCTCCGGGCGGCCGATCCGGCCGAGCGCATGCATCCGTCCGGCCTCGGCCCGGGCTGCGTCCGGGTCGGCCTGGATCTCGAAGTAGCGCTGCGCCATCCCGGTGTCGATATAGCCGGGGCAGATGCAGTTGCATCGGATCCCGTCGCGGCCGTTCTCGAGCGCGATCGCGCGGGTGAGGTTGATCACACCGCCCTTCGCGGTGCAGTACGCAGCCAGGGCCGGCTCGACCCAGAACCCGTTCACGGACGCCATGTTCACGATCGACCCACCGCCCAGCCTGCGCATGCGGGGGATGGCGGCCCGGGCGCACAGGTAGACGCCGCGCAGGTTCACGCCGAGCACCCGGTCCCAGTCCTCCGGCGGCGTGTCCTCGAGCGTGTGCTCGTACTGGATCGCCGCATTGGAGACGATCGCGTGCGGCCCGCCGTGGCGCTCGGCGGCCGCCATGACCGCCTCCACCTGGTCCGCGTCGGACACGTCGCAGCGGTGCGCTTCGGCCCGGCCGCCGGCGGCGACGATCGCCTCGACCGTCGCCTCGGCGCCGCTGGCATCCACGTCGGCGCACAGGGTGACCGCCCCCTCGACAGCCAGCCGCTGTGCGATCGCCCGGCCGATCCCGGTCGCCGCGCCGGTTACCACGCTGACCTTGCCTTCCATCCGCACGACCGCTCCCTCCCTCGGGTCCACGACGGCCGAATACTCCGTCACTTTGACGATCAAGTAAAGTGGCCAACCGTGAAGAGCACGTCCGGCCGGCGCCCAACCATGCGAGACGTTGCCGAGCACGCGGGCGTCTCCGCCCAGACGGTTTCGAATCTGGTGAACAACCGGCTGCGGCAGATGTCCGACGAGACCCGGCTGCGGATCGAGGGCGCGATGGAGCAGCTCGGGTACTACCCCAACCTGACCGCCCGCAGCCTGCGCTCGGCACGGACGACGACGATCGGGTTCCTCCTGCTCGACGAGGGAGCCCGCTACCTGGCCGACCCGATGACTGACCAGGTGATCGCTGGCGTCGGCGACGTCGCTCGCGACCGTGGCTACAGCGTGCTGATCCACGCCGGGTTGCCCGGCCCGCCTGACCGCGGCCTGCTGCGTCCGGTTCTCGAGTCGCGTGTCGACGGCGTGCTGCTCTTCCTGTCCGGCCCGCCCGCGCAGCGCCGGTGGTATCCGTCGCGGGCGGCGGAGCTGGGCGTGCCTACCGTCTTGCTCGAGGAGGCGAGCCCCGGCGAGGGCGCCCTGATGTCCGTCACTGCGGACAACCGTGACGGCGCCCGCCGCCTCGCGGATCATCTGATTGCCTCCGGCCACACCCGGATCGCCTTCATCGCCGCTCGCCAGCCGTGGCCGATGGTCGAGCAGCGCCACCTGGGATACTGCGAGGCCCTTGCGGCCGCCGGTCTCGAGCGCAACCCAGACTTCGAGCTTTTCGAAGGTATCTGGGACGCGGCCGACGCCGGGACGATGGTCGATCGGCTGCTCGACCTGCCCGAGCCGCCGACGGCCGTCATGGGCGGGAACGACCTGCTGGCGATCGGCGTCGTGCGCCAGGCCCGCGCTCGCGGCCTGCGCGTGCCGAACGACCTGGCGGTGACCGGGTTCAACGACTTCGCCTTCGCCGAGTTCGTCGAGCCGCCGCTGACGACGGTGCACGTGCCCGGATACGAGATCGGCCGCACGGCCGCGCAGCTCCTGATCGGGCACCTGGACGGCGAGACAACCGCGCCGCCGCGGGTGACCCTTCCCGTCGAGCTGCGTCTGCGCGGATCGGCGTAACGGCATGAGCTTCCGCGAGGAGGTTGAGGGGCATGGCAACTGAGAACGGACGGCGGTCGCTTGAAGGGCGATGCGCGGTCGTCACTGGCGTGGGCTCCGGCCTCGGGCAGGCGATCGCGCGCGAGTTCGCGGCGGAGGGCGCGCTCGTCGTCGGCTGTGACGTGAACGACCCGGCCGGCGAGGCCACGATGGACGGCGTCGGCACCTACGTCCACGCCGACGTCTCCCGCGAGGCCGAGGTCGAAACCCTGATCGCCGCGGCCGTCGAGCGCCACGGTCGCCTCCAGGTGATGGTGAATAACGCGGCAGTTCAGATCGAGCAGGAGCTGGCCGAGACGACCGAGGAGCAGCTCGACCGCATCCTGGCCGTGAACCTGAAGGGCGTCTTCTTCGGCTGCAAGCACGCCGTGCGGGCGATGCGCCCGGCTGGCGGCGGCTCCATCGTCAACATCGCCTCGATCCTCGGGCTGGTGGGCGACGGCATCCTGGCCGCCTACTGCGCCGCCAAGGGCGGCGTGCTCGGCATCACCCGGGCGACCGCCGTCCAGTACGGCCGGGATGGCATCCGCTGCAACGCGGTCTGTCCGGGCGACATCGACACGCCGCTCGTGCAGGCATATTTCAACACCGCCGCCGATCCGGCCGCCCTGCGCGCCGAGGTGAGCGCGGAGTACCCGCTCGAGCGGATCGCGGAGCCGCGCGAGATCGCCCGCGCGGTTGTGTTCCTTGCGGGCGAGGACGCATCGTTCATGAGCGGCCAGCCGCTCGTCATCGACGGTGGCCTCCTGGCCACGTGCTACTGATGGGCGCCCGCGTCGACGACCGCTGGGCCTACAACGGCCTGAGCGTGATCCGGCTCGAGAACGCGCGCCTTGCGGTCGACGTCATCCCGGAACTGGGCGGGAAGATCCTTCACCTCGTCGACAAGCGCGGCGACCGCGACGTGCTGTGGCACTCGCCCCGCGTCGAGCCGCACCGGGCCGAGTTGCACGCGAACTTCGACGACCACTGGCCAGGCGGATGGGACGAGGCGTTCCCGGGCGGCGCGCCCTCGCCGAATCGCTACGGCGACATGCTGCCGTACATGGGCGAGCTGTGGACAACCAACGCCGAGCACCGCATCGTCCGCGCCGGTCCCGACGCCGTCGAGCTCGAGCTCGTCCTGCAGACGCCGATCACGCCCGCCCGCTGGACGCGGCGGGTCGTCCTCGCCGGCGACGATCCGGTGCTGCGGATCGACTACCGGCTGGAGAACACGGGCACGATGCCCTTCGACTACAACTGGGGTCTGCACCCTGTCGCGGCCATCTCGCCTGCCCATCGCTTCGACGTGCCGGCGACGCAGGCGGAGGTGGACGAGAACGGCGGTGGCACGCTCGGCGTGAAGGGCGACCGCTACGAGTGGCCGGACTTCAACGGGATGGACGTGCGCCGCGCGCTCGGCCCAGGCGCCGGCTGCTTCGCGCTTCACTACCTGAGCGAGCTGCGGGAGGGCTGGGTCGCGACCACGGACACGGCCGCGCGGCGCGGCTTCGGCCTCGCCTTCGACCACGACCTCTTCCAGGTCGTGTGGCTGTGGATGGTGTACGGCGGCTGGCGCGGCTACTACCACGCGATCGCCGAGCCGTGGACGGGTTACCCGAGCCCGCTCGCCGAGGCCGTCGAGGCCGGGCGTGCCCGCCTTCTCGAGGCTGGCGGCGTGCTCGAGACGTCGGTCTCGGCGGTCGTCTACGAGGGCGTCGAGTCGGTGTCGCGGCTGGCCCCTGACGGGTCTGTCTCGGCGTGATCCGGCCCGCCCGGGGCTGGTTGACGCGCCGGGCGGGCGTCCGGTAACGTCCTCGTCTTGAACGATCAAGCATCAGTCGTGGGTCACAGCCTTCGCACGCTCGCGAACGGCCTCGATCATCCGGAGGGCGTCTGCTGGTGTCCCACCGCCGGTGCGATCTACGCCGGCGGGGAGGCCGGGCAGCTGTACCGCTTCGACCTGCACGGCGGGCCGGTGGAGACCGTTGCCACCGTGCCTGACGGCTTCCTGCTCGGCCTGGCCGCCGACGCCGCCGGGAACGTGTATGCCTGCGACGCGAACGGCGGCCACGTGCTTCGGATCTCGCCGGACGGCCGGATCGAGACCCATGGCGAGCGCGTCGGCTACCCCAACTACCCGGCCTTCGACCGCGACGGCAACTTGTGGGTGACCGACTCCGGCGCGTGGGACGAGGTCTCCGGCGGTCTGGTGCGGATCGCTCCCGACGGCACGACCGAGCGCATCGCCGGACCGTTCCGGTTCGCGAACGGGCTCGCGATCGGCGGCGACCACCTCTACATGGTCGAGTCGCAGATGCCGGGCGTCGTTCGCATGCCGCTCACCGGCGGCGCGTTTGAGCCGATCGTGGAGCTGTCCCGCACCGTCCCGGACGGGCTCGCCTTCGACGCGGAGGGCGGCCTGTGGATCGGGTGCTACCAGCCCAACCGGATCTACCGGCTCGCGATGGACGGCGGGCTCACGGTCGTCGTCGACGACTGGACCGGCGAGTACGTGATGACGCCGACCAACCTGGCCTTCGCCGGCGAGAACCTCGACGTTCTCGTGCTCGCGTCGCTGTGCGGTTGGGCGGTGAAGGCGATCGACCCGGGCCTCCGCGGAGCGGCGCTCGAGCGACCGGAGCCCGCCGATCGCTGACGTCGTCGTCATCGGCGGCGGGATCCTGGGCGCCACGGCCGCGCTGCACCTAGCCGAGGCGGGCGCCGGCGACGTCGTCCTGGTCGAGCGCGAGCCGGCGCTCGGGACGCAGACGACCGCCGCAGGGGCCGGGTTCGTCGGCTACTGGGCGGGCGAGCTCGAGGCCGAGCTGGCCGAGTACGGCATGCGCTTCTACACCAGCCTCGCCGATCGGGCGGGCACGGACGCCGGCGTGCGCCGCGTCGGCCTCCTGTTCCCGGCGCTGTCCGAGCCCGGCGTCGAGATGCTGCGCCAGGAATATGAGCGCGAGCTCGGGTTCGCGCCCGGCGTGGCGATGATCGACCCGGCGGAGGTCGTGCGCATGGCGCCGATCCTCTCTGCGAATGCGGTGTTCGGCGCGCTGCTCCAGCCCGACGGCCACCGCGTCGACACGGTGCGCGTGATGGGAGTCCTCGCGGGCGAGGTCGAGCGGGCGGGCGTCGAGGTCCGCACGGGTGTGGCCGCCAAGGAGGCGATCGTCCTGGGTGGGCGGGTCGCCGGTGTGCGCACGTCGGCGGGCGAGATCGCCGCCGGCGCCGTGGTGAACGCCGCCGGCGCCGCGGCCCGCTCGATCGGAGCCCGCAACGGCGTCGAGATCGCGGCGGTGCCGCTGCTTGAGTCTCGGTTCACGACCGAGCCCTTACCCGAGGTCGCGCCCGACCTGCCGATGATGCTCTTCTTCGAGCGCGACCTGCTCTACCTACGCGAGCAGGCGGGGGGCCTGCTCGTCGGCGCTATCGAGCACACCATCGGCCCGCGATCGCGCGTCGACCTGGCCAGCCCGCCCCGCACCGACGACCTCTCCGACCACGCCGCCCTGGAGCACGAGCAGCTCGCCCGGGGGCTCGCCAACGTGATCCCCGCGCTGGCCACGGCGCCGGTGCGCGAGCGCGCGAGCGGCCTTCCGACGTGGACCCCGGACGGGCGCCACATCCTCGGGATCGCGCCCGAGGTCGAGGGGTACGTCGTCCTGGCGGGCTGCAACGAGTGTGGCGTCACCCATGGGCCAGGGCTCGCCCGCATTGCCGCCGAGCTCGTCACGGCCGGGCGCACCGACGTGGACATCTCGGCATATCGCGTCGACCGCTTCGCCGACGCGGGCGCCGACGCGATCCAGGCAGCGGCCGAGAGCCAGTACCTGATGCGCCACCCGCCGGAGCATGGCATCGCCGCGGCGCCGTTCGGGATCGAGCTGCCGTGAGCCCGGACCTCCGCAGCGGCCGGTGGTTCGGGACGCAGGACGTCGCCGGGCTGATCCACCGCTCCTACCTGAAGGCGGAGGGCATCTCCCAGGCCGCGATCCAGGGCCGTCCTGTCATCGGCATCTGCAACTCGTGGAGCGAGCTCGTGAACTGCAACATCCACTTCCGCGGCCTTGCGGCGGCGGTGAAGCGGGGCGTCCTGCAGGCCGGCGGGCTGCCGCTCGAGTTTCCGACGATCTCGCTCGGCGAGCCGTTCATGAAGCCGACGACGATGCTCTTCCGCAACCTGATGGCGATGGACGTCGAGGAGACGATCCGGGCGAACCCCTTCGACGCGGTCGTCCTGATCGGCGGCTGCGACAAGACCGTTCCAGCCCAGCTGATGGGCGCCGCGAGCGTCGACCTGCCCGCGATCATGATCACCGGCGGCCCCGCCCAGCCTGCGGTCTTCCGCGGCGAGCACATCTCCAACGGCACCGATCTCTGGCGCTATACCGCCGACCTGCGCGCCGGCCGGATCACCCAGGCCGATTACGACGCGCTCGAGACGGCGATGGTGCCGTCCGCCGGGCACTGCCAGGAGATGGGCACGGCCTCGACCATGACGTCGCTCATCGAGGCGATGGGGATGGCGCTCCCGGGCACGGCCTCGATCCCCGCGGTCGACGCCCGCCGGGCGGCTGCCGCCGAGGCGACGGGCCGGCGGGCGGTCGAGTTGGCGCTCGCAGGCGGCCCGCGGCCGTCCGAGATCCTCACCGCGGCCGCCTTCGACAACGCCATCACGCTGCTCATGGCCCTCGCCGGATCGACCAACGCCGTGATTCACCTGCTCGCGATCGCGGGCCGTCTGGGCGTCGACCTCCGCCTCGACCGCTTCGACGAGCTCTCGCGGCGGACGCCGGTGCTCGCGAACATCCGGCCCAGCGGCGAGCACCTGGTCGAGGATCTCTTCCACGCCGGCGGCGTTCCGGCCGTGCTGCGCGAGCTCGGATCCCTCCTCCACGGCGACGCGCTGACTGTGACGGGGGCGACGCTCGCCGAGAACCTCGTCGCGGCACCGTCGCCCGCCCCCGATCGGTCGGTGATCGCCGCCCTGGACGACCCGCTGGCGGCCGAGGGCGGGATCGCGGTGCTGCGCGGGGCGCTGGCGCCCGGCGGCGCGCTGATCAAGCGCAGCGCGGCATCGCCGGAGCTTCTGCGCCACCGAGGGCCCGCAGTGGTCTTCGAGAACGTCCATGACCTGGCCGCCCGGATCGATGAGCCTGCGCTCGACGTCACCGCCGACTCTGTCCTCGTCCTTCGCGACAGCGGCCCCAAGGGCGCGCCGGGGATGCCCGAGTGGGGGCAGCTGCCGATCCCGTCGAAGCTCCTGCGTCAGGGCGTCTCCGACATGGTGCGGATCTCCGATGCGCGCATGAGCGGCACCTCGTTCGGCACCGTCGTGCTCCACGTCGTGCCGGAGTCGGCCGCCGGCGGCCCGCTCGCGGCCGTTCGCGACGGCGACCCGATCGAGCTCGATGTCGATGCACGCAGGCTCGACCTGGCGATCCCGGCCGAGGAGATCGCGAGCCGCCTGGCGGCCCTCCCCGATCCGGAGCCGAAGTACACCCGCGGCTACGGCAGGCTGTTCCTCGATCACGTGCTCCAGGCCGACACCGGGTGCGACTTCGACTTCCTCCGCCGTCGCCTCGGTGAGCCCGCCGAGCCGGACCCGCTCGGGCTCGTCGGAGGGCCGATCGGCGGGTGGTAAGCGGGGATCCACACAGGTACCGGGGTGAAGAGGGCGCCTCGTCGACGCGCACGCGGCCGACCTGGCCCAACGCGCGAGCCTGCTTGGTTATCCGAGTGGCTCGATCGTCAGCGATCCCCGTGGCGGGCGACCCGAACGCCCTCAGAGCAGGTCTCGCCCCAACAACTGCTTCGCGCGCCCGCTGGGCGCGGCTCGTCGGCCGCTCCGAGACGGCCTGGTTAAGCCATGCGCCCGGCACAATTCGAACGTGCGGCCTGCGCTTGCCGTGCGCGGGGTAAGGCCGGAGCGTTGGCGAGGTGGCCGCCAGCACACAAGTGCGACCGTGCCAGCCGGGGACGGCTCGGTGCCGAGATTTCGCGTGGGTGATGCGCGTTGGACACTGGATGGTCCTCCCTCAACCGGATCTCGGACTTGCGCTCAACGGCCGCGGCGGTGTCCCCTACCGCGTAACCAGTCCACGCTCCGCGGTTGGTGCGCCGTATCTCGCGGCACAGTCAGCCGGAGTCTCCTAGCCGGACACGACCCGGAGGCGGCGCTGCCGGGTCGTGAAGCCGGCGGGTAAGCCATGCGCCCTGGCGTGGAGTCGGGCGATCGCGTCGCGACTCCTGCCCGGCGCCGGCGCGGTCGCGGGCGGCGCCTGATCGTCATCCGCCAGCGTGCGGTTGCGCGGAGGGGATTTGCACCGTGGCGCGGAGCCCGCCGGCGTCCCGAGGGGTCAGGGTGAGGGTTCCGTCGTGTGCTTGGGCGATGCTCTTGACGATGGCCAGGCCGAGGCCGACGCCTGCGTGGTCAGTACGCATGCGTTCGGTGCCGCGCTGAAACGGCTCGGCGAGCGTGGCAAGTAGCTGGGGGTTCAGCTCTTCGCCGGTGTTCTCGACGGTGAGCACCGCGCTCCTGGGCTGAGGGCTGGTGCTGACCCAGACGGTGCCCTGTTCGGGCAGGTTGTGGACGATCGCGTTGTGCACGAGATTCGTCGTCATCTGCAGCAGGAGCGCATATGAGCCGATGGTGGGGGTCGTGTCACCGGAGGTCTCGATGGTGAGGTTCCGTTTCTCGGCGAGGGGAAGGAGCGTTTCGGTTGCTTCTTCCGCGAGGAGGGACAAGTCGACCTGGGCTCGGGTGAATGACCGCTGGTCGGCGCGGCTGAGCACAAGCAGTGTCTCGCTGAGGTCGATCGCCCGGGCGTTTACGGCGTAGAGGCGTGCGACGAGCTCGCCGGTGTCGCGGTTGGGATCATTGCGAGCCACGTCAAGAAGGGACTGCGTGATCGCGAGCGGGGTGCGCAGTTCGTGGGAGGCGTTGGCTGCGAATCTCTGCTGTTCGGCGACGTGTGCTTCGAGCCGCGCGAGCATGGTGTCGAAGGCGTCGGCGAGGTCGCGGAACTCGTCCTGGCGGCCTTCCAACTCGATCCGGTGGGAGAGTGACCCGGTCGCGGCCACGCGTGTGGCGTCGGTGATGCGAGTCAGGGGAGCGAGCATGCGGCCGGCGAGAAGCCACCCTCCCAGCACGCCGAATACCAGCAGAAACGCCATCACGGTGGCCGCGATCGGAGCGAAATCGCGCAGGAGGTCGGCGTGGCTGCGCACCATGAAGATCACACCAGGGTGCACGCCACGCGAAAGGGAGAAGTACCCGGCGGCGAGCAGCACGGCGCCCGCGAGCATGAGGAAGCCGGCGTAGCTGAGGGTGAGTTTGAGGCGAACGCTCAGACCGGGGGCTCTATCCACCGTCACCTCCCTCGCGCTCGGTGTCGGGTTGAGTGACGATGCGGTACCCGACGCCGGCAACCGTGGCGACGATCCAGGGTTCGCCGAGCCGTTTGCGCAGTCCCGAGACGGTGATGCGCACGGCGTTGGTGAACGGGTCTGCGTTCTCGTCCCAAGCCCGCGCGAGGAGCTCTTCGGCGCTGACGACACCGCCTTCGGCTGCGACGAGGACTTCGAGCACGGCGAACTGCTTCCTGGTCAGCGCGACGAAGCGGCCCTCGCGGAAGACCTCTCGCCGGAACGGATCCAGCCG
>DASQXS010000282.1:0-9226 GCA_035639615.1 Gaiellales bacterium | reverse complement strand
CTAGTGGGTCGTCCGGTAACGTTGCTGGCGTCGATGGCGAGCGAAAAGCAAGCGATGCTAGGACGCAGGGAGCGCCAATAGTGAACCTATTGGCGCGACCGAGGACACCGCAGCGCGCAGCTTTGCAGCCGCCAGAACCCGGCGAACGTTGCCGGACGATCCGCTAGGCCTCGCCCAGGTACGCCTTGCGCACCTGCTCGTTCTTGCGCAGCGCGGGGGCGGTGTCGTGGAGCGCCACGCGGCCCGTCTCGAGCACATAGCCGCGTTTGGCGACGGCGAGCGCGATCAGGGCGTTCTGCTCGACGAGCAGGATCGACGTGCCCTGCTGGTTGATCTCGCGGACGATGTCGAAGATGCGCTCGACGAGGATCGGCGCGAGGCCGAGCGACGGCTCGTCCAGCATCAGGAGCTTCGGCCGCGCCATGAGCGCGCGGCCGATCGCGCACATCTGCTGCTCGCCGCCGGAGAGCGTGCCCGCCTTCTGCGACCGACGCTCCTGGAGCCGCGGGAAGAGCTCATAGACGCGGGCGATGTCCTGCTCGATGCCGTTGCGGTCGGAGCGCTGGAACGCCCCCATCTCCAGGTTCTCGCGGACGCTCATCCGCGAGAAGAGGCGGCGGCCCTCGGGTGACTGGCTGATGCCGAGCTTCACGATCTCGTGCGGCCGGCGGCCGACGATGTTGTCGCCCTTGAACAGGATCCGCCCATGCTTGGGCCGGTTGATGCCCTGGATGGACCGCAGCGTCGTCGACTTGCCGGCGCCGTTGGCGCCGATCAGCGTGACGATCTCGCCCTCATCGACGGTGATCGAGATGCCCTTGACGGCCTCGATCGTCCCGTAGTACGTGTGGACGTCGTCGAGCTCGAGGAGCGGCGCGCCGTTCGCGCTCATTCCGCGGCCTCGGCAATGCCCGACGTGGCGCCCGATCCCAGGTACGCCTCGATCACCCGTTCGTCGCGCTGGATCTCGGCCGGCGATCCCTCGGCGATCTTCTCGCCGTGGTCGAGCACGGTAACGCGCTCGGAGATTCCCATCACCACCCTCATGTCGTGCTCGATCATGAGGATCGACAGGTCGCGCTCGTCCCGCATCCGGCCGACGAAGGCCGTGAACTCCGCGCTCTCCTGCGGGTTCATGCCCGCCGTCGGCTCGTCGAGCAGGAGCAGCTTCGGGTCGGTGCCGAGCGCGCGGGCAACCTCGAGCCGGCGCTGGTCGCCGTATGAGAGGTTCATCGCGTACGTGTGCTCCGCCTCGCGCGGAAGGCCGCAGTAGCTCAGGAGGTCGCGGGCCTTGTCGGCGGCGGCCCGCTCCTCGCGTCTCAGGCCCGGGGTTCGGAGGATCGAGCGGATGATGCCGCCCTTCAGGCGCCCGTGCATGCCCACGAGCACGTTCTCGAGGCCGGTCATGGTCGGGAAGAGGCGGATGTTCTGGAACGTCCGCCCGACGCCGAGGTGGGTGACGGCATGCGGCGGGAGGCCGACCACCTCGTGGCCGTCGAACGTCACCTCACCCGACGTGGGCTTGTAGACCCCGGTCAGCATGTTGAAGAACGTCGTCTTGCCGGCGCCGTTGGGGCCGATCAGGCTGACGATCCCTCCTCGCGGCACGGTGAAGTCGACGTCGGAGCAGGCCACCAGGCCGCCGAACTCCTTGCGCACCGACCGGGCCGAGAGCAGGTCGTCGGCCATCACCCGGCGGCGTCGTACAACGAGCCGCCCTCCACCCCGGCCTCGAGCTCGATCTTGCGTCTGGCCGTGGGTATCAGGCCCTGCGGCCGGACCAGCATCATCGCCACGATGATGATGCCGAAGATGCCGTAGGTGTACTGCGGGATCTCGAAATTGGTGCCCGCGACCTGGTTGATGTTGTTTCCGATCGCCTCGAGCCCCTGGAAGTTGAGGTACGCGAGCACGGCCCCGCCGAGGCAGACGCCGTAGACGTTGCCCATGCCGCCGAGGATCACCATGCAGAGGACGGCGATCGAGATGTTGAGCGAGAAGTCCTGCGGGAAGGTCGAGCTCTTGAAGATCGCGTAGAAGCAGCCCGCCATGCCGCCGAAGAACGCGCCGATGGCGTACGCCCACGTCTTGGTGCGCATCAGCGGGACGCCCATCGCCGCTGCGGCGATCTCGTCCTCGCGGATGGCCACCCACGCCCGGCCGAGCCGTGAGTCGCGCAGGCGGATGCAGCAGAAGATCGTAAAGACGACGATGGCGAGCCCGGTCCAGTAGTAGTAGTCGGCGTAGTTGACCTCGAGCCGGTAGTTGGCCGGCAGGAACGACAGATTGTTGTGGATCGTGACGCCGAACCCGAGGTTGTCGATCGGGGTGAGGCCGTTCGGCCCGTTCGTCACGTTGTGGCCGAACCAGTCGTCCCCGTTGTTCACCGCCTGGGGGATGATCTCGCCGAAGCCGAGCGTGACGATCGCCAGGTAGTCGCCGCGCAGGCGCAGGGTCGGCAGCCCGATGATGATGCCGAGCACGGCCGCGAAGATCGCGCCCACGACCAGGAGCAGCCACGTGTTGACGTGGATCCCCGGCACCTGCGGGAGCACTCCGGCGGACAGGAAGTGCACCTTGTGCGGGGCGAACTGGAGCGTCGCGAACCAGCCGGCGATGTACGCGCCGGCGGCGTAGAAGGCCACGTAGCCGAGGTCGAGCAGTCCGGCGTAGCCGACCACGACGTTCAGGCCCAGCGCCATGATGACGTACACGCACATGACCACCATGGTCGGCACGGTCGGCGCCAGCTGACCGCGGATGCCGCCGCCCAGCGCCTCGAACAGGTTCTGGTAGTAGTTGGGATAGCTCGCGACCAGGACGAGCACGACCAGCGGCAGCACGAGCGACCGCACCTGTCGCGGCAGCCTGCGCCAGGACTCCGAGATCCGTGCCGGCCAGGTGCTCATGCTCGGTCGGACACCGCCTCCCCGAGGAGGCCCTGGGGCCGGAAAACCAGGACCAGGATCAGGATCGCGAAGATCACAGATTGCGTCCAGCTCGAGCCGGGCGTGTGCCACGAGAGGCCCTCGTTGAACGCCTGGATCATGCCGATGAGCAGGGCTCCCAGCGCGGCGCCGGTGAGGTTCCCGATCCCGCCGAGGACGGCGGCCGTGAACGCGAAGAGGCCGAGCTGGAAGCCGAGGTCATACCGGGTCGAGGTCTGGTACATGACGAAGAGCAGCCCGGCAGCCCCGGCCAGCGACCCGCCGAGCGCAAACGTGAAGGCGATCGTCCGGTCGACGTCGATCCCCATCATCCGGCTCGCATCCATGTCCTGAGCCACGGCCCGCATGGCCTTCCCCTGCCTCGTCGAGCGCACCAGGTAGGTGAGCGCGAGGAGGACGGGGATCGTCATGAGGACGACGATGAGTGACTTCTGCGTATAGGGCACGCCGCCGATCGAGAAGAGCGCCTTGGTGGGGAAGATGTCCGCGCCGAGCGGCTGCTCGATGAAGCCGTACACGATCGCCCCCGCGTTCTGGAGGATGAAGCTCATGCCGATCGCGGTGATCAGCGGTGCCAGCTTGGGGGCGTTGCGGAGGGGCCGGTAGGCGAGCCGCTCGATGGCGACGTTCAGCGTGGCGCAGAAGGCGACGCAGGCCACCAGCGTCACAAGGATCAACGGCGCGGTCACGTACCAGGCCTGGCTCCCGTTCAGTCCGAGCCAGTGGGCCGCCACCGTGACGGCGATCATCGAGCCCCACATGAAGACGTCGCCGTGGGCGAAGTTGATGAGCTCGATGATGCCGTAGACGAGCGTGTAGCCGAGGGCTACGAGGGCATAGATCGAGCCCAGGGTGAGGCCGAGCAGGAACACGCTCACGAACTGCTTGGGCGCGTTCACGAAGTTGCCCACCACCCACAGGATGAAGAGGCCGACCACGACCCAGGTGAGGACGCGGTTGACCTGCTGGGAGAACCGGGGGAGCCCGGCCAGGATCGGCTTTCGCGCGGTACCCGCTTCGGCCGTCATCGGGCTCCCCCAGGTCCGTCCGTCATCTGGCGGGGAAGGTCTCCACCAGGTTGGCCGGCGGCGTCAGCACGTCGAACGTCGTCAGCTTCCCGTTCTTCACCACGTCTACCGTCATCGATCCCTGGTCGGTGTCCCCGGTCTTGCTGATCGAGAACGAGCCCAGAACGCTGTCGGTGATCTGGGTACTGAACAGGTTCTGGGAGACGCTCGCCCGCGTCCCGTCGGACGCGGCGATCGCCTTGAGCAGGACCTGCGTCGCCGCAGCAGCGTACGGCGTGTAGGGGTCGATGAAGTCGGGGTTGAACTTGGACTGGAACTCCGAGATGAACGTCTTCCCCGCGCCCTTCAGCTGCTCGGTGGGGAGGCCGGCGACGGACGCGTACAGGCCCTCCGACGCCTTGCCGGCATCGGTGATGGTCTCCGAGGTCGTGAAGCCGTCCGGGAGGAGCAGCTTCACCTTGTTGTTGTCGCCCAGGACGGAGACCTTGTCCTTGATCAGCTGGCCGCCGTTCTCGCAGATGAGGCCGCCGACCATGATCGCGTCGGGGTGCTTGGAGTTGATGCCCTGGAACAGGGCCTGGTAGTTCGTGCCGGTCTTCGTGTTGTAGGCCGAGTTGCCGAGCACCTGGAGGCCGAGCTTCTTGGCGGCGTCCTCGAAATACTGAGCGACGCCGGCGCCGTAGGCCTGCTTGTCGTTCAGGATGTAGACCGAGTGCACGCCCAGCTTCTTCGCCGTCAGCGCCAGGGCCGGGCCCTGGAAGTTGTCCGGCGCGACGACACGCGCGTAGTTGCGAGTGCCCGTCGGGTAGTACTTGCTGGGTTCGGCCGGGACCTTCGTCCCCTGGGTCAGGCCGGGCCAGGTGTTGGCCGGGCTGACCATGGGGATCGGCCCGGGCTGGGCCTGGTTCAGCACCGGCACCTCGAGCTCGGCGCAGCCGGAGTTGAAGGTGCCGATGTTCCCGATCACCGACGGGTCAGCCGCGTACGCGTTCGCGTTCGCGCTGCACGTGGTCGAATCCCACGTCCCCGCCTGCGGCGTCGAGTCGTCGCACGGTTGGAAGGCGAGCGTGTACTTGCCGGCCTTCCAGTTGTTCTGCTCGAGCACCATCGCGATCGCCTGGTTCATCTGCTTCGTCTGGTGCGCCGAGGAGCCGTTCAGCGGGAAGTCCGAGGTGATCAGGTACTTGCCCGACGAGTTCTGGACCGACTGGCATGTCGAGGAGTTGACCGGAGTCGCGCCTCCGCCGCCCCCGCCGGTACCACCCCCGCCACCGCTCGAGCCGCTGCCGCAGGCCGCGGCAACCCCCAGCACGAGCACGGCGGCCGACGCCCAAAGGACGCGGCCAGATACACGTCTCATGTGTTCTCCTCCCACTTCCGGTTGGCAATTCGCGGCGGTGACGGCCGACCGCCCCCCGCGCGCGACGGTGTATCTACCATCCTCGCCGGACGACAGCAAGGGTTCCAGGACACCACGGGACTGATGCCGTGCATCAACATCGTCGCGCTGAAATCGTACTCCTCATCGTGACCGTTGTGTGTCTTGCCGGTTGCGGATCCTCGAATTCCGAAACTGGATCCAAAACCGACGAGGCAGCGGCGTGCGCGACGGCATGGAAGGCGAGCTGGCAGGCCTGGGCGAACCGCGTCGGGATGACCGTCTACTGCCCCGGCTGGCTCCCGAGCCCCATCGACGGGGTGATCCACGGCCAGTGGAACACCGCTCGCGTGGCGCAGCGCCAGTGGCAGCTGGGGTACGCGTGGCTGGAGCAGGGCCAGCTGGTGCACGTCGTCTTCGAGGGCTATCCGCCGGGAACGTTCCCGCCCGAGTGCGAGGGCCGCCCCTGCTTCGCCGGCCGCGAGCCCGGAACCGAGGCCGTCGCCGGCCACACCGTGACCTGGTATGACCACAACCTCGCCTCCCACACCGGCCACATCGCCGCGGTCTTCCGCGCCGGCCCGGACACGTATGTCACCTCGATCCACGTCGCCAGCCCGATCTCGACGAAGGCGATCGCCAAGGCCGACCTGCAGCACATCATCCGCTCGATGAGCCCGCTTCGGCCCGATGCATGAGATGAGCCTGGCTCATTTCATGCACTTATGATCGCCCGGTGCGGGTGTACTGGCACGACGACGCGCTTCTCCACGACACCGGGTCGGGCATGTTCGAGTACCCGCCGACGCCGCTCGTCGAGGTGCCCGAGCTGCATCCCGAGAACGCCGAGCGGATCCTGAACATCCGCTCCGCCCTCCGCCGCGGCCCGATCGCGGAGCGGCTCGAGTGGCACAGCGGCCGGCACGCGACCATTGCCGAGCTGGAGACGCTCCACGACCCCGGATACATCGAGTCCGTGCGGGCGTTCTGCGAGAACGGCGGCGGCTACCTCACCCAGTCGACGCCCGTCGTCGCCGGCTCGTGGCACGCGGCGCTCGCCGCCGCGGGAACGGCCCTCGCGGCCGCCGATGCCGTGCTCGGCGGCGAGTGCGCGCAGGCTTACGCACTCGTGCGCCCGCCCGGCCATCATGCCCAGCCCGACAGGGCCGACGGCTACTGCCTCTTCTCGAACGCCGCTCTCGCCGCCGAGCACGCCCGCCGCGGCGGCGTCGACCGCGTGGTGGTGATCGACTGGGACGTGCACCACGGCAACGGGACGCAGGCCTGCTTCTGGGAGCGGGCCGACGTGCTCGCGGTCTCGCTGCACATGCGCCACGGCTCCTGGGGCCCGTCCCACCCGCAGACCGGGGCCGCGGACGAGGTCGGCGCGGGTGCGGGTGCCGGGTACACCGTGAACGTCGAGCTCCCCGTCGGCACGGGCGACGAGGGCTACCGGCGGGCGATGGCGCGGGCGGTCGAGCCGATCGTCGACGCATTCGCCCCGGGACTCGTCGTGGTGGCCTGCGGCCAGGACGCAAGCCAGTTCGACCCGAACGGGCGCATGTGCGTGAGCATGGCGGGGTTCCGGGCGCTCGGCGCCGCCGCGCGGGCGATCGCCGACCGGCACTGCGGCGGCCGGATGGTGCTCGTGCAGGAGGGCGGGTACGGCCGCACCTACTCGGGCCACTGCATGCACGGGACGCTCGAGGGCGTGCTCGGGACCGAGCCGCTCCTCGCCGACCCACTCGCCTACCTGCCCGACGACGAGGACCGAGGCGACGCGGCGATCGCCGCCGTCGAGGCCGCGCTGCGGCCGTACTGGACCTGAAACACCTGCCACTCGGCCGCACCGGTGTCTAAAATGGCCTTGGACGGCGATTCGACACCTGCAATTGCCGTTCGCACGTGTCGTTGATCGATCTCGGGCCGACACCCTGGAGGTTCATGCCCGGCGGCCGTCCGGCCGCGCCGGGGCGGCTGCGGCCGGTGCAGGCGCTGGTGAACACCATCAACCTCGACACCGGCCAGGACGCGATCGCGGAGGCGGACGGGCTCGAGCTCTGGATGCGCGAGTTCGAGCTTCTGCCGGAGGACGTGCACGTCCTCCCGTCCGACGTCGCCAGGGCGCAGGAGTTCCGCGAGGCGCTCAGGCTGATGGTGCGGCGAAACGCCGAGCCCGGGGTCGACATCGCCGCCGCCGCCGCCGCCGTCAGCCGCGTCGCTGCGGCCGGGCGGCTCTCAGTGGTCTTCGGGGCCGACGGCACGGCCCGGCTCGTGCCCCTGGACCCCGGGGTCGACGGCGGTCTCGCCGCGGTCGCGGCGGGCGTGTTCGAGGCGATGACCGACGGGTCGTGGACGCGCCTTCGCTCGTGTCTTCGCTGCCACTGGGCGCACTACGACCGCTCGCGCAACCTCTCGGCGCGGTGGTGCGCGATGAAGTACTGCGGCAACCGCACGAAGACGCGCGCCTACCGGCGCCGGCGGAGCGCCGCGTGAGCGTCGCCGCCACCGCCGCCCCGCTGCGTGTCGCCTGGGCCCGCGCCCGGGCCAGGCCGGCGCGCGGCGCGATCGTCGCCGTCGGGGTCGCGCTCGCCACCGCGGCGGTCGCGGGCGTCGCCGGCGGCGGCACCATCACGGCCGACCTGGAGCTCCACCGCGCGCTCGAGCAGCTGCCGCCGGCGGAGCGCAGCTTCGCGGCGACGTGGCTCGGCGGCCTGCCGCAGGGCGGCTACGCATCGGTCGACCGCCAGGCCACGGCCACCCTGCGCGACCTCTCTCCCACCGCCCCGGCACGGACGCTCGCCTTCCCGGAGCTCAACCTGAACGGCACCCTCGTGACGCTCGGGGCGGTCGACCATCCGGGTCGGTGGCTGCATCTCGTCTCCGGCCGCCTGCCGGGAGCCTGCACCCCGCGGCGGTGCGAGGTCGTCCAGACGGGCGGCACCCGGGTCGCATCCGTCTCCGAGCCCGGCGTACGCCTCGTCGTCGTGGGCCGCACCTCGGGGCCGCTGCCGTTCGAGTCCGCCCCGCTCTCGCACGCCGCCCACGGCCAGACCCGTACGCCGCCGATGCTGCTCGCCGGGAACGTGCAGGAGCTGTCGGCGCTCCCGGCGTTCGGCGCCCTCTACCGCACGTACGCCTGGACGGCACCGCTCGACCCGGCCGCCGTCCACGACTGGCAGGTGCCGGGCCTCCTCGAGCGCGAGAGCCGCGCGGCCCAGGCGCTCGAGCGGAGCGGAAACAGCGGCTTCGGCCTCTCCAGCCCCGCGGATGCGCTCGCCGCGGCGCACGCCGACGACCGGGTCGCCGGGAACCGGCTCCTGCTCGTGGGCGGCGGCGCGGCGGCGCTCCTGATCGGGTTCGTCGTCATGGCCGCCGGCGGGCTCCGGCGCGACGCCCGGGCGGAGTGGGCGCGGCTCGAGCGCCACGGCGCCCGCGCCTGGCAGTTGTGGCTCGAGGCGGGCATCGAGGCCGCCTGGGTGACGCTCGCCGGGGTCGTCCTCGGCGCGCTCCTGGCGGTTGCCGCGATCTGGATCGCCGCGGGCCAGACCGGGCTCGCCGCCGGCCCCGTCTTGACCCACTCGATGGCAACGTCGCGAGGCGCGCTGCTGCTCGCCGGCGTCTGGATCGGGTCGGCCGCCCTGCTGATCGCCGTCGAGCGGATCAGCACCGAGTCGGCGCGGCTCGGCCCGTTCCACGCCCTCGACCTCGTGGCCGTCGCGGCAGTGGCGGCGGCCGCGCTCGCCGCCTCCCGGGGCGCCTCGACGTCGGCCTCGCTCGCCGCTGGCTCTGACCCGCTTCTCGCGCTTCTGCCCGGCCTCGCCGCCGTCGCGGCGGGAGCGCTCGTCGCCCGGCTGGCCGGGCCGGCGCTC
>DASQXS010000281.1:0-9112 GCA_035639615.1 Gaiellales bacterium | reverse complement strand
TGACTTCATCGACGCGGTTGGTCGGCCAAGCGTGATTCGAGGACGCGGCGGTCAAGACGGGTTGCGCGGCGGGCGGTGGAATGATCGGCTGCACGGTGGTCGCGGAAACGACGTCATCCGTGGCAATCTCGGCGACGACGTTCTGGACGGCGGCGCCGATAGGGACACGCTCGACGGCGGCGACGGCTCGGACACGTGCATCCGCGGCGAGGTTCTTATCTCATGTCCGTGATAGGGCGGTCGTCGCGGGGAAGTAGGCTTGACGCTGCCGGCGGCACCGGGCGGTCGCGGAAGCGGTGAGCGCACAAGCGCACTCCAGCACCGCCCAGGCCCGGCTATGCGACCAGCCTGGACGTCGAGGTCGACCGCCAGAAGTTCTCGTCACCGCCGCCTCCTATGCGTGCAGTCGCAGCTAACTGGCACGCGCGGGCCACGAATCTCACCCGAACTCCAGATCGAACGGCCAGGCAGATCTGTTTGTGCGCGACCGAGTGCGCGGGGCGACGTTTCGGGTCACTGTTCGTCCCAGGGGCGGACAGTTCTTCCCGTCCGACTTCGGCGTGCCTATCCCCGGCGGGATGAGCGACAACGGCCGGTGGGTCGCCTTCGGATACTTCATCCAGGCGCATCCTGGCTGTTGCCTGGCCGGGTGGATTTACGTGCGCGATCGGCTTCGCCACACGACTCGGCGCGTGACGCCGCTGGAAGACGTCGGTCCGTTCGAACGGCCGCTCGATCTTTCCGCGAACGGCCAGTGGCTGACGTTCCAAGAGTTGGACGACCACTTCAATGCCGCGGGAACGGCCGTACGTAATCTGGTGACTGGTCGCACCCACGACATCCACGGCGGTTTGACGTCGGTCGTAGCGACGCGAGACGCTCACTACGTCGCCGTCGACGACCTGAATGCGAATGCCTCCGGCGATACCGTCCTTCGGTGGAACCGGATCACCCGCAACAGGGTGCCGGTCATAACCCAGCGCGCAGCCGACAACGAGGTAGCCGGCATCTCTTCCGACGGCCGCTACGTCTCCGTCGTCTCCGACGCCCCCAATCTCGTCCCCGGCGACACCAATGGGCGCAGGGACATCTTTCGCTTCGACCTGCAAACCCACACGGTGCTCCGCATCGACCTGACGGCGGCCGGAATGCAAATCCCAGTCGGCGTGCCCAGGATCATTGACGGCGCTGGGGAATACCTATCCGAGGATGGAACCAAAGTCGCGTTCGCTTCACGAAGCGGACGCATCGTCGCCGGCGACACCAACCACGCCGTCGACGTCTTCGTTCGCGGCCCCATCCCCCGAGGACGCCGTACCCCCATCTAGCCGTGCCCGCACTCCGCGGGTCCCGCACACGCCCTCGTCGCCGAGATGCGGGCGAGTTTCGAGCGGCTCCAGACGATGGTCGCCGACCTCCACCCGACCGAGGAATCCGACCCGGCGAAGGCGGAGATGATCGCCGGCCTGAACCGGACCTCGAGTCGCTGCGTGGCGGGATTGAGGAGCTCGAGCGGGCGCTCGGCGACGATGGCTGACCTGGTTGGGGAGGGGCTACCGGTGGTGGATAACGCCTGTGTCCCGGACGCTCTTAAGGATTCGCGGTTGGTCAGGGTGGTTGACGTGGCGGCGAGGGAGGCGGAGAATCGCGCTCTTCGGGAAAGGTGGCGAGGTGTCGGGGCGTCCTGTGCGTATGGGTGTGAGGGACGAGTCGGTGGACGCGGCTGCCGCGGAACGCACTGGCGCGGGGGCGACGATCCGCGCCTTCTTGATTGCCGATGTGCGCGGCTATACCCGTTTTAGCCAGGAGCAGGGTGACGAGGCTGCGGCTCGGCTGACGGCTCGATTCGCCGAGGTCGCCGGCGAGGCGGTGGAGGCTTACGAGGGTGACGTGGTCGAGGTTCGCGGCGACGAGGTGCTGGCCGTTTTCATGTCTCCACGCCGGGCGATCCGGGCGGCGGTGGAGTTGCAGCTTGCGCTGGCCGACGAGGTGGCGGCGGACCCGTCGCTGCCGCTTCTGGCTGGTGTCGGCTTGGACGCGGGTGAGGCGGTGCCGGTGGGGAGCGGCTATCGCGGCCGAGCGGTGAACCTCGCTGCCCGGTTGTGTGCGCGCGCGGCGGCGGGCGAGGTGCTGGCAACCGCCCAAGTCGTGCACCTGGCGGGCGCGGCGGACGGCCTTCGGTACGAGGCGTTGGGCGCGGTCACGGTGAAGGGGGTTGACCGGCCGGTGGAGATCGTGGCGGTGCGTGACGCCGAGGCGGCGCCGGCGGCCCGCTTCGATCGGCTACCGGCGGCGGCGCGTCCTGAGCTGGCGGCCGAGCTCGACCCGGCCACGCCGCTGGTCGGCCGTGAGCGAGAGCTTCGCCGGCTGGGGTGGATGTGGCGGCGGGCGCGGCATGGTCGCGGCCGCGCGTGCTTCCTGGCGGGACGGTCGGGGATCGGGAAGACACGGCTCGTGGCGGAGCTTGCACGCAGTGTCGACGCCGCCGGGTGGCCGGTGGTGTATGTGCGTGGCGCCGGCCCGGCCGAGACGGCTGTGGACGCATTGCAACTGGTGCGTTCGCCGGGAAACCCGATGTTGGTGATCGTCGACGACTTGGACGTGTGTGGCGGCACCGTGCTCGACACGATTGATGCGGTGGCGGCGTCTCTGGCGGGGCGGCCGGTGCTGCTGGTGGCCACCTACCGGGAGCGCGCGCCGCTCGTCGACGCGCTGGTGGAGCGGATCGACCCGTCCCGCGCCGCGGTGCTGGACCTGGGGCCGCTCGACCACGCCGATGTGCTTGAGATCGCCGCCCTCTATACGGGTGTGGGAGGGACGGCGACGCCGCCGGCGCGAGTGCTCCGCGCCGCCGGGGGGATCCCGGCTGCGGTGCATCGGTCGGTCAGCCAGTGGGCGGCTGAGGGTGCCGCCCGCCGGGTCGAGCGGACGGCGTCGACGACCGCCGCGGGCCGCTCGCTGTTGCAGGCGTCGGAGGCCGAGCTGGCATTGAACGTGGTCGATCTGGAGTGGGCCCGCGAGCAGTCACAGGTCTTCGCCGCGGGAGAGACGCGGGCGGCGGTGATGTGCCCGTATAAGGGGCTTGCGTCGTTTGAGCCGGAGGACGCGGACTTCTTCTTCGGCCGGGAACGACTTGTGGCTGAACTGACGGCGCGCACGGTCGGCGCCACCTTCCTGGCGGTCGTCGGCCCATCGGGCAGCGGCAAGTCGTCGGCTGTCAAGGCGGGCCTGCTGCCGGCGCTCGCCGGCGGCGTGATTCCCGGCAGCGAGACCTGGCAGCAGCTGCTGCTGCGGCCGGGAGAGCACCCGATGCGCGAGCTCGAGCGCGCCCTCGGCGCGGGCGCGGCCGATGCCGGTGACGTGGTGCTGGTGATCGACCAGTTCGAGGAGGTGTTCACCGCCTGTTCGGACGAGGGTGAGCGGCGGGTGTTCGTGGAGGCGATCACGGCCGATCGTGGCGTGGCAACGCTTGTGGTGGTCGCGGTACGGGCCGACTACTACGGGCGGTGCGCCTCGTATCCGGCGCTGGCCCGGCTAATGGGTCAAACCCATGTCCTGGTGGGGCCGATGGACGCGGACGAGCTGCGGCGGGCGATCGAGCTTCCCGCCCGCCGCGCCGGTCTCTCGGTGGAGGACGGGCTTGCGGACACGCTGGTCTCAGACGTGGTCGGCGAGCCGGGTGGCCTTCCCCTGTTCTCGACTGCCCTGCTCGACCTGTGGCAGCGGCGCAGCGGCCGCACCCTCACCATGGCCGGGTATCGGGAGACGGGCGGCGTCCGCGGTGCGGTCGCTGGGCTGGCCGAGGACGCGTACGCCCGCCTCTCGCCCGACCAGCAGACGCTGGCGCGGCGCATCCTGCTGCGCCTGGCCGCAATCGGCGAGGGCGGCGCTGTGCGGCGACGGGTGCCGCTCGCCGAGCTCGACACCCTCGCCCCGGATGCCGCAGCGGTCGTCGATGCGCTCACCCAGGCGCGCCTACTCACCGCCAGCGACGGATACGTGGAGGTGGCGCACGAGGCGCTCCTGCGGGAATGGCCCCGGCTGCGCGACTGGCTCCAGGAGGATTCCCAGGGACGCGAGCTTTATCTCCACCTGATCAAGGCTGCCCGCGACTGGGACGAGCGTGGCCGCGATCGCGGCGAGCTCTACCGCGGCGCCCGGCTCTCCGCCACCCTCGAATGGGCAGCGCACCATGATGCCGACCTCAATCAGCTCGAGCGCGACTTCCTCGCAGCCAGCCGTGCCCTGAACCAGCGCGAGCTGCGCCGCCTACGGTTGCTGTTGGCGGGCGCGCTCGTGTTTCTCCTCGTTGCAGCCGTGGCAGCCGTCATCGCGCTCGTCCAGCGCGGCTCCGCTCAGCGGGCGGCCACCGTGGCGGAAGCGCGCCAGTTGGCGGCACAGGCCTTGGTCGAGCCGCGCCTCGACCGATCCCTCCTCCTCGCCCGCGAGGCGGTGAACCTGGACGACTCTGCAGCCACGCGCAGCAGCCTCCTCGCCACGCTCGTGAAGAGTCCCGCTGCTGTGCGCGTCCTGGACGTTCCAGGACGGTGGGCAGGTGGCACCGCTCAGCTCGGGCTGAGCCCGGACGGAAAGACACTCGTGATAGGAACCGACGGTGGACAGCTCCTCTTCTTCTCCACGCCAGGGCTGCAACCCGAAGGACGCGTCCTGCCTCCAGGGTTTGGAGACGGTCGAGGCGTGAGTGCGCTGGCTTTTAGTCGTGACGGTTCACTGCTCGCCGTCGGCGGCGGGTCCGGCGGGACGATCGTGCTACTCGACGGTCGAACCCACCACCTGGTGCGGCTACTGCCGCGCGTGCCCGCCGCTGAGTTCATCGTGCGCCTCGTGTTCTCCCCCAACGGCAACACCCTGGCGGTCGCGTTCGCCCGTCCGGCTCCCCAGAGCGCCTGTGGCGGGTCGCTTGTCATCACCCGGTTCGACGTCTCGACAGGGCGCAGGCTCGATCCGGTCAGGAACGTATCCGGTGCTCACCCATGCGTCGATGGGATCGACAAGGTCACCTATACGCCCTCCGGGAATCGCCTCATCGCGTCTGACTGGGCAGACGGTCCGCGCGGGAAGGTCGTGGTGCTCGACGCGACCGACCTGCGCGTGGTGCGCACATACCCGATGCCGGACGTGACCGGAGTCGCGCTGAGCCCGGACGGCAAGACGCTTGCGATCACCAAGGACGACGGCACACTCGGGTTTATGCGATTCCCCAATGGCCGCCTACAGCCGGCCCAGGGGCGCCACACGAACGGCATCTGGTCGGCCGAATTCACCCCCGATGGACGGTCGCTGATCACCACGTCCTCAGACCGCACAGCGATCGTCTGGGACGTCGCAACAGGCGCCGAGCGCGAGGTGCTCGCCGGTCACACCGACATCGTCCCTGCGGAGGCTGTCTCACCCGACGGCCAGACGGTGTACACGGGAAGCGCCGACGGCACCGTCATCGCATGGGATTTATCCGGTCGCCGCCGGCTCGGCCAGGCGCTCCCGTACTCGCCCGCGTATCCCGCCGTCGTGTACTCAAACCCGCAGGCAACCGCGGTCGCCGTCGGCCCCGACGGTCAACTGGTGGCGCTGTCACCCAGCCGAGGCGTGGCCCAACTCTGGAACCTCCGAACGCTCGCCCGCTCTGGACCACAGCTTCGTGGATTCAGAGAGCTCGACGTCACCGCCACCGCCGGCGGCGCCGAGGACCTGGCCTTCAGCCCGGACGGGACACTCCTGGCCGCCGGCGGCGGCGCGGGTAGCCCCGTCGTCGTCTGGAATCTGAAATCAGGCCGGATCACGAACAGGCTCGTTCCCCCGTATCCACCCGGCTGCGGGAAGAACGACGCGTTGCCGTTCTGCACCCACGGCGACGGGCTTACCTTCAGCCCTGACGGCGGCACGCTCGCAAACGGCGACGGCGACAACGGCGCCCTACTCTGGAATCTGAGGACCGACGCCCACGTCCGGCTGCCGATCCCACGCGGCCGGTGGGTGCTCAGCCTTGCCTACAGCCCCGATGGAACCCGGCTAGTCACCGTAGACGGGGCTGGGACCGGAGTGCTATGGGACGTCGCGCACCGTCGTCGCCTGGCTACCTTCCCCGCCGACAACGCTCGTGGGCTGGCAACCAGCGTCGCGTTCTCACCCGACGGGACGGCGTTCGTTACCGGCGCCGAGGGCGCGCTCACCTTGCGCGCCGCGACCACCGGCCGGCTCATCGGAACCCCGCTTCCGATCCCCAACGGGTATAACGGCGCGCTCGCCTTCTCGCCGGACGGAACAACCGTCGCGGTGGACTCCGGCGATGGCGTGGAGCTCTGGGACATCGCCACTCGCACCCAGATCGGCACCGGCCTGCCAGGCGCGCCACCCCAGGCGCAAAACCCCGGAGGACCCGGCAACCTCAGATTCACGCCCGACGGCCGGCATCTGATCATCGTCAACCCCAACGGGCTCGCGACCATCTGGAATGTCACAGAGCCAGCGTGGGAGGCACAAGCCTGCCAGGTCGCTGGTCGCAACCTCACCCACGCCGAGTGGCAGCAGTTCCTCCCAGACCGGCCCTACCAACCGGTCTGCTCCTGATCGTCGCGCCGCACCACCGCGCCTCCCATGATTGACCTCGCCGTTGTCGATGCGTTCGCCGCTCGGGTGTTGGCGGCTGGTGTCGCCCCTTTGGCTGCGCTGGCGATCACCGATCGCGACCGTACGCTGGCCGTTCGCACGTACGGGGCGGAGGCCGGCGAGTGCCTGTGGCAGGTGGGGTCGATCACCAAGTCGTTTACGGCCGTCATAGCGGTGCAGCGGGTGGAAGAGGGTCGTCTCCCGGGCGCACCCACATGCGAAGCGTCTCCGCGCCCATCCCCAACCGGCGCGCCGTCTCCGCGATCGTCGACTCGGTCTCCCGAAGGAGCCGCACCGCCTCCTCCCGAAACTCGGGCGGACACTCGATGGACGTCCCATCCGTCTGACTCCTCTCCGCTGGCGTCACCGCCAACTATCGAGGCGTCAACAGAACCGGGTCAAGGCCACACGGCGTCGCCAATAGGATGTGGGGGAGGTTTGCCACGATGGGTGGACGCATGGTCGGGGGCGCATTTGGGGGCGCAACTCGCGCGGAAGCGGCCTATTCAAGCGGATCTCGGTGGGTTCCTAAACCGCGTGTCGCATGAGTCATGCCGGGGGCACTGGCTAGCCAGGCGTGAGGCCGCATGGTTGGGTCCGGAGTTGGGGTCGAGTCGGAGTACGCCACGTCCCGATGAAGGTCGCGAATATCCGAAAACGAGGACTGACCTCCCGGGGCGCTACCGCCAGACGGTGAAGCCCGTCATCCCCATCTGCGCGCCGCTGAAGCCGGGGCGCCCGGTCCGCCGCTGCTCCGGGGTGGTGGCGTAGCGCGGCCCGTTCAGCTCGATCCAGTCGCCGAAGGCGCGCATGCTGCCCAACCCTGTGCCGATGTTCTCGAGAGTGATGCCGCCGTTGCCGGTCGCCTCGGTGGTGGCCTCGAAGTTAGGGTCGAACGTCGCGTCCGGGCCGAAGGCGTCCGCACCGACGCCCAGGATGTGACGCTGCGTGAAGAGCCAGTCGACGGCGGCGCCGGAGAAGCCGGGCACGTTGTCGAAGTAGTCGTTATACGGGCCGGGCCGACGCTGGTTTCCGAGGTGGTAGAAGCGGGAGAGGCCGGTGTAGATCACCACGAAGGAGCCGGGCGGGATGCGGCCGTGCGTGCGCTCGAACCGGCGCAGGTCGGCGATGCCGACGAAGAAATCGCCGTTCCCGTGGCGATGCCGGATGCGTGCCCGCAGGTCGAGGACGACCAGCGGACGCGGGGTGAAGAACCGCTCCGAGAGCCGGACCAGACAGGGAGCGCCGACGTGGAAGTGGCACGGCGCGGAGATGTGCGTTCCGGTGTGCGTTCCGAGCGAGGTGATCTGCTCGAGCAGATACCCGGACTTGGGCACCGTCGTCCACACCCTCCAGCGGAACGATGGGTCGCCGGGGAAGAGCGGTGCGCTGGTCGTGAGCGGCTGACCGAGCCGCACCGGCCGGGCCGTGCGCGGATCGACCTCCCAATATGCCCCGGCGATGCCCGTGCGTGCGACGAGCCGGGCGATCCGCCCCTGGGGCAGCGACGACAGCCGGGCCGCCGCCGGGCTCTGCTGGGCCGTCACGAGCCGGTCAGCGGCCAACGCCGTCCCTGCCACCACGGCGGCCGTGACGCTCGCGACCAGGATCCGGGCCCCCCTCCTCACGGGCAGGAGTATCTCACGACGAGGGCGCGGGGCCGTACTCCTCGTCGGTGACCTGCTCATCCCAGGTAGCGGGGTTGCCGGCCCGACCTTCACCGCCTGCATCGGCCTCGCCGCCGGCCACGACCACAACTCCTCCGATAGGGGCCGCCGCACGGCTGCCGTTGAGCGTCACGCTGTCGGTATACGATCGCCGAGTGAGCCCGACGACGAGCGAGATCCGTGACGGCACGGCGCCGTTCGACGTCGGCGGCGAGGTCGCCGAGACGTGGTATCGCATCACCGGCAACCTCCAGCCAGGTGATGCGGCGGCTCCGGCGCCCCTCGTCGTCCTTCACGGCGGGCCGGGGGCGGCGCATGACTACCTCGTCTCGATCGCCGATCTCGCCGCCGGGGGTCGCGCCGTCATCCACTACGACCAGCTGGGGAACGGCCGCAGCACGCATTTCCCCGAGCGTGGCGCCGACTTCTGGACGGTGGAGCTCTTCGTCCGCGAACTGCACAACCTGGTCGATGCGCTCGGTATCGGCGAACGCCATCACGTGCTCGGCCAGTCGTGGGGCGGCTTCCTGGCCCAGGAGTACGCGTTCACCCGGCCGCAGGGGCTGCGCTCGCTCGTCCTCGCCGACACGGCGGCATCCTTTCCGGACTTCGTCGCCGAGGCGAACCGGCTGCGGGCCGCGCTTCCGCCCGACGTCGAGGCGACGCTGCGCCGCCACGAGGAGGCGGGGACGACGGATGACCCGGCGTACGCCGAGGCCTGCCAGGTGTTCTACGCGCGCCACGTGTGCCGGCTCGACCCGTGGCCGGCCGAGCTGGTCGAGGCGTTCGCCTGGATCGAGCGCGACCCGACCGTCTAC
>DASQXS010000280.1:0-12628 GCA_035639615.1 Gaiellales bacterium | reverse complement strand
GAGCAGATCGCCGCCCAGCGGCTGGCCGGCGCGGACGCCGTCCTCGTCATCCTGGCGATGGTGACGGATGCCGAGGCCGCCCGCCTGCTCCAGACCGCGGGGCTGCTCGGCGTCGACGCGCTCGTCGAGGCGCACACGGCGGCCGAGGTCGAGCGGGCGCTGGCGCTCGGCGCGGGCGTCGTCGGCGTGAACGCCCGCGACCTCGAGACGCTCGCGGTCGACCGCGATCGCCAGCTCGAGCTCCTCCGCTCGCTCCCGCCGACGGTCGTGCGGGTGGCCGAGTCCGGCATCGAGACGCGCGCCGATGTCGAGGCCGCAGCGGGGGCCGGCGCCGACGCCGTGCTGGTGGGGACGGCCCTCATGCGCGAGCCCGAGCTCCTGGCCGAGCTCGTGGGGGTGCCGCGGTGACGCTCGTCAAGATCTGCGGACTCACCCGGCCGGAGGACGTGGATGCCGCCGTCGCCGCCGGCGCCGACATGGTGGGCTTCATCCTCGTCGAGCACTCCCCACGCTCCGTCGAGCTTGACCACGCCCTCGCCCTCGCCGCCCGCGTGCCGCCGCACGTGAACACGGTCGCGGTCGTCGAGCGGGTGGGGACAGTCCCTGCTTTAACCCTTGGGTTCGATCTGACACAGACCTATGACAGGCCGCGCGACTTTCGTGACGTGATCGTGGCCAGCCGGGACGGCGCGCCGGACGGGGTGCCCGACGGCGTCCCGATCCTCCTCGACCTGCCGTTCGGGTCGCGGCCAACGGCGGAGGAGCTCGAGGCGCACTGGGAGCGGGCATCCGCGGTGCGCCAGCCGGTGATCCTGGCCGGAAGCCTCGACCCGGCGAACGTCGCCGCCGCCGTCCGCACCGCTCGGCCCTGGGCCGTCGACACCGCCCGCGGCGTCGAGGCGACGCCGGGCATCAAGGACCACGCGCTGGTGCGTGCGTTCGTCCGCAACGCGAAGGAGGCTCGATGAGGACGACGATGCCGGACGCCCGCGGCCGCTTCGGCGAGTTCGGCGGCCGCTTCGTCCCCGAGACGGTGATGGGCGCCCTTGACGAGCTCGAGGCGGGCTACGCCGCCGCCCGCGACGACCCGGCGTTCGCAGCCGAGCTCGAGCGGCTGGGGCGCGACTACGTCGGCCGCCCCTCGCCCCTCTACCAGGCCGAGCGCCTCGGCGCCGAGGCCGGCGCCCGCATCTGGCTGAAGCGCGAGGACCTGAACCACACCGGGGCCCACAAGATCAACAACGCCGTCGGGCAGGCGCTCCTGGCGGTCAGGCTCGGCAAGCGTCGGATCGTCGCCGAGACGGGCGCCGGCCAGCACGGCGTGGCCGCCGCCACGGTGTGCGCCCGGTTCGGCCTGGAGTGCCACGTGTACATGGGCGAGGAGGACATCCGCCGCCAGCATCCCAACGTGGTACGGATGCACATGCTCGGGGCCGAGGTGATCCCGGTGACGGCCGGTTCGGGGACGCTCAAGGACGCGATGAACGAGGCGATCCGCGACTGGATCACGAACGTCGAGACCACCCACTACCTGATCGGCTCGGCGGCCGGGCCGCACCCCTACCCCATGCTCGTCCGCGACCTGCAGGCGGTCATCGGGCGCGAGGCGCGGGCGCAGATCCTCGAACGGGAGGGCCGCCTCCCCGACGCCGTGTGCGCCTGCGTCGGCGGCGGGTCGAACGCGATCGGCCTCTTCCACCCCTTCCTCGACGACGCCGCGGTGGCGCTCTGGGGCGCCGAGGCGGGCGGGGACGAGCGCGGCGACGCGGCCACCCTCTCGCACGGCCGCGTGTCGGTGCTGCACGGCTCACGCTCCTACGTCCTGGCCGACGACGACGGCCAGGTGCTCGAGTCGCACTCGATCTCGGCCGGGCTCGACTACCCGGGCGTCGGGCCCGAGCACTCCCACCTCAAGGATTCGGGCCGGGCGCGGTACGAGCCGGTCACCGACGCCGAGGCGCTCGAAGCCTTCCACCTCACATGCCGCCTCGAAGGGATCATCCCGGCGCTCGAGTCCGCCCACGCCGTCGCCCTCGCGCTGCGGCGGGCCCGGGCCGGCGAGGTGTGGCTGATCGGGCTCTCCGGCCGGGGGGACAAGGACGTCGACACCGTCGAGGCGCTCGACCGGTGAACCTCGCGCCGCCCGTCGTCTCGATCTACCTCATGGCCGACGGAGACCTCCTCGACCTGGCGCAGGCCGCGGTGCGCGGGGGCGCCGACCTGCTCGAGATCGGGATCCCGTTCTCGGATCCGCTCGCCGACGGCCCCACCGTCCAGCGGGCGGCGCAGCGGGCGCTGGACGGCGGGATGACCACGGTGCGAGCGCTCGAGCTCGTGCGCGACCTGCGCGGCCTCGTCGACGTGCCGCTCGTCCCCATGACCTACGCCGGCCCCGTGATGGCCTACGGCGAGCGCCGCTTTTGCGCCGATGTCGCGGCCGCAGGGGCAAACGGCCTGATCGTCCCCGACGTGCCGGCGGACGAGGCCGGCGACCTGGCCGCCGGCTGCACCGAGCACGGCCTCGACCTGATCCCCCTGCTCGCCCCCACCTCCACCGACGCGCGCATCGCGCTCGCGTGCGCGCATGCCGGCGGGTTCGTCTACCTCGTGTCGGTGGCCGGCATCACCGGCGCCCGGGAGCGGGCCTCGGACCGGGTGGCGGGCCTGGTCGAGCGCGTCCGGCCCCACACGCCGCTCCCGCTCCTGGTCGGGTTCGGGATCGCCACTTCCGAGCATGCCGGCGCCGCCGTCGAGGCGGGCGCGGACGGGGTGATCGTGGGCTCGCGCGCGATCGAGGTGGCCGAGGAGGGCGGGCCCGGCGCGCTCGAGGCGTTCGTCTCCGGCATCGCGGGCGCGCTGGCGTCGCGCGCGTAGACTGGCAGGGGCAACCGATCGCCAATCGGGCCTCGCTACGCTCCGCACATGCATATCCTGGTTGTCGAGGACGACGAGCCGTTGGCCAAGATCGTGAAGAAGTCGCTCGAGTCGGGCGGCCATACGGTCGACGTCGCCGGGAACGGCGAGGACGGGCTCGACCTGGGCCGCACCCGCAACCACGACGCCGTCGTCCTGGACATCCAGCTGCCGAAGCTGAACGGCATGGAGGTATGCCGGCGCCTCCGCGACGACGGGAACCGCGTGCCGATCATCATGCTGACGGCGCGCGGCGCGGTCGCAGACCGGATCGAGGGCCTCGACGCGGGCGCCGACGACTACCTGCCGAAGCCCTTCTCCCTGGGAGAGCTCCAGGCCCGGCTGCGGGCGCTCCAGCGCCGCGGCCAAGGGACGCAGCCCGAGGTGCTCGAGTCCGGGTCGCTGCGCCTCGACACCGGCGCCCACGAGCTCCTGGTCGACGGCAAGCCGGTCGAGATGACCGGCACCGAGCTCGCCCTGCTCGAGCACCTGATGCGAAACGCCGGCGTCGTCCTCTCCCGCGACCAGCTCCGCGAGCACGTCTGGGGCGACGGGGCCGAGCCGACCTCGAACGTGGTCGACATCTACGTCCACTACGTTCGCCGCAAGCTGCGCAGCGCCGGCCTGGCCGACGACCCGATCCGCACGGTGCGGGGCCTCGGGTACGCCTTCCGCCGCCAGGAGTAGCCCGTGTTCGACCGCGCTCGAATCCGCCTGACCGCCTGGTACGTCGGCGCGCTCGCGATGTTCCTCCTCGCGCTGGGCGCGGGGGTCTACATCGTCGAGAAGCACCAGCTCCAGGGCAACGTGGACCACAGCGTCAAGGTCGCCGCACAGCGCGCCAAGCAGGACCTGGAGCTCCGGAACCTCAGCGACTTCAACGCCCTGAACGACGGCGTCCGCTACTACGTCACCCTGTCCGACGGCAGCCAGAGCCGTCCGCTGTCCGCGCAGGCGCAGCAGCTGCATCTCCCGAACCGCGACTCGGTCCACGCGGCGCTCGCCCACGGTGACGATATGCGCACCGTATCCAGCCCCTCCGGCCCGCTCCGCGTATACACCCTGGGCATGGACTCCGGCGTGGCCGTGCAGGTCGCGCGCTCGCTCGAGCCGGAGCGGGAGGCACTCGAACACCTGCTCGTGCTAATGCTCGTGGGCGGGGCGGCCACACTTGGCGTGGCGACGATCGGCGGTTGGTGGCTCGCGGGCAAGTCGCTGGCTCCCGCGCGGGAGGCGTTCGAGCGCCAGCACGCGTTCGTGGCCGACGCGTCGCACGAGCTGCGCACGCCGCTCTCCGTGATCCGCGCGAACGCCGAGTTTCTCCAGCAGCAGCAGCCGGCGAGCGAGGAGGCGACCGAGATCGTCTCGGAGACCGACCGGCTCGCGGCGCTCGTCGACTCCCTCCTCGCCGTGGCCCGCGGCGATACGAACGGGAAGGTGCCGCACGACGAGCTCGACCTCGGCGCCGTCGTCGAGGGCTCGGCCGAGTCGATGCGGTCGCTCGCGTCAGAGCGCGGGGTCGCCCTCGACATCGCGGCCACGCCGGATCTGCGCGTCATCGGGAGCCGTGAGCAGCTCCGCCAGCTCGTCGTGATCCTGGTCGACAACGCCCTCCGCTACACGGGCGAGGGCGGCCGCGTCCGCGTGGACGTCACCCGCCGTGACGGCTCGGCCGCGCTCGCGGTCGCGGATACCGGCATCGGCATCCCGCCCGAGGCGCTGGAGCGCGTCTTCGAGCGCTTCTACCGCGCCGACGCGGCCCGAAACCGCGACTCGGGCGGCGTCGGGCTGGGGCTGGCCATCGCCGAGAAGCTGGTGACGGAGCACGGCGGCCGCATCTCGGCCGAGAGCACGCCGGGCAAGGGCTCAACCTTCAGGGTCACGCTGCCGCTGGCGAAGTAGCGGGCGGGCGCCGCACAGCCGGCGAGGCGGTCGCGGCAAGCGCCACCCCGAGCATGCCCGCCGCGAGCGCCCACACCGTCGCGGACGGCCCCAGCCGGTCGAGCAGGAACCCGCCCGTGAGCGACCCGAGCGGGATTGCCCCGAACGCGGCGGTCATGTGTACCGCCCGCACCCGGCCGAGCAGGTGCGCCGGGGTAAGCCGGAGGTCGAGGCTGCCGATGACGACGTTCCAGATCGGCCCGACGAACGCCATGCCGGCGGCCGCCGCGCCGATCGCGGCCGGGCGCGGGACGAGGGCGACCACCGGAAGAAGCAGGGCCCAGACCCAGTTCGCGCCGATCACGACGGCCGCCGCCGGGAGCCGCACCGCCACTCGAGCGGCGGCCGCCGCGCCGGCGAGGCCGCCGGCACCGAAGCCGGCGAGGATCAGTCCGATCGCACCCGGAGACGCCCCATGTGCACGGGCGGTCACGATCACGGCGAGGGTGACCGCCTGGAAGAGCCCGTTCGACCCGGCCACGAGAATGGTCGTCGCGCGCAGGAACGGCTGGCCCCAGAGCCACCGCAGGCCCTCACTCAGCTCGGCGAGCGCGTGCCTCGGCTCCCGCTCACCGGACGACGCCGGGAACGGGCGGTCGATAGCGGCGAGCGTCACGAGCGACACGGCGTACGAGGCCGCATCCGCTGCGAAGGGGACGACCCGTCCCAGGCCGAAGAGGAGCCCGCCGAGCGGCTGCCCGGCGAGCGCAGCCCCGCGGACGCGCGCCTCGTTCTGGGCCAGGGCCGACTCGAGCTGCGCCTCCGGGACGAGCGCCTGGACGGCGCCGCGCTCGGCGAGGTCGAAGGTCACGCCTAGGCAGCCCTCGACGAACGCGACCGCGGCGATGACCGCGACGGCGGCGTGCCCGGCCGCGACGGCAGCCGCGAGGCCGGCGAGCGCGCACAGCCGGCCGGCGTCGCACGCCAGCATGGCCCGGCGCCGGTCGACCCGGTCGACGAGGACGCCTGCCGGGAGCTGGACGAGCAGGAACGGGACCGTCGCGGCGGAGCCGACGACGCCGGCCTGGGCGGGCGAGCCGGTGATCGCGAGCACCAGGAGCGGGTACGCCACGGAGGACGCCCGCGAGCCCAGCGCCGACACGGCCTGGCCCGCCCACAGGAGATGGAAGTCCCGGTTTCTGCGAAGCGGGAGCGCTCCAGTGCTCATGGACTGCCACGGCGATCGGGGTGCATAAAGGGAGCCTGGCTCCCTTTATGCACGGCACTCTCATGCGCCCGCCGGACTCGCCTCCTCGGAGCGGCGCAGGTCGATGTCGCCGCTCATCGAGCTGGCCCGAAGCTCGATGTCGGCCGTGCCGCCCGCCGGCGGCGCGTCGGATACCGGCAGCTCGGACGAGACCTCGCCCGACATCGAGCCTGCGTCGATCCAGAGCGTCGCGCCTGGGCGCACCGACACGACGATGTCGCCGGACATGGTGCGCACCTCGGCGCTGCCGCGGGCGATCCGCTCGACGCGGACGTCGCCGGACATGGTGTGCGCGGCCACCGACCCGCCCGCCTCCTCGACGACGACGTCGCCGGACATGGTGTTCGCGCTCGTCCTGCCTCCGACGGAGCCGAGCGAAACGTCGCCGGAGGCCGTCTTGACGTCGGAGTCTCCCGCGACGGTCTCGGCCGTGACGTCGCCGGCGGCCGTCCGCGCCTGGAACGACCCCGCCCTGCCGCGCAGGTCGACGTCCGCCGACGCGGTGTGCGCCGAGACATCGGTGCCGTGCGGGCAGCGGACGCGCACCAGCACATCCGGCTCGGCCCATCCGAAGAGCCGCGATCGCTGCTTCGGCACCTCGATCCGGAGGCGCTGGCCGTCGCCGGCCTGGCGCAGGTCCTGGCGGACCGCCGCTGCGGCGGCCGCACTCGCCTCGCTGGAGCTGAGCGGCTCCGCCTCAACGACGGTGTCGGTGATGTCGGCGGTCTCGATCTCGATCCGCCCTGACGGAGCCCGGATCTCGAGGTCGAGCGGGCCGGGGGTGTGGTGGGTCGTGGTGGGCATCGTGTCCCCTCTCGTTCAGGCGCGGGCGAATCCGATCAGGAAGCGGACGACCCGGCGGGCGGGCCGCGGCGCGCCTGCGCTCGGCGCCGCCGGGACGGCGACGGCGGGCTCGGCCCGGGCGGTGGTCAGCTTGACGAGCTCGGCGGCCGGAAGCCGCACCTGCGTGTGGTGGTTCATCGCCTGGCTCCTCTCATCCGGCGGCGAATCCGCGCAGCCGGTTTCCGACCGTGCGCCTGCCCACCGCGGCGGACACCGACCGCACGATCCACGTGTTCAGCGAGACGCCCTCGCGGCCGGCGGCGGCCTCGGCCTGCGACTTGAGCCGCTCGGAGAGCCGCAGCGTGACGCGGGCCGAGGCGTCGTCGTCGGCAGCGGGCGCCGCCGGCTCCTCGCCGACGTAGGTCAGCTCGACATCCCGCCCGCTCAGGCGGACGTCGATGCGCCCGGCCGGAAGCTGCGCCGTGAGCTCCATCGCCGCCTCCTGGAGCACGTCCAGCAGGTGCAGCCGTACCGAGGCCTCAACCGCCCGGCTCAGCCGCTCGGCGGCCTCCACGATCGCCTGGTCGCCCATCGCTGCCGCAGCGGCCAGGTCCTCTCGCAGCCCCTCCACGAATCTCGCTGTCTCCATGATGTCATTATGACGTCATAAATGATGTCTGTCAAATGTCGTCGAAATCCAGGGCTAATCTCACGCGGTGCCCCGCATCGCCAGTCATCTCGACAGCTCCTCGGATGACTACCGGCGTAACACGGAGCGCATGCAGGAGCTCGTCGCCGACCTCAAGGCGCACCTGGAACGGGCCCGGGCGGGCGGCGGCCCGGCCGCGGTCGCCCGCCACCGCGAGCGGGGAAAGCTGCTCGCCCGCGAGCGCATCGAGCGCCTGGTCGACCCGGGCGCGGCGTTCCTCGAGCTCTCGCCCCTCGCCGGCCACGGCCTCTACGACGGTGAGGCCCCCGGCGCGGGCATCGTGACCGGGATCGGCCCGGTCGCCGGTCGTCCGTGCGCGATCGTCGCCAACGACGCGACCGTGAAGGGCGGAAGCTACTTCCCGCTTACGGTGAAGAAGCACCTGCGCGCCCAGGAGATCGCCGAGCAGAACCGGCTCCCATGCATCTACATGGCCGACTCCGGCGGGGCATTCCTGCCGCTCCAGGCCGAGGTGTTCCCCGACCGCGACCACTTCGGGCGCATCTTCTACAACCAGGCCCGCATGTCGGCCCTCGGGATCCCGCAGATCGCCGTCGTCATGGGGTCATGCACCGCGGGCGGCGCCTACGTGCCGGCGATGTCGGACGAGGCCGTGATTGTGCGCGGCACCGGGACGATCTTCCTCGGCGGTCCGCCGCTCGTGAAGGCGGCGACCGGCGAGGAGGTGACGGCGGAGGAGCTGGGCGGCGCCGACGTGCACAGCCGCCGGTCAGGCGTCACCGACCACCTGGCCACCGACGACGCCCACGCCCTGGCCGTCTGCCGCGAGATCGTCGCCCACCTCGGCGACCCGCCGCCCTCGCCCTGGCGGCGTGAGGAGCCGCGCGAGCCGGCGCTCGATCCGGGCGAGCTGTACGGCCTCGTCCCGACCGACGTCCGCCGCCCGTTCGAGGTCAGGGACGTGATCGGGCGCATCGTCGACGACTCCCGGTTCCAGGAGTGGAAGCCGCTCTACGGCGAGACGCTCGTCTGCGGCTTCGCCCGCCTGACGGGCTATCCGGTGGCGATCCTCGCCAACAACGGCATCCTGTTCTCGGAATCGGCCCTGAAGGGCGCGCACTTCATCGAGCTCGCCTGCCGGCGGCGGATCCCCCTCGTCTTCCTGCAGAACATCACCGGCTTCATGGTGGGCCGCGAGTACGAGGCCGGCGGCATCGCGAAGGACGGTGCCAAGCTGGTGACGGCGGTCGCCTGCGCCGAGGTGCCGAAGTTCACCGTCGTGATCGGCGGATCGTTCGGGGCCGGCAACTACGCCATGTGCGGACGCGCGTACGGCCCCCGGCAGCTGTGGATGTGGCCCAACGCGCGCATCTCGGTGATGGGCGGCCAGCAGGCCGCGCGGGTGCTCTCGACCGTGCGCGGGGCGATGAGCGAGGCCGAGCGGGACGCGTTCGAGGCGCCGATCCTCAAGACGTACGAGCGGGAGGGGTCGCCGTATTTCTCGACCGCCCGGCTCTGGGACGACGGCATCATCGACCCGCGCGACACCCGCCGTGTCCTCGCGCTGGGGCTGGCGGCGGCGGAGAGCGCGCCGGTCGAGGAGACGACCTTCGGGGTGTTCCGGATGTGAGCGCGGTCGACCTCTCCCGAAACGGGCCCGTGGCGACCTTGACCCTGAACCGGCCCGAGGCGCGAAACGCGCTCGAGCCCGGGCTCATGATCGAGCTCACCCAGCTCGTCGGGGCCCTTGCCCTCGACGGGACGCGGGTGATCGTCCTCACCGGCACCGGATCGGTCTTCTGTGCCGGCGCCGACATCGACTGGATGCGCCGCAGCCGCGACCTCACCGCCGAGCAGAACGTCGCCGACGCCGGCATCATGCGCAGCCTCCTGGGCGCGATCGACTCCTGCCCCCTGCCGGTGATCGCCCGCGTCAACGGGCACGCCCTCGGCGGCGGGTCCGGGCTCGTCGCCGTCGCCGACGTCGCGGTCGCCGCGCAGGGCGCGCTCTTCGGGTTCACCGAGGCCCGCCTCGGCCTCATCCCGGCGACGATCTCGCCGTACGTCCTGCGCAAGATCGGCCCCGGCCATACCCAGGCGCTCTTCACCACCGCGGAGCGGTTCGACGCCGAACGGGCGCTCCGGGTCGGCCTCGTGCACCGCGTCGTAGCGCCGGAGGAGCTGGACAACGCCGTGGCCGACTGCGTTTACGCCCTCCTGGACTGCGGCCCGGACGCGATCGCCGAGACGAAGCGGCTCGTCCGCGACGCGACGGCGGCGCTGCACCTGCCCGACCTGCCGCAGCGCCTGGCCGCCGCCCGCGCCGGGCCCGAGGCGCAGGAGGGGCTGGCCGCATTCCTCGAGAAGCGACGACCGCGATGGGCACCGGACCGCGACGGCTCCTGATCGCCAACCGCGGCGAGATCGCGGTCCGCGTCGCGCGCGCCTGCCACGAGCTGGGCATCGAGTCCGTCGCCGCCTTCGAGTCCCCCGACCGCGGCGCCCTTCACGTCGAGGCGGCCGATGCCGCCGTCGAGGTCCCGAGCTACATCGACCCCGGCGCGCTCGTCGCTGCGGCCCGCGACATGGGCGCCGACGCGGTCCACCCCGGGTACGGGTTCCTGGCCGAGAACGCGGCCTTCGCCGAGGCGGTCGCGGCGGCCGGCCTGATCTGGGTGGGGCCGCCGCCCGCGGCGATGCGCGCCGCCGGCGACAAGATCGAGGCCCGCCGGCTGGCGGAGGCGGCCGGCGTTCCCGTCGCCCCCGGCTACGCCGGAGTCGACCTCGGCGACGACACGCTGGTACGCGAGGCGGTGCGGCTGGGCCTGCCGATCCTGGTCAAGGCCGCCGCCGGGGGAGGCGGCCGCGGCATGCGGGTGGTCGAGTCGATGGAGGCGCTCCCGGCCGCGATCGCGGCCGCCCGGCGCGAGGCCGAGGCGGCGTTCGGCGACGGCCGCGTCTACCTGGAGGCCCTGCTCCGCGGCGCCCGCCACGTCGAGGTGCAGGTCCTGGCCGACGCGCACGGCCACGCCGTGCACCTCGGCGAGCGCGACTGCTCGCTCCAGCGCCGCCACCAGAAGATCGTCGAGGAGGCGCCGTCGCCCGCGGTGGACGGCGACCTGCGAGCCGCGCTCGGCGACGCGGCGATCACGATCGCGCGCGCCGCCGGCTACGTCGGCGCCGGGACGGCCGAGTTCCTGCTCGCGGACGACGGCTCCTGGCACTTCCTCGAGCTGAACGCCCGCCTCCAGGTCGAGCACCCCGTCACCGAGGCGGTGGCGGGGACCGACCTCGTGCGCGCCCAGCTCGCGATCGCGAGCGGGGAGCCGCTGGAGATGGAGCAGATGGACGTCGACCTGCGCGGCCATGCGCTCGAGTGCCGCCTCTACGCGGAGGACCCGGCGGCGGGCTTCCTCCCTGCGGCCGGCCGCCTGCTCGCCCTCGACTTCCCCCGCTGGCCGGGCGTTCGCGTCGACACCGGCGTCCGCGCCGGCGACGAGGTCGGCGTGCGCTATGACCCGCTCCTGGCGAAGGTGATCGCGCAGGCCGAGGACCGCGACGCCTGCATCGACCGGATGGCGGCCGCACTCGCCGAGACGACGGTGCTCGGGGTGGCCACGAACCTCGGCTTCCTGCGCTGGGTGCTGGAGCAGGAGGCGTTCCGGGCCGGCGCCGCGGCGACGGACTTCGTCGACACGACCTGGAACCCCGGCCTCGTCCCCGAGCTCCCCGAGGCCGTGCGCCGGGCGGCGCTGGCCCGCCTGCACGCCGACGGCAGCCCCTGGCACGCGTTCGGGCCGCCGCAGCCGCCGGTGCGGTCGGCGGGCCGGTTCGTGCTCCACCGCGGATGGCAGTACGAGATCGGCGACGAGGGCCCGGCCGCGGCGGCGCTCCGCCCCGGCGGATCGCTCTCGGCGCCGATGCCGGGCACCGTGCTGCGCGTCGACGTCGGCCCCGGCGAGCACGTCCCGGCCGGACGCACGCTCCTCCTGCTCGAGGCCATGAAGATGGAGCTCGCGGTCGCGGCGCCGGGCGCCGGCGTCGTCACGGCCGTCCTCGTCCGCCCGGGCGAGCTGGTGTCGCGCGGGCAGGCCCTGGTCGAGCTGGAGCCGGACGAGTGAACGCCGCGGACGGACACGTCACCGTCGTCGAGGTGGGGCCGCGCGACGGCCTCCAGAACGAGGCGGCGACCCTCGCCGTCGACGACAAGGTGCGCTTCGTCGAGATGCTGGCCGACGCCGGCCTGCCGGTTGTCGAGGTGACCTCCTTCGTCTCGGCGGCGGCCGTGCCCCAGCTCGCCGACGCCGACCGGGTGCTGCCCGCAGTTCGTCGGCGCGCGGGCGTCTGCTATCCCGTCCTCGTCCCCAACCTCCGCGGCCTCGAGCGGGCGACGGCGGCGGGGGCGGACGCGATCGCGGTCTTCACCGCCGCGTCGGAGACCTTCGCCCGCACCAACATCCGCATGTCGATCGCCGAGTCGCTGGACGTCTTCGCCGCCGTCGTCGGCAGGGCAAAGAGCGCCGGCATGTGGGCGCGCGGGTACGTGTCGACGGCGTTCGGCTGCCCGTACGAGGGGGCGGTGGAGCCGGAGGCGGTCGCCCGGGTCGCCGGCCGGCTCGCCGAGTTGGGCTGCGACGAGGTGTCGGTCGGCGACACGATCGGCGTCGCCGAGCCGGCCCAGGTGCCCGTGGTCGTGGCGGCGGTCAGCGAGCGGGTGCCGCTCGACCGGGTGGCGCTCCACCTGCACGACACGGGCGGTCGGGCGCTCGCCAACGCGGCGGCCGGGCTCGAGGCGGGCGTGCGCACGTTCGACGCCTCTGCGGCGGGCCTCGGCGGCTGCCCGTTCGCGCCGGGCGCGCCCGGCAACGTCGCCACCGAACGGCTGGTGCGGTTCCTCGCCGACCAGGGCTTCACCACCGGCGTCGACGCCGGCGCCGTCGAGCGCGCCGGGGCGTTCGTCCGCGCCCGGCTGGGACGATGAGGCGCGAATCGGTGTACGTCCGCGGGGAGGGCGGCGTGCGGATCGCGGTCGACGCGTGGATTCCGGATTCGGAGCGGCGGCCGGCGGTTCTGACGCAGCACCGGTACTGGCGGGCGGCCGAGCTGCGCTGGCC
>DASQXS010000279.1:0-5872 GCA_035639615.1 Gaiellales bacterium | reverse complement strand
GCGCGTTCAACCGCGACGAGCTGACAGCGATCCTGGCCAAGTAATCACTGCCAATCCCGCCGCCACAGACCGGCCGGGGCTTACGGCCTTCCTCGGTGGGACTTCGCGCATCCGCCCGCTCGCTCACCCCGCCATCGCCCCAGCCCACGCGGGAGCGCGCCACGATTCGCCGACACCGCCCCGATCCCGTCCCCTGTCGGCCGTCTCCCACGGGCGCCCAACGTTCGCGGGCTCCGAGGCAGCCGCCAAGCCCCGCCAAACGCCGCGGTCGTGATGCACCGGTGATGCACGCCTCCGCCCAGGGAAATGGGAAAACCCCGCATTTGCGGGGTTTTCCTTTAGCCGATCTGTAAGCGGGATTCTGTCGGGGGCAGTCATCCATCTGGGCCGGCCGTCACCGGCCGGCTCGTGCCGCCTACCTGGAGCTCGGCGGGCCGCGTCATCGCTCCGCTTGGCGTTGCACCGGGTGGGGCTTGCCGAGCCACCCGCGTCTCCGCGGATGCTGGTGGTCTCTTACACCACCGTTTCACCCTTGCCTCGCCGCCCGAGGGCGGCGATCGGCGGTCTGCTCTCTGTTGCGCTTTCCATCGGGTTTCCCCGTCCGGGCGTTACCCGGCACCCTTGCCCTGCGGTGTCCCGACTTTCCTCGACGCCCGAGGGCGCCGCGACTGCCCGATCGGCCTCATGAATTTTACCGCGGGTCAGCGGTTCCGGGTTCCCGCGGCGGCGACCATCTCCTGCCAGATGTCGGCCCGGGCCTCGAGCCCGGACGCGGAGATGTCCAAGAACGTGAGCGGCGCGGGCGGGACCTGCGGCGGGAAGACCGCGGGGTTGGCGAGGAGCGCCGGCGGGAGCGCGTACATGGCCGGCTGGACCGGCGTCGCCCGGTCGGTGTACTCGGTGTCGGCTGCGGCCGTGAGCGGGTCGAGGACATGGTTCAGCCACGCGTGGGCGGAGACCGGGTCCGGCGCGAAGGCCGGGATGCAGAGAAGTCGGGGACGGGCCACCGTGCCGTCGGCGGGGACAACGAAGCGGACGCCGGATGCCGGCTGCGCGTAGCCAGCGCCGGTCGCGATCACGGCGCCGCGGCCGTGGAGGCGGCCGGTCTCGACGGTTCCCTCGATCTCGATGAGGCCGCGCAGCGGCAGGAGCACGGCGCGGGCGTCGTCGAGATCGGAGGAGGAGTCCGAGTTCCAATCGTGGCCGGCGGCGACCAGCGCAGCGCCGACCACGACGGCGGGGTCGTCCGGCACGGCCACCTGGTGCGGGAGAAGCGCCGCCGCGCGGAAGAGCCCGGCCCAGGTCCGCGGAGCCCGGACGCCGGCGCGATGCGCCCACGCGAACCCGACGACGGTGTAGTCCTTGGGCACACTGTGGGCGTTTCCGCGGTCGAATGGGGGGTCGTCGAAGGGCGGCCCGATCAGCTTGCGGTTGGCGACGAGCGCCTTGTCGATCGGCTCGACCTGGTCTTGGTCGATCACGCCTGCAAGCGTCTCCTGATCGACCATGACCACGTCGACGGTTCCGCGCGCGAACTGCGCGGCCGAGAGCGGCGGCACGAACGTGACGTCGACGCCGAAGCGGTCGGCGAAGCCCGTGACCGAGCTGGGCGCCATCGCCCGTCGCGGGACGGCGAGGCGCAGGTCGGGGTCGAGGACCTGCACGTTTCGGCCGCGGGTCGCGAAGGTCTGCGGCGCGGCGCTACTCCCCGGCCGCGAGCACGCTGCGGCGAGGAGGGCCGGAAACGCGGCCAGGAACCCACGGCGTGACAGGCGCACGCCGAGATTGTGGCAGGGAGCCGCCGGTGCAAGCGTGCGTCGCGCCGCGCTTGGTCAGGCCACGAGGCGGAGCGACGTCGGAGGCTCCTCTTCGTCGGCGAGGAGCGCGCCGCACTCGCTGCAGTGGAGCTCGATCCGACCGCGATCGCGCTCGACCGACCACATCGCGGCCGCGCACACCGGGCAGGCCGGCCACCGGCCCGGTCGCCGCACCCGGCCCTCGGCGAGCGCCCGCAGGAGAACGTCCTCGAGGGTCGGCCCGGCAGGTCGGCGGATCATGTCGGCGGCCCGAGTCATAGCCGTCGCAGCACCGCCCTGACGGAGCCGAGGATGGCGACGTCCTCGGGGTACATCGGCTCCATGTAGTCGTTCTCGGGCTGGAGCCGGATCCGGCCGCGATCGCGGAAGAACCGCTTCACGGTCGCATCCTCGTCGCCGACAAGCGCGACGACGATCTCGCCGTCGCGGGCATCGGCCTGCTTGCGGACGACCACGAGGTCGCCGTCCAGGATGCCGGCATTGATCATGCTGTCGCCCTTCACGGTCAGCACGAAGTCGCCGTCGGAGGCGAGCTGGTCGGGAACCGCGAGGTAGTCGTCGATCCGATCCTCTGCGACGACGGGCGAGCCGGCCGCGACGTCGCCGACCAGCGGAAGCACGTTCGCCCGGCGCGGCTGCTCGACTTCGACGATCGGCGCCTGGCGTGCCCGCCCGCCCTCGATCACCTCGAGCGCGCGCGGCTTGGTGGCGTCGCGGCGGATGAGGCCCGCGCTCTCCAACCTGGCCAGGTGCGCGTGCACCGTCGACGGCGAGGTCAGCCCCACGGCCTGACCGATCTCGCGGACGGTCGGCGGATAGCCGTGGTCCTCCACATGCGCGTTCACGAATTCGAGAATCTCCTGCTGTCTGGGCGTCAGATCCACCGGTCGGCCTCCTGGTCGAACGTGTGTTCGATGAAAGTGTGCCAGAGGGGTCGGACGGAGTCAAGCGTTCTCAGGGGGAAAGGCTGTTGGGGTCTGCTCGGACGACCGGAACCGTAACGTCGTAGCATCGGCTCGAAGGGGTCAGCGACCGGGTCGGTGCCTAGGCGTAGGCTAGGCAGAGTGAGCGCTCTCTTCTTGGACAAGCCCCGCACCGACTGGAGTCCGGCGAGGGAAACGGAAGGAGCCTTCGCGTTCTTGGATCGAGCTGCGGGCCCTTCGGGAGCGCCCCTGGTGCTCGACCTGGTGCTCCTGACGGACCTGGCCCAGCGAGCGGGGCTGAAGGGGGTGCAGGAGTGGCTGTCGTTGTTCTTCAAGAGCCCGCAGCACGCGCCCAGCGGCTATCCCGAGCACGACCTGTTCATCCAGCAGACCAAGCTGAAGAACACGCTTCGCTGGCTGATGGGCGAGGATCAGATCACCCACCTGGGGATGGAGTACTACCAGGATTGAATCGTCAGCTCGTTCCCGCCTGCCGACGACCGCCCGCAATCTGCTGCACGACCTCGTCCATGCCTGGCCCGTTCCGCAACATCCAGCTGCCGCTGTCGGGGTACGAGACGTTCACCGGGAACCCCGTCGTCGAGAAGGCGAGCAGGCGCACCGCCTGCTCGCCGCGATTGACCAGCCGGCGGCCACCCGACGGCCCCTCCGGGAAGCACACGAGATCGGAGACCTCGAGCGCATCTTCCCCGCCAGGGTGGCGAAGCATCGGCGCGCCCGCCAGCACGAGCACCCATTCCTCGCGGCCGTGAGCGTAGCCATAGTCGCCCGCCGCCTCCCCCGGATCGAGCTCCAGCACGGTCGCTTCCAGCCGTCCGGCGCCCAGCGTCGCGCCGAGCGCGGCGCCACCGGACCCGGCGGCCACAGCCACCGTCAGCGCGTTCACCACCGGCCGGCTCGGCGCCGCCGGCTCGCGCGGCACCTCGACGAGACCCGTCGGGCCCTCGGTACCTTCGCCATGCCAATAGTCGACGGCCGCGCCGCGCGGCAGCACGAGGACGTTCCGCTCGTCTATCGCCACCGCCACCTTGTCCGAGTCGGGGTAGACCGCGATGTACGGCCCGGGCGCGTCGGTCGAAAGGACGATGAACCGGCCGGGCCCGCTCACGGTGTGAGCGCCGGCGTGTCCCGGCGGGAAGCAGGTCAGGTCTCCTTCGGTCAGCGTCCGCTCGCCGCCCGCGTCCCGCAGCACCGGTTGGCCGGAGATGACATACATCCACTCCTCGATCGCGTGGTGGTAGTGGAAGGGCCAGATGGGATGGCCTGCCTGCGCCTCGTACACGGCGGCGCCCAACCGCTCGGCGCCGATCCGCTCCCGGATGGACGCGGCGGCATGGCGGAAGCCGGCCCGGTCGAGCGACTCGTCCAGGTCGCAGGTGCGCACGTTCAGCTTTCGCACGCTCATGCGCCGGCCCGCCCTTCTAGGTCAGCCTCATCGCGGATGGTCTTGCAGACGAGGGACCTGCGGTTGTTTGATCCGAGCATGCCCGCAACGGTAGCGTCGGTGGGGATGTTCGATCACGTCGGAATCGCCGTCGCGGACCTCGCCGCGTCCGAGCGCTTCTACCGCACCGTCCTCTCCGTGCTGGGCATCGAGCCGAGTCACGCGGACGCCGAGCTCGTCGAGTGGGACGACTGGGCCATCGGGCCGACGGACCGCGAGCACGCCGTGACCCGCGGCCTGCACGTCGGCTTCCGAGCGCCGTCCCGAGAGGCCGTGGACGCCTTCTGGCAGGCGGGGATCGACGCGGGCTACCGCGACGACGGCGCGCCGGGCCCGCGCACGATCTACGGCCCGACCTACTACGGCGGATTCCTCCTCGACCCGGACCGCAACAGCGCGGAGGCGGTGCACACGAAACGCGACGACCCCGTGCCCGACGGCTGCGTCGACCACCTTTGGATCCGCGTCCGCGACCCCGCCGCGTCCCGGCGCTTCTACATGACGATCGCCCCGCATGCCGGGCTGCGGATCGGCGTGGACAAGCCGGACCGCGTCCAGATGGTCGGCGAGAACTTCAGCTTCTCGCTGATCGACGACGAGCGGCCGCTCACGGAGCACGTCCACCTCGCGTTCCCGGCGCAGGACGACGCGACCGTGCGGGCGTTCCACGCCGCCGCGCTCGCCGCGGGGTACGAGGACAACGGCGGTCCCGGCGAGCGCGCCGTCTACCACCCGGGCTACTACGGCGCCTACGTCCTGGACCCAGACGGGCACAACGTCGAGGTCGTCAACCACAACGGCTGAGCCATCTCCGACGGTGCCCAAGAACGTCGTCGGACTCACCGATCGGCGTTGGCGATTGAGCCGGATCCGACCAGTCAGGGTCATTGTCGGGAACCTCCTCGGCTTCTGCAGTCACGGAGCCGAGAGCATGGAAGCCGCCTGGGTCGACCGACGCATCGAGCGCTAACTGATCGCCAGGGAGGGAGGATGCTAAGGTGCCCAGTCTTAGGCACGATGGCCTCGGAGGACCTATGCGGCGAGGGCGGACACTCTTCTGGACGATTATCGGGAGCGTCGTGGCCGCAGTGGCGGTAGTAATAGCGTTGATCCAAGTCAACTCTGGGGCGCCCGCAAAAGCAGCCTCTTCGCCCGTGCCTCCCATTTCGGCCGGTGCAAGCCCTCGAGCTGGCGAGTCTGCCCCGGTGGTAACTGCGGAGACTTCCAGCACGTCCTCGTTCTCATATCTCTCAGACCTGAACCCTTCCGGGGAGCTCGGCGAGCTGGTAAACCCGGGTCCGGTCAAGATATCCGGATCGATTTACCCCAAGAGCATCTCGTTCTATTGTAACGTTGGTGACCCAACCGCGTTTCCTGCATATAAGCTGAAGCATAACGCTCGCCGGTTCCAAGCCACTGTTGGACTAGCGGCTAACTCGTCCCCCCAATTCCAAGCGGCCGTACTACTAGTCGGCGATGGGCGCACTCTCCGGACCTTTACTGTCAGCGTCCTTAAGCCAAAAACCGTCGACGTCAATGTAACAGGGATCCATACCCTCCAACTCGAATGCTTCGGCTCCGGGAATTCGTATACGGGCGGTGAGGCCATTGCTGTAGCCTGGGGAAACGCACGTGTCTCAGGAGGGCATTGACCACGGAATGGCGGG
>DASQXS010000278.1:0-2170 GCA_035639615.1 Gaiellales bacterium | reverse complement strand
GCCGCGAGCGTCTGGATCGACGGCGGGCCGGCGCTCGCTTTTGTCGGGGCGCAGCGGGAGCGCCGCGTGACGCTTCCGCTGCCCTGGCCGATTCAGAGCCGGAGCCCGGCGCTGGCGGATATCATCGGCGCGCGGCGCGTCCGCACGGCCGTGATGATCTCCTCAGGGTCGATCCCCTGCAGGTAGATGCTGGTCGTGCCGAGGTTCGCATGCCCGAGCTGCCGCTGGATGATGTTCAGCGGCACGCCCTCACGCGCGAGCTCGATCGCGTGCGCGTGGCGGAGCTGGTGCGGGGCGAACCTGCGCCTGACCGCCTCGAGCGCGAGGCGCCGGAACTCGCCGCGGACGGCGGCGCCTGACCACGGTCGCCCGCGCGTCGGGCCATCGATGATGCAGAAGAGCGGCCCGACCGGCAGCTGCGGACGCGCGTCAGCCACGGCCCTAGCTGCTCCCAGCCCCATTCGTCCATCCCGACCTCGCGCCGGCGTCCGCCTTTGCCCTGGCGCACAAGAATCGATCCGCGGCGGTGATCGAGGTCGTGCTCGGCGAGCTCAAGGGCCTCCTGGATGCGCACCCCGGCGCGCCAGAGGACAACGATCATCGCTCGCACTCGCCAGCCATGCCGGTCCTCGGGCGTGTGGCGCATGACCGCCACGATCTCGTCCACCGTGGGCGGGTCGGCCGGGTAGCGCATCCCCTTGTTGCGCGGCGGGCGGCCGGCGTGATAGCCGGGCAGCGTCGCGGGCGAACGGCGGCGCCCGGCCGCGTCGAGCACTGACAGGACGGTCATGAAGACCTCCTCGGTTCGGACGGCAGATACGCCGGTGCCCTACACCCCGACCGGAGGCCGGGCTGCCGCTTCCGCTGCGAAACCGAGCACCCGCCCGAGTCAGGCCTCACGCGTCGAGACGACCGGTGGTCGTCCGATGCGCTAGCGACAGGCGTCTCCGGGAGACGCCTCGTTTCACGGGAATGGAGCACTCTGGGCAAGGCCTTGCCTCGCACTGCTCCGATGTGCCAAGCAAGCGGGGGCTGCGGTGCCCCCGGCCGGGTGCCGCTCAGCCGCCAGGGGTCTCGCTCTGAAGCTCCTCTCCCAGGGCGTCCAGGAGGCTGCCCATTCCCTGGGCGCGCCCGGCCGCGGACTCGCGACCGTCGAGGAACGCACCCTGCTCGGTGAAGACCATGTCGGTTCCGCTGTCGCCGGTGGGTGTGAACTCCACCGTGGCCAGCGAGACGGAGATCCTCGTTCCCTCCAAGAGCATCTCGTAGGTGTAGACGATGCGCTGGGCCGGGACGATGTCGTGGAAGTGTGCGTCGTAGCGGTAGGCGCGGCCATCCGGGGCGCTCCCGCTGTGGCGTTCCCGCCCGCCGACGCGGAAGTCGAGCTCGAGATGCGCGTCGGAGTCGGTGTACCAGCGCGCCTTGGCCTCAGGATCGGCCCAGGCCGCGAAGGCTCGCTCGGGCGACACCTCGTACCTGCGCTCGACAACAAAGGTGGCGTGCTCCACGGATCGTTCGCTCACCGCTCGTCCCCTTTCGGCTCGTCGTTGCCTTCTGCGAGGTACTCGCCAAGCCGGTCGAAGCGGCGCTCCCAGCTCGACCGCCGCTCGCCGATCCACCGCTCCACGGGTCGCAGCGCCGCCGGCTCGATCCGGCAGGTCCGCACCCGCCCAACCTTCTCGGAGCGGACGAGGCCGCTCTCCTGCAGCACCTTCAGGTGCTGGACCACCGCCGACAGCGACATCGGCAGCGGCTGCGCGAGCTCGCTGACCGTGGCCGGCCCGCGGCTCAGCCGCTCGACGATGACCCTGCGGTTGGGATCGGCCAGCGCGTGAAAGACGCGATCGACAGGGTGACGTTGCTGAAGCATTTACTTCAGTATATTCCGGCCCCACGACGGAGACCCGACCCGCGATCACCGAAGGAGCACGAGCCATGTCACTCGCCCGCGTCCACAATTTCGCCATCTCATTGGACGGGTTCGGCACCGGCGAGGGTCAGAGCCACGACGCACATTTCGGCCACGCCGGGGACAGGCTGCACCGATGGATGTTTGCGACCCGGTGGTGGGAGCCCGGCGGTAGCGGCGGCGTCGACGACGCCTTCGTCCAGCGGAACGATCCGGGGATCGGCGCCGAGATCATGGGTGCCGGGAAGTGGGGCCACCCCG
>DASQXS010000277.1:0-5754 GCA_035639615.1 Gaiellales bacterium | reverse complement strand
GGAAGCTCCACGTCGGTCTCGACGGCAGCTCGAGCAGCGCCTCGAGCTCCGTCCAGGTCGCCCCGCCGTCGTCGCTTCGATAAAGGGCGCTCGGCTCGGTGCCCGCATAGACCGCGCCGTCCGCCGCACTCACCGCAACCGAGAAGACGTCCGGGCGCGGCAGGCCGCAGTCGGCCCAGGTGCGGCCGCCGTCGGCGCTATGGCGAAGCCCGTCCCCGCGCAGCCCGGCGTAGACCGTTCCGGGAGCCGTCGGATCGACTGCCAGGCACTGCGCCCCGGCCCCGGCGAGGCCGCGCGAGGCCGTCCATCCGTCGCCGTCCCCGTCCAGGCGGACGACCGCATCGCCGGTGGCCGCATAGAGGCTGGCCATGCCTCCAGAATAGCTACGCTCACCCGAGCGATGGGGGTGGAGGTCCGGCAGGAGGAGCGCGGCCGCTGGCTGACGCCGCCGCGCCTCCGCACCGTCGCCGAGGCCGCCGAGGAGCGCCGGGCGACCTGGCTCGAGCTCTTCTTCGACCTCGTCTTCGTCGTGGCCATCACGGAGCTCTCGCACGAGCTCGTCGTCGACCACTCCGCAGGAGGGTTTCTGCGGTTCGCGGGCCTCTTCGTCCCGGTCTTCGTCGCCTGGCAGGGCTTCTCGTTCTACGCCGACCGGTTCGACACGGACGATCTCGCGTTCCGGCTCGCGTTCTTCGGCGGCATGCTGGGGATCGCGGCCATGGCCGTGCTCATCCACGACGTCGCCACCGGAACGCACAGCGCGGGCTTCGCGATCGCCTACATCGCCCTTCGGTCGCTCATGCTGGGCCTGTACTGGCGGGCGTGGGTGGCGGTGCCGGAGGCACGGCCGCTGATCCGACTCTACGGGAGCGGGTACGCCGCCGGCGTTGCGATCTGGATCGCGTCGCTCGCCGTGGCGCCGCCGGGCCGGTACGTGGTGTGGGGGATCGCGCAGGCCCTCGAGCTGAGCCTGCCGCCGCTCTCGACCCGGATCCACCGGCGGGTGCCGACGAGCGGTCGGCACGCGACGGAGCGGTGGGCGCTCTTCACGCTTATCGTGATCGGCGAGTCGGTCGTCGCCGTGGCCATCGGGACTGCCGGCGCGCACTGGCGGCTCGACTCGGCCTCCGCCGCCGTGCTGGGGTTCGCGGCCGTGGTCGCGGTGTGGTGGCTCTACTTCGACCGGCAGGACGACCTCGTGCTGCGCCCCGGCTCGCCCGCGGTGGTGATCTACTCGTACACCCACCTGCCACTCCTGATGGGGCTCGCCGCCATGAGCGCCGGGATCCGGATGCTGATCGACGGCGCCGGCCAGGATCACCTCGGCGTGGGGTCGAGCGCTGCCCTGGTCGGCGGCGCGGTCGTCTTCCTCCTCGCGCTCGTCGCCACCCGCTCGGTCACCGTCGGCGGCCCGCGTAAGCTCGGCATCTCGATGAAGCTCGCGGCCGCCGCGGCCCTTCTGGGCCTGCTCCTCGTCCACGGCGCGATGCCGCCGCCCGCGCTCGCGGCCTGCCTGGCGCTCGTCCTGGCTGTGCTCGTGGTCGCCGAACGCATCTACTTCCCGCCGACGGAGATATCGGGCCCGGGAGCGGCGGGCGCGGCGTTCGACGGCCAGGGCGGCGACCGCGCGCGGAGCTGACCGTCGCAGAACCGTCACAAGAGGCGCGAACGACGCCGTTTTGAAACACAGGGACCAGGTCCCGGTGTTTCAGCCGTGAAACAGGGGGACCAGGTCCCGGTGTTTTAACCGCCTTTTGCGCTGACGGAGACGACGGGCCCGGGAGCGGCGGGCGCGGCGTTCGACGGCCAGGGCGTCCACCGAGTGCAGAGCTGACCGTCGCAGAACCGTCACGACAGGCGCCCGAACGACGCCGTTTTGAAACAGAAGGACCTGGTCACTCTGTTTCAGCCGCCTCCTATCCGCCCAAGGTCGGCTCCGGCGAGGACCGCGTGACGTCTGGGACAATGCACCCGTGCATGTCCTAGTCGTCGAGGACGAGCCCCACATGGCCGCGCTGATCCAGCGCGGGCTCGTGGCGGAGGGGTTCGCCGTCGACGTCGCCTCGAACGGCGAGGACGCCGTGGCCATGGCACTCGCCGCGGAGTATGACTCGATCCTGCTCGACGTGATGCTGCCGGGGATCAGCGGGTTCGAGGCGTGCCGGCGGATGCGCAGCGGCGGCGTATGGGCACCCGTCCTCATGGTCACCGCACGCGACTCCGTCGAGGACCGGGTCGCCGGCCTCGACACCGGCGCCGACGACTACCTGGTGAAGCCGTTCGCCTTCGCCGAGCTCCTCGCGCGCCTGCGGGCGCTCGCCCGCCGCGGCGATCGGGAGCGGCCGAGCGTCCTCGAGGCGGGCGACCTGCGCCTCGACCCCGCCTCGCGGCGGGTCTGGCGCGGCGACGTGGAGGTGCCGCTGTCGTCCAAGGAATTCGCCCTGCTCGAGGCATTCATGCGCCGGCCGGACGAGGTGCTCTCGCGGGCCCAGCTCACCGAGCGGGCGTGGCCGCACTCGTTCGAGGGCCGGTCGAACGTCGTCGACGTCTACATCCGCCACCTGCGCGGGAAGATCGACCGGCCGTTCGGGCGCCGCGCGCTCGAGACGGTGCGCGGCGCCGGCTACCGCCTGCGCGCGGACGGCGGCGCGTGACGAGGATCCCCATCCGGATCCGGGTGGCGACGGCGTTCGCGGTCGCGATGGCGATCGTGTTCGCCGGTAGCGGTTGGTTCGTCTATTCGAGCCTGGCGTCGCAGCTCTCGGACGCGCTCAACAGAGACCTCATGCTCCGCGCCGACGACCTGGAAGCGATCGTCTCCGACGCCGACGCCTCGCTCTCGACGATCACGCCGACCCGGTTCGTCGAGAAGGGGGAGAGCTACGCACAGGTGGTCGACACGCACAACCGGGTCGTCGACGCGACCGGGAAGCTGCACGGCGGGTCGCTTCTCACGCCGGCGCAGCTCCACCGTGCGCTGCGCGAGCGGTTCTTCGCCGACCGGCCGGCGATCCCCGGCCTCGACGAGCCGTCGCGGTTCCTGACGAGCCGGGTCAAGCTGCCAAGCGGCCATCCCGGCGTGCTCGTCGTCGGGGCGACGCTCGAGAACCGGGTCGAGACGCTCGAGAACCTCCGCGCCGAGCTCCTGATCGCCGGGCCGGTCGCGCTCGCGCTCGCGTCGCTGGCCGGCTACGTGCTCGCGGGCGTATCGCTGCGCCAGGTCGAGTCGATGCGCCGCCGGGCGGCGTCGATCTCGGCCGAGACGCCCGGCGAGCGCCTGCCGGTGCCGCACACCCGCGACGAGCTGGAGCGGCTCGGCGAGACCCTGAACGTGATGCTCGAACGGCTCGAGTCGGGGCTCGAGCGCGAGCGTGACTTCGTCGCCGACGCCGGGCACGAGCTGCGTACGCCGCTCGCCCTCCTGCGCACAGAGCTCGAGCTGGCGCTTCGCCACGCGAGATCGCGCGAGGAGCTCCGCGAGGCGGTGCGGCGATCGTCCGCCGAGGTCGACCGGCTCACGATGCTAGCCGAGGATCTGCTCCTCATCGCCCGCTCGCACCGCGGCAGCCTGCCGCTCCGGCTGGAGACCGTCGACGCGGGCGAGCTGCTCGCGTCGGTGGCGAGCCGGTTCGCATGGCGGGCGCAAGAGGGCTCGCGCGCGATCCGCATCGCCCCGCAGGACGGGCTTCGAGTCCACGGCGACCGGCTGCGGCTGGAGCAGGCGCTGGGCAACCTGGTCGACAACGCCCTCCGGCACGGCTCCGGCGACGTCGAGCTCCGGGCCGTCGCGGCCGGAGACCACGTCGAGCTGCGGGTCACCGACCACGGAGGGGGCTTCCCGAGCGAGTTCCTGGGGCACGCGTTCGAGCGCTTCGCCCGTGCCGACCAGGTGCGTACGCGCGGCGGCTCCGGGCTCGGGCTCGCGATCGTCCGCGTCATCGCCGAGGCCCACGGCGGGAGCGCCCACGTCCAGAACCGCGACGGCGGCGCCGACGCCTGGGTCGCGGTGCCCGAGGCCGCGCAAGACCCGCCCATGTAGCTCCGTCTGGTGATTTGGGCGCCCGTTCGGCCGGCGCCGTCTTGACAAGTGCGGACCCGAACAATATGGTCAAGCCGAAAGATGAAAGAACGATGAAAACCGCGGGGAGGCGGGTGCCGGAGGCGGACGGGCGCGAGGTGCGGCTCCAGCTGCTGAACTGGTTCGAGCTGCGCGCGGGCGGCGATACGGTGCACCTCCCGATGAGCTCTCAGCGGCTGCTTGCGTTCCTGGCTCTACGGGCCACGCCGGTGCTCCGGGTCCACCTCGCCGGGTCGCTGTGGCTCGATTCGCCGGAGGAGCGGTCGTTCGCCAACCTGCGCTCCGCCCTGTGGCGCCTGCACCGCTCGGGCCTTCCGCTGGTTGAATCCCGCAAGGACCTGGTCCGGCTCGACCCGCGCGTGCGCGTCGACGCGCGCGAGGCCAGCGACCTGGCCCGCCAGCTTCTGGGCAGCTTCCCCGGCCGGATCGGCGTCGACGTCGACTGGATCCCGCTCGCCGGCGACCTCCTGCCCGACTGGGACGACGACTGGGTGCTGGTCGAGCGCGAGCACTTCCGCCACCTCGGCCTGCGCGCGCTCGAGGAGCTGGCCGAGCGGCTGCTGGCCGCCGGGCGGCTCGCGGCCGCCCTCGAGGCCGCCCTCGCAGCGTTCGCCCGAGAGCCGCTGCGCGAGAGCGTGCACCGGATCCTCGTCAAGGTCTACCTGGCCGACGGCAACTCGTTCGAGGCGATCCGCCAGTATCACGTCTACCGCGACCTGGCCCGCAGCCGGCTCGGGATCAACCCCTCCATCCACATGGAGCAGCTGGTCCGCGGTCTGATCCGCGACGACGCCCAGATCAGCCCCGGCGCCGCAGCCTAACTTTTACACCCGAAGCCGGCGGCCCGTGACGGCCCGGTGACGCTGCGGTGACGGCGGCGGGCGACGATGGCGGCGAACATTCGGGGTCGGGGGGTCTTCCATCATGATGCGATCGATCATCGCGTCGAGCCTGCGCTTCAGGCTCGTCGTCCTCGCGCTGGGTGCGGCGGTGGTCGCGGCGGGGGCGCAGCAGGCCCGGCAGATGCCGGTCGACGCCCTGCCGGAGTTCGCGCCGCCGATGATCGAGGTGCAGACCGAGGCGCTCGGCCTGTCGGCGCCGGAGGTCGAGGACCTGGTGACCCTGAACCTCGAGGAGCTCCTGAACGGGACGCCGTGGCTGCAGTCCATCCACTCCACCACCGTCCCCGGGCTGTCGTCGATCCTGCTCACGTTCGAGCCCGGGACGGACGTTCTCCGGGCCCGCCAGCTGGTGCAGGAGCGGCTCGCGCTTTCGTTTGCGATCCCGAACGTCGCCAAGCCGCCCGTCATCATCCAGCCGCTCTCGACGGCGAACCGCGTGATGATGATCGGCCTCTCGTCGAAGACGATGTCGCCGATCGACATGGGCATCCTCGCGCGCTGGGACATCCGCCCGGCGCTGCTGGCCGTCCCGGGCGTCGCCAACGTCTCGATCTGGGGCCAGCGCGAGCGCCAGCTGCAGGTGCAGGTCGATCCCGCGCGGCTGCTCGCGAACCACGTCTCGATCGACCAGGTCGTGCAGACGACCGGCAACGCCATGTGGGTGTCGCCGCTGACCTTCCTCCAGGCATCCACGCCGGGATCGGGCGGCTGGATCGATACGCCCCAGCAGCGGCTCGAGGTGCGCCACATCTTCCCCATCACCAAGGCCTCGCA
>DASQXS010000276.1:0-2968 GCA_035639615.1 Gaiellales bacterium | reverse complement strand
GTCCCGCCGCGGCGTGAGCAGCGCACGCTGGACGCCCGCGAACGACGCCCGGTGGTCGTGGCTCGGCCCGCAGCCCGCCCGCGTCTCCTCAAGGAACCGGCCGGGGGTGAGGCCGGTCAGACGCAGGCACTCCCGGGAAAGGTGCGCCTGGTCGGCGTATCCGGCTGCGGCGGCCACCTCGCTCAGCCGGCCGCGATGGCCGCGCAGGCTGCTGAGCGCGAGAAAGCCCTGGAAGCGCAGAATGCGCTGGAGCGTCCGCGGGCCGTGCCCGAACGCCGCCACCATCCGCCTGCGCAGCTGCCGCTGCGAGACGAAGAGCTCGGCGGAGAGCTCGCCCGCCCGGGCGCGGCGCCACGGCTGAAGGCCGTCGACCGCGCCGGCGAGGACGCCGTCATCGGGCGCGGCCGCCATGCTCCGGCGAACCACCTCGGCCTCGAGCAGGGCGGCGGCTTCGTCCGCCGAGGCAGCCGCCGCCATCTGCGCCGCCAGCACCTGTCCGGGCCGGCCCCAGAGGCAGTCGAGCTCGATGTCGGCGTCGAGGAGCCCGTGGGCCCACGCTGTCGCGTCGCCAAGCCGGTAGGAGATCTCCCCGCAGGCGTTGGGCACGGCCCGGTGCTCGTGCGGCGCGGCGGTCGCCGGGACGTGCTGGAGCCAGACGCAGGCCAGCGTCCCCGCCCCGGCGGGCTGCGGCAACCGCTCCCGGTAGGACTGTTCGGGCATCGAGCCCCACGCTAGCGGCGCGATCTCCCGAGCGTCAACGGCCGCGGATCAACACGGCCGGTTCGTACAAGACCAGCGCCCCGCAGGACGGCACGATGCACGGCAACGACACACCGGAGGATCGATGCCGACCATCACACCGCACATCGTCGTCCGCGACGCCGCCCGGGCGGCCGACTGGTACGCCCGAGCCCTCGGCGCCGAGCCGGGCCGCCGGATCCAGGTGCCGGACGGCCGCTTCATGCAGATCGAGCTTCGCCTCGGCGACTCGGAGGTCATGATCGCGGACGAGTTCCCGGAGGCGAACGTCGTCTCGCCGCTCGCGATCGGCGGCACGTACGGCGCGCTCACCATCTCGACCGACGACGCGGACGCCCTGTGGCGGCGCGCCCTCGACGCCGGCGCGGAGGTCTTCCATCCGCTGGAAGACGCGTTTTGGGGCGAGCGGCACGGCCAGATCGTCGACCCGTTCGGGCACCGGTGGGGCATCGCCGAGCGCCTCGAGGACGTGCCCGAGGACGAGCTGAGGCGCCGCGTCGCGGCGGCGTTCGGCGCGCCCGTGCCGTGATCGGGCCCACACCGACAGGAAGGAGAGGACACCATGGCTGAGCACAGGACAGGGACGCGTGAGGAGTGGCTCTCCGCCCGGCTCGAGCTGCTGGAGGCCGAGAAGGAGCTGACCCGGCGCAGCGACGAGCTCGCCCGGCGGCGACTGGAGCTTCCCTGGGTCCGAGTCGAGAAGGACTACCGCTTCGAAACCGACGACGGCGAAGCCTCGCTGGCCGACCTCTTCCGGGGGCGCTCACAGCTTCTCGTCTATCACTTCATGTTCGGCCCGGACCACGCGGCCGGCTGCCCCGCATGCTCGTCGATCGCGGACGGCTTCAACGGCTTCGTCGTCCACCTCGAGCACCACGACGTCGCGATGATCGCCGTCTCGCGCGCCCCGCTCGCCACGCTGCAGACCTACAGCCGGCGGATGGGCTGGAGCTTCCCCTGGGCCTCATCGCACGGCGGCGACTTCAACTTCGACTTCAACGTCTCCTTCACCGAGGAGCAGCAGCGCGCGGGCGCCGTCGAGTACAACTACCGCCGCGTCGACATGAGGCCCATCCTGGAATCGAGCGAGGGGCCGCTTGCCGACATCGCAGCCTCGGTCGGCACCGACGCCGCGACGTATACCCGCGAGGCGCCGGGGATGAGCGCCTTCGCCCGCGAAGACGGGACCGTGTACCACACGTACTCCGCGTTCGCACGCGGCGCGGACGTGCTCTGGGGCATGTACCAGTGGCTCGATCGGGCGCCGAAGGGGCGCAACGAGACCGGTACCTGGTTCCGCCGCCGCGACGAGTACGACGGCTAGATGGTTGATCGATGGTGGCTCGCCGCGAGCGCGGCGGTCGGCGCGCTAGGGCTCGCGGGCGGGGGCACCGCTGCGGGAATCCTCGGAGCGCGGCTCGTTCGAAGCGACGGCGCGGCCGGGGTGCCGCTCGCGTGCGTTGTCGTCGGCTCGGCCGTCGCCGCCCTCGCGCTATCGCGCCTCTCGGCACGGATGGGGCGCGGGCCGGCCCTGGCAGCCGGCTACCTGGCCGGGTGCGCCGGCGCGGCCGCGGTCGTGGCCGCGGCCGACCTCCGAAGCTTCCCGCTTCTCGCCACCGGATGCGTCCCGTACGGGGCCGGGAACGCGGCCATCTTCCTCACCCGGTACGCAGCGGCCGAGCTCGGCGGTCCCGCCGGGAGGGGACGGGCGCTCGCGGCTGTCCTCTTCGGCACTGCGGCCGGAGCCGTCGCGAGCCCTGCGCTGCTCGGCCCGACGGGCGCGCTCGCCGGCGCCGTCGGCGTCGAGCCGCTGGCGGGGATGTTCCTGGCCGCAGCGATCGTCTACGCGGCCGCGGCGGCACTGCTGGCGGGCCTGTCGCTCGCTCGCGTATCGCTGCGACGGCCCGCCGGCGCCGGAGCCGGGCGGCGCGAGCTCGCCGCCGGCCTGGGAGCGCGCCGGGCCCGGTTTGCGATCGCCGTCCTCGCCCTCGTGAACCTGCTGATGGTCGGCATCATGGCGGTGGCGCCGGTGAGGCTGGCGGCGGGGGGACACGGCCTGCGCCCGATCGGGGCGATCGTGTCGGTGCATGTCGCCGGCATGTTCGTCCCGGCCCCCGTCAGCGGGTGGGCGGCCGACCGCCTCGGGCCGGGCGCGGTCGCGGCGGCCGGCCTCTGCGTCCTCGTCGCGGCCGGCGTCGGCGGGTCGCTC
>DASQXS010000275.1:0-2810 GCA_035639615.1 Gaiellales bacterium | reverse complement strand
CCCGGCAGGACCGGTGCTTCGGCTGCTCGTCCTGACCGGACTCGACCGCGAGCTCGAAATCCATCCCGCCCGTACCGCCGCGCAATAGGCCAACTGAGCCAACCGAGACGACGGAAGGCAGTCACGGCCGACGCGAGAAGGACCAGTTGCACGGCGCTTCTGCCCTACCGCAGCGGGAGCGCCGGCTGGGATCTAGGCAGCACGGCGCCACCTCGAGACTCGCGCGCGTACGCCTCGGTGATCGACACCCAGCGAGACCTCGAGGCGCGCCGACGAACCCATGATCTCATCGCGTCGTGAGATCGATCGTGCCGACCTTGTGGGCGCCTTCGCGGCCAAGGCCAAGGAGGAGCTCGCGGCCGTCGAGGCCGCCGTCGGCCGGGCCAGGAGGGCGAACGCGGAAAGCGTCGAGCACGCGGTCCGCGCCGGGAACCCTCATTGCGGCGAAGATGGGCGTCGCCGCCGCGACGTCGAATCGCCGGGCAACCGCTAGCCATGGATGCGGTCGTGCGCCACGAGGCGCGGCGCGTGCGCGCTCGGGACCACCTGCAAGAGCTCGCGACACACCCGCCATCGCCACTCCAATGCGGGATTGCAGAAGTCCGCGAGGACGGCAGAGCAGGACTCCGGCCGTGTCCCCTGCCGGCACCTGACTCTCGCCGAGGCTGTCGGGTAAAGGGGTCCGACCGGGCGGGTTATGACCATGCCCGCATGCCTCAGAACTTCATCGAGTGTGATCGTGAGCAGGCGTATTTGATGCCGCCCTCGCTTCGGGATTGGGTGGCTGAGGATCATCTGGTGTGGACGATCCTGGGGGCGGTCGAGGAGATGGACTTGTCGGCGTTCTACGCTGCCTACCGCGCTGATGGTCATGGCCGGCCGGCGTATGAGCCGTCGATGATGGTGGCGTTGTTGCTTTACGCGTACGCGCGCGGGAACCGGTCTTCGCGCGGGATCGAGCGGGAGTGTCAGGAGGACGTGGCCTATCGCGTGATCGCCGCCAACCGGGTGCCTGATCACTCCACGATCGCCGAGTTCCGCAAGCGGCACGAGGTGGCGCTGGCGGATCTGTTCGGTGAGGTGCTGAGGTTGTGTCGGGCGGCGGGGATGTGGAGCGCTCCCGCCAGGCGTTGACAGGTCAGGCCGCTTGTTTTTGTAGGGCTTCCTGGGCATCGTCCCACGTCGCGCGGACCTCGCGGGGCGTGCGGTAGTCGAGCCGGCTGTGGGGCCGGTCGTGGTAGTGCTCGATGTAGGCGGCGATCACCTCCCTGGCCTGGTCGAGGGTCTCGAACTCGTGGCGCCAGACGCAGCGCTCCTTGAGGTAGCGGAACCACGACTCGATCAACGCTTGCGACTCGGGGTCGCGGTAGCCGCCGCGGCGGTGCGCGACCCCGAGCCCGGAGAGGACGAGTCTGGTGGCGCGGGCGACGAACGCCGAGCCGTTGTCGGTGCCGAGCGTGAGCGTGCCGGGGCGGATGCTCTGCTCGGCGACGGCTCTCTCGATCACGGCGATCGCCTCCTTGGCGCGGCAGCGGACCGTGAGGTCCCAGCCGACGATCTCGCGCGTGCAGCAGTCGATGATCGCGTTCAGGTAGCACCAGCCGTGCTCGGCGACCCAGACCGCGGTCATGTCGAGATGCCAGAGCTGGCCGGGGCGCTCGACGCGGAAGAACCCCGGCCGGCGCCGGCGCGGCTCACACCGGCGGCGCTGGATCAGTTTGCGCTCGCGCATCACGCGCAGCACCCGCTTGCGGTTCACGGCCCGGCCGAGCTTGCGGCGCACCCAGGCGGTCACGAGCCGGTAGCCGTCGGTCGGGTTGGCCTCGGCGACCGCGACGATCGCTCGCTCGATCTCGTCGACCGGTGCACGCCTGGCCGCGTCCGGAGATCGACGCGGCTTCGGGACGCGGTAGACCGCCTGACGGGTGATCTGCAGCACGCGCGCCACGGCCGCCACCGCGTAGCCCCTGGCGACCAGCTCGCGAGACCGGGCGACGCGCTCGCTCACTCCCAGCCTCGCAATGCTTCCCCCGCGATCTCGAGCTCGTAGGTCTTCCGGCCCAGCGCCCGCTCGAGCTCGCGGATCCGGCGGCGCAGGTCCTTCTCGCCCGAGCGCTCCTCCTTGCCCGCGAAGCGCTCGGCTCCCGCCTCGAGCAGCTGATCGCGCCAGCGGCGCAGCAGCGTCTCGGAGATCTCGTGCTCGCGGCAGATCTCCGCCACCGACACCTGGCCGCGCAGCGACGCGAGCACCAGCTCGAGCTTCTGCTGCGGCGTGAACTTGCGGTACTTCCTGGTCTCGCTCAACTGATATCTCCTTCGGTTGAGCGGCCCATCCTGGGAGGCTGCCCGGACGCGATCTCCGCCTCGGCGCTACGCGCCTCAGCTCCGACCGCGCCCGGGCAAACCTCACACGAACCCTGTCAACGCCTCAGAGGGGAGCGGACCAAGTTCGACTACGGCAACTCGTTCGGCATGACCCCTCGTGGCAGGGCTCACGCGCTTTGCGTGTCGGATAGCGTCATCGACCCCCATGCCGTCGTGCTGCGCTACGGGACCACGCGGCGCTTCGGCCCCTTCGTGTGCAGGTCGAGGACGATCGGCCTGCGCTGCACGAATCGCGTCCGGCACGGCTTCTTCCGGAACCAGACCAACTACAGGCTGTTCTAGTCTTCCGGCGCCGCGAGCGCGCCCACCACCTCCCGCCACCAGGCGCGCTCCGACTCGTGTGCGGCCCTGCGCCCCTTGCGCCGGGACGAATCCCGCACCTGGCCCGGCCCACCGATCGTCACCGACGGGCCGCTGACCGCATA
>DASQXS010000274.1:0-2323 GCA_035639615.1 Gaiellales bacterium | reverse complement strand
GCGTGGCCCCGGCATCGAAAAGGACGCGCTCGTGCGCCGCGAGCACGGCGCCGGCGCCGGCCTCGTGCGTGCGGAGCGCCTGGAGCACGGCCACGAGGCAGTCGTCGCGCGACCGTTCCAAATCGTGCGCAGACCGGCCGCCGGCCTGGGCGTCGGACTGGGCGACGATCTTCGAGACGAGCTCCTCCGTCAGCTTCGGCACATCGGTGAGCCTTGTCCACGGCCAGCCGAGGGCCGGCCCGAACTGCTCCAGGAAATGGCGCATGCCTGCCTCGCCGCCGGCCATCCGGTACGTGAGAAACGTGCCCATGAACGCCCACCGCAGCCCGGCGCCGAGGCGGATCGCGTCGTCCACCTCCTCGATCGTGGCGACGTCGTCGGCGACGAGCCACAGCGCCTCGCGCCACAGCGCCTCGAGCAGTCGGTCGGCGACGAAGCCGTCGACCTCCTTACGGACGCGGAGCGGCGCCATCCCGACGCTGCGGTAGACGGCGGCCGCCCGTTCCGCCGCGGCCTCCGACGTGTCCGAGCCGCCGCAGACCTCCACGAGCGGCAGCAGATAGACCGGGTTGAAGGGATGGCCGACGACCAGGCGCTCGGGGTGGCGGATCCCGGCCTGGAGCCGGGAAGGGAGGAGGCCCGAGGTGGAGGACGCGATCACGACGTCCGCGGGCGCGATCCGGCTCGCCGCGAGCAGGAGATCGCGCTTCAGCTGCTCCTGCTCGGGCACGCTCTCCTGGACGAAGTCGGCGTCCCGGACCGCGTCCTCGACGCTCGCGGCCGACATGAGGCGGCCCTCCCGGGGGAGGGGCACGAGCGTCAGCCGGCGGTAGGCGCGGCGGGCGTTCTCGAGCATCTGCACCGCCTTCCGTTCTGCTTCCGGGTGCGGATCGAAGAGGCGCACGTCGACCCCGTGCAGGAGGAACCGCGCCGCCCAGCCGCCGCCGATCACGCCCGCGCCCAGGAGGCCGACGGTGCGCGGGAGGGCGCGGTCAGCCACGGCGGGTGAGCCCGAGCTTCGCCCGCACCTCGTCCGGGCCGAGGATGCGGACGTTCATCGCCTCGAGGATGGCGACCGCCCGCTCGACGAGCGCGCCGTTCGTGGCAGGGACGCCGCGCGAGAGATAGAGGTTGTCCTCGAGGCCGACGCGGACGTTGCCGCCCGCGAGGGCGGCCATCGCCACGAACGGCAGCTGCATCCGGCCGATCGAGAAGATGGAGTAGATCGCGCCCGGCGGTACCTGGTTCACCATGGCCAGCAGCGTGGCCAGGTCGTCCGTCGCCCCGTAGGGGATCCCGGTACAGAGCTGGATCAGCGCCGGTTCGTCGATCAGCCCGTCGCGGATGAGCTCCTTCACCATCACCAGATTCCCGGTGTCGAACACCTCGAGCTCGGGGCGGACGCCCAGCTCCTGCACGCGGCGGGCCATCTTCCGCAGCACCTCGGGCGTGTTCACCATCACGTAGTCGCCGCCGGCGGCGAAGTTCATGCTGCCGCAGTCGAGGGTGCAGATCTCCGGCAGGAGCTCGGCCACATGGACGAGCCGCTCCTCGGCGCCGGCCATGTCCGTCCCGGCCGGGTCGAGTGGAAGGGGGGCGTCCGCGCCGCCGAGGACGAGGTCGCCGCCCATGCCGGCCGTCAGGTTGACGACGACGTCGACGTCCGCGGCGCGGACGCGCTCGACCACCTCCCGGTAGAGCGCCGCGTCGCGCGCCCCCTTGCCGGTCGCCGGGTCGCGTACGTGGATATGGGCGACCGCGGCGCCCGCCCGCGCCGACTCGATCGCGGCGTCGGCGATGGCGGCCGGCGTCACCGGCACGAGCTCGCTGCGGCCGGTCGTGTCGCCGGCGCCGGTGACCGCGCACGTGATGAAGACCTCCCAGTTCAGGCGATCACCGCCTTCACCTCGGCGGCCGCCTCGCGCACCATCCGGCCGAGCGGCGGCAGCCGCTTCTGCGTCACGCGCTGACTGGGGCCCCAGATGTTCACGATCACGACCGGCCGGCTCTGCGGGTCGAGCACCGCCGCCGAGACGCCGTTCTGGAACGCCTCGAACTCGCCCACGCACGTGCCGTAGCCGGTGCGGCGGATGCTCGCGAGCACGCGCTCGAGCGCGGCCCGGTCGGTGATCGTCCGGTGCGTGTAGGCCTCGAGCCGCGGCGGCAGAACGGCATCTCGCTCTGCCCGCTCGAGCCAGGCCAGGAACACCTTCCCCGACGAGGTCGCGTGCAGCGGCAGCGACCGCCCCCGCCAGTCCGGGACGGGAACATTCGCCGGATCGACCTGGTCGACGTAGACGAGGCTGAAGCGGCGGGCCGCGGC
>DASQXS010000273.1:0-16429 GCA_035639615.1 Gaiellales bacterium | reverse complement strand
CCAGACAGAGCGCACAAGGAGCAGCCTGATGCAGGACACCGCCACTCTCACCCATGACACCGACGCCATCCTCGCCCGCCTCGACCTCGATCCCGCGTCGCTGCGCGACGGCGACCTCGAGGTGAGGACCCCGATCACCGGAGAGCCGCTGGCGCGGATCAGGTCGGCCACTGCCGCCGACGCCGACGCCGCGGTCGCGCAGGCCGTGGAGGCCTTCCGCGTCTGGCGGGAGGTGCCGGCGCCGCGCCGCGGCGAGCTCGTCCGCGTCTTCGCCGAGGAGCTGCGGAGCGAGAAGGAGGCGCTCGGAGGGCTGGTGACGCTCGAGGCCGGGAAGATCGTCCAGGAGGGCCTGGGCGAGGTTCAGGAGATGATCGATATCTGCGACTTCGCGGTCGGCCTCTCCCGCCAGCTCTACGGGCTCACGATCGCCTCGGAGCGGCCGGGCCACAGGATGTTCGAGACGTGGCATCCGCTCGGCCCGGTCGGCGTCATCACTGCCTTCAACTTCCCTGTCGCCGTTTGGAGCTGGAACGCCGCCCTCGCGCTCGTCTGCGGCGACCCGGTCGTGTGGAAGCCGTCATCGCAGACCCCGCTCACGGCGCTCGCGTGCGCGGCGCTTTACGAGCGAGCAGCCCGGCGGCTTGGCGACGTGCCTCCTGGCCTCGTCCAGGTCGTCGTCGGCGACGGCGGCCGGACGCTCGTGGACGACCCCCGCATCCCGCTCGTCTCCGCCACCGGCTCGACCGCGATGGGGCGAACGATCGCGCCGCAGATCGCGTCGCGACTCGGCCGGTCGGTGCTCGAGCTCGGCGGCAACAACGGCATGATCGTGACCCCGACCGCAGACCTCGACCTGGCCGTGCGCGCGATCGTCTTCGCCGCCGTCGGCACCGCGGGCCAGCGGTGCACCTCACTCCGCCGGCTCATCATCCACGAGGACGTCGCCGACCGGCTGCTCGACCGGCTGGAGCGGGCCTACGCGAGCGTCGAGGTGGGCGACCCGCGCGACCCCGGGACGCTGTGCGGCCCCCTCATCTCCGGCGACGCGTTCGAGGGGATGCAGGCGGCGCTCGAGCGGGCCCGGGCAGACGGCGGCACGGTCGCCGGCGGCGAGCGCGAGCTGGCCGACCGTTGGCCCGATGCGTACTACGTCCGCCCCGCCATCGTCCGCATGCCGGAGCAGACCGATCTCGTGCGCGAAGAGACGTTCGCGCCGCTGCTCTACGCCATGACGTACGCCGACCTCGACGAGGCGATCGCGATCCACAACGACGTGCCCCAGGGCCTCTCGTCGTGCGTGTTCACCGGCGATCTGCGCGAGAGCGAGCGATTCCTCTCCGCCGCCGGGTCGGACTGCGGCATCGCCAACGTCAACATCGGCCCGAGCGGCGCCGAGATCGGCGGCGCGTTCGGCGGCGAGAAGGAGACCGGCGGCGGCCGCGAGTCCGGATCCGACGCGTGGAGGGCCTACATGCGCCGGCAGACGGCGACGGTCAACTACTCGACTGAGCTGCCGCTCGCCCAGGGGATCGTCTTCGACGTCGGCGCATAGCGGAGAGAAGCGCTAGTACTAGTGCGCGCGCTCGATCGCCTCGCGCTGCTTCACGTCGAGACGCTGGATCACGCGCAGGAGCCGCGCGACGTGCTCCTTCTTCTCCTCGACGATCCGCTGCACATGCTCCTTCGCGTCCTCGTCTGAGAGCGAGAACGCCTGCTCCTCGTAGCGGTTGATGGCAAGCAGCTCCTCGGCAAGGTTCTCGCGCAGAGCCTGGAGGTCGGCGGTGAGCTCGGTCAGGCGCACGCGCAGATCCTATTGCGTTTTACGCCCGCTCCGCCTTGCGCGGAGGGTGTACCCTCGCTCCACATCGACCGGGAGGATTCGCAATGACGCTCGCACGAGTCGTGTCGTTCGACGGCGTGACCAAAGATCGCGTCGAGCAGATGAAGCAGGAGATGAGCGGGGACACGCCGCCTGAGGACATCCCCGCGACGGAATTCATGCTCCTCCACGACCCCGAGAGCGACCGGTCGCTGGCCGTGCTCTTCTTCGAGACCGAGGACGACTACGCGCGCGGCGACGCCACGCTGAACGCGATGCCGGCCGCCGATACGCCGGGAACGCGGACGTCGGTCACGAAGTACGAGGTCGCGATCCGGATGGCGGGGGAGCGGGCGACGTAAGGTCAAGCTCAGCGCAACCCGCCGCTACGCGACGGGCCGCAGCTGCTCGGCGACGTCGCGTATCCGCTCAGGCGTTGCCTCCATCCCGTACCAGAGCCGCACCTCCACCAGCGCATCGGAGGTCTTCACCCAGAAGAGTCCCGGTGTCACGCCGGGACCAGGGAGAATCAGGTCGCTGGCCTTCTGGCGGCCGTGATCGAGGTCTCGCTTCGCCTCCCTCGAGCGGCCGCTCCACGCCGGGCCGAAAGCTCGTCGCGTACACCTCGCCCTTGTGGGTTGCCCACCCCCGGGATCGAGGGGACGCCGTCGGGCTCGAGCCCGGCGTCGGCCGGCGTCAAGCCGAGTCGCTCTGGATGACCACGGCGAAGTCCAGCACCAGGCGCCGGTCGTCGGCGCGGGTCGCGTGCAAGCGGTACTCTGCGCTTTGGGGCTCGTGCCGCAGGTACTCGCGGTAGAGCACGATGCCCGGAGAATCGAAGAGCGACGGCCGCTTTACGAACACCGGGGAGCCGGTGGCAAACCATCAGGCCGGTCTCATCCGACTGACGCGCGTACTCGTCCCTCAGGAGGACCCGACCGCTGCCCGGCCCGAACAGCGAGCTGCGAACGTCGTACTCGCCGGTCCACCGCCGATACCACTCCGTCCCAACGACCTTGCGCGAGCCGTCGGGCGTGGTCACGGAGACGTGCAGCAGCGAGACGCCCGCGCTTCCGCCGTCGCGCTCAGTTGCGGCCACGGGTCGCAGCCGGAGCTCGACTTCTGCCGCCGGATCAGGGATGCTACGGCCCGACTTGGGCGAGGTTCGATCCCGTTCGAAGTCGCCAGAATCGGACATGCTTGACACGGGAGAACAAGTCCGAACGCCGACGTTTTGTGCGTTGTGCGTTTCCCGCTGCGGCGCGACTGCGGTGACGGTTGATGGCCGGTTCACGGCGCTGGAACCCGACCGGGCCCACCCGACGGGGCGGGCGCTGTGCGTGAAGGGCAAGGCAGCGCCGGCCATCGTGGACCATGCCGACCGGCTGCTGCACCCGGTGCGGCGTACGGCGGCGAAGGGGGCCGACGACCCGGGGTGGGAGCGGATCGGCTGGGACGAGGCCCTCGACACGGTCGCCGCGCGGCTGCGGGCGGTCGCGGACACGTCAGGCCCGGAGTCGGTCGTGTTCGGGTCAGCGTCACCGTCGACCTCGGCGCTGAGCGACTCGGTCGACTGGATCACACGTCTGCGCCGGGCGTTCGGCAGCCCGAACTTCACCTGCTCGATGGAGCTGTGCGGTTGGGGCCGGTATCTCGCCTCGACATACACGTTCGGTGCGCCGGTGCCGGGCGCGTTCATGCCCGATCTCGAGCGCGCCGGCTGCATCCTCTACTGGGGTTACAACCCGTCGGTCGCCCGGCTCGTGCACGCCACCGCGACAGTCGATGCCCGTCGGCGGGGTGCGAAGCTCGTGGCGATCGATCCACGCCGCGCGGGGCTCGCAGCGGACGCCGACCACTGGCTGCAGGTGCGGCCCGGGACCGACGCGGCCCTCGCGCTCGCCATCACCCGTGTCCTGCTCGACCGCGGGCTGTATGACATCGAGTTCGTCCGGCGCTTCACGAACGCGCCGCTCCTGGTGCGCGCCGATACCGGGCGGCTGCTGCGCTCCGACGACGTTCCGGGCGCGGAGCCCGGACGCTACGTCGCGTGGGACACCACTGTCGCTGCGCCTGTGACCTACGACACGACGAGTCGCCGCTACGACGGAGACGAGGCGCACCTGGCGCTCGACGGCCGCTACACGATCGGCGGAATCCAGTGCCGCCCGGTCCTCGCCGAGCTCGCCGACCATTGCCGCGAGTGCGGGCCGGAGGCGGCGGCCGCGATCACCGGGGTGCCCGCGGCGGAGATCGAGCGGGTCGCGGAGACCCTGTGGACGTCCCGCCCGGTGGCGTTCTACACGTGGAGCGGGCTCGAGCAGCACAGCGGCACGACCCAGACGATCCGAGCGATCAACGTGCTCTACGCCCTGCTGGGCTGCCTCGACGCGCCGGGCGGCAACGTCCTCTTCACCCCCGTACCGGCCAACCCGATCGACGGGCTCGAGCTGCTCGCGCCCGAGCAGCGCGCGAAGGCGATCGGGCTCGACGAGCGGCCACTCGGGCCCGCGCGGTTCGAGTTCATCACCGGCTCCGACTTCTACACGGCGGCCCTCGATGGCCGCGCACGCGCGCTGGTCAACTTCGGTGCCAACCTCGTGATGGCCCACGGCGACAGCGCCCGAGGCCGGGATGCGCTCGCGCAACTCGAGTTCGCGGTCCACGCCGACACATTCCTCAGCCCGACGGCGGACCTCGCCGACATCGTCCTTCCCGTTGCGACCCCGTTCGAGGTCGAGGGGCTCCGGATCGGGTTCGAGGTCAGCCAGGAGGCCCAGTCACTCGTGCAGTTGCGGCGACCGGTCCACGCGCCGCGCGGCGAGGCACGCTCGGATCTGGAGATCGTGTTCGCGCTGGCGACGCGGCTCGGCCTCGGCGCGCAGTTCTGGGACGGCGACGTCGACGCTGCGTGGCGACACCAGCTCGAGCCGAGCGGAATCACGCTCGAGCAGCTCCGCGCGCAGCCGGCCGGGATCAGGTTGCCTCTCACCACCATCCACCGCAAGCACGCCCAGATCAACGACGGCATCCAGGTCGGGTTTCGCACCCCGTCGGGAAAGGTCGAGCTCCTGTCCGAGACGCTCGCCGACCACGGGCACCCGGCGCTGCCGACGTTCACCGAGCCGGCGATCAGCCCCCGCTCTCGGCCGGACCTCGCCGGCCGCTACCCGCTCGTACTCACGTGTGCCAAGTCGGTGCGTTTCGCCGAGTCCCAGCACCGGCAGATCGCCATGCTGCGACGTGCCATGCCCGACCCACAGGTCGAGATCCACCCCGACGCCGCCGCGGACCGCGCGATCGCCGCCGGCGACTGGGTGCGTATCGTGACCCCCAACGGCGCGGTCCGCGCCCGGGCGCGGCTCGACTCGAGCCTCGACCCGGGAGTCGTGTGCGGCCAGCACGGCTGGTGGCAGGGGTGCGGCGAGCTCGGGCTGCCGGGGTATCCCCCGTACGGCCCCGACAGCGCCAACCTCAACCTGATCCTGCGACAGACGCCCGCTGATCCGATCAGCGGCAGCTCGCCGCTCCGCGCATCGCTGTGCGAGATCGAGCGCATCGAAGCGCCGGATGCAGGCGAGGAATACGCCGACCGAGGATGATCCGCCGGCGGACGCTCGACGTCGGCGGGCTCGCATCGCGTACATGTCCGCCGACGACGGGCCGCCGCCCGTGCCGTACCGCGCCTTTCCTAGTTCGACCTGAGCTGGCCGGAGTCGCACCCAACGACTTGATTGCTTGCGCCTCGGGCGAGACTCGTGTCGCGAGACCGAGGTTCTAGCCCCCTTCTGAATCGCAATCGACCGGTTGGTTAGCGGGAAAGCGGCTGAAGGGGCTCGAACCCTCGACCTTCTGCATGGCAAGCAGACGCTCTAGCCAACTGAGCTACAGCCGCCGGAGACCCGGGAGTATACCCAACCTCAGGACGCAGCCCGGTCGAGCGCGATGTTCACCTGGCGGTCGGCCGCGGCGTTCTCGGCGCGGGGAACCTCGAAGTAGCGCACACGATCGAACGCCGACGCCGCCTCCCCGGCCTCGGCCCAGAGCTCGCGCAGCGCCGGGCTCTTGACCCGGTAGACCCCGGCCATCTGCCGCATGAGAAGCTGCGAGTCCGACCGCACCTCGACCTCGCGCGCGCCGAGCGCCGCCGCCCGGCGGAGCCCGGCGATCAGCGCGGAGTACTCGGCCACGTTGTTCGTGGCGATCCCGATCGACTCGCCCTCCTCGGCGAGGACGGCGCCGTCCGTGTCCTCGATGCGGTAGCCGAACGCCGCCGGCCCCGGGTTTCCGCGCGAGCCGCCGTCCACCCAGAGGCGGACGACGCTACTCACCCCTGACCGCCAGCACCCGCAGCAGGTCGTCCACGCGGCCGTCGACGGTCTCGAGCACCCCGGGCGCCGCCGAGGAGGCGTCGGAGACGCCGTGCTCGGTCACGACCGCGACGACCACGGTGCGGGCGGGCACGTCGCCGCGCTGGGCGAGCTTGATCACCGCGGCAATAGGCGCCGCCGCGGCGAGGTCGGCCCAGATCCCCTCGAGCTCACCGAGCTGCATCCGCGCCTGCTCCAGCTCGGCGTCCGAGACGCGGACGACGAGGCCCTCGGACTCGACCACGGCATGGAGCGTCTGCACCGTGCCGGTGACGCCGGCGAGCGACCGGGCCGGCGACTCGACAAGGCCGGTCGGCGCCACCCAGTCCTTGCCTCCCGCCAGCGCGCTCGCCACCGCGCCGCCGAGCTCGACGGCGACCATGCGCGGGATCCGGTCGAGGAGCCCCCACGACACCATCTCACGGAAGCCGCGCCAGATTCCCTGGATGCCGTCGCCGAGGCCGGCGGGGACGATGACGAGATCGGGCGCGGCGAAGCGAAGCTGCTCGGCGATCTCGTAGGCGATCGTCCGGTACCCCTCCGCGGCGAGCGGGTCGCCGCCGATCGGGGGCGCGGCCCGGTTCGAGAGCGCCCGCCACCCCAAGACGCGCTCGGCCTCGGCCAGGAGCGGCCATCGGCCCTCCGCGGCGGTCACGGCGACGACGCGTCCGCCCACCGCCTCGATGGCGTCGCGGGTGCGGTCGGAGACGCCCGGCTCCACCAGGCTCACCGACCGGACCCCGGCGCGCGCCGCGTAGCTTGCCACGGAGACGCACATCGCCTCGTCGCCCGCGCAGCCGACGGTGAGCGACGTATCCTCGATCTGCGAGATCGCCATCGTCGCGAACCGGTCGCGCCAGCTCCCGGTCGGGTTCTGGCGCTCGTCCTTCAGGAGCAGTCGGCGCAGGCCGAGCTGCGGGCCGAGAGCATGGGTCGCCAGGAGCGGCGTGTCACCCTCGCCCATGCTGATCAGGCGGTCGCGCGCGACCGGGAGCTGGGTGATGAATCGGGCCGTCCCGTAGCCCGTCGTCCTCCCGGGTCGAAGCGCCGTCATCCGCCCGTACACGGGCGCGACGTTTGCCGGGGCGCCCTCCGACGCGCAGGACGGGCAGCCCGCCGGCATGGTCACGATCGGATACCGCCGCTGGCAGCGCAAACACTCCAACCCGCTCGGCACGGCCACGGACCGAGCATACCCCTTGACGCCGCCGGGTCGAGCGGTGTCTACTTCAGGGGTGATCTATTGCGTGATCCCGCGCGAGCTCGAGGACGAGCTGCTGGAGCGGATGACGGCGCACTACGCGGGGAACCCGAACGTGGAGGTCATCGTCGACCGCCGCGAAGGCGGCTCGAATGACCGCCGCCGCCTCGCCGCCGGCGTCATGGACGAGCGACGGCGGACGCGCGACCGGCGCCGGCCGCGGGCCATGGGCACGTTCCCGCGCATCGACGCGTTCGAGGACGCGGGCTAGCGAGTCGCAGCCCCTGCGGCCTGCCAGGCCGCCGTTGCCGCCGCAACCGCCGAGAGCACGACCGCGACCGACCCGACGGCCACGGCGAGCGAGACCCGCAGGTCGAGGATCTCGGTTGCGATGACCGCGCCCCCAACCCCGGCGTAGATGCGGGCGACGAACGCCGCGATGACCTCGCCGCCGCGCTCGCGCGGGGCGATCGCGTTCAGCTCGTCCTGCGCGTTCAGGCACGCCGGCCCGTGGCCCGCCTCGGCGGCGCAGGCGCCGGCGACGACCACGGTGAGCGAGCGAAGCGGAGACGCGGCGGCGAACGCGACGAGCCCGGCCGGAAGCAGTCCCAGCCCGACCGCCTGGCCGGACCGGCGCGCGACGCGGCGGCGCTGCGCGGCGACCTGCGAGAGGCACGAGGACGCGAGCGCGATCGCCGAGACTGCCCCGAGCAGCGCCAGGATGGATGCGGCGCGGCACCCGGGGGCGCTGGATCCGCCACGGCTCGCGCGTACCCGCCGCCGGCTCGGGAATCGCAAGGGCGCACACGCCCGCCGCCACGGTGGCGGCCAGCATCGCCAGGAAGCTCAGCCGGAGCGGATCCGGAGCCCATTCGGCAAGCGGCTCGGCGATCAGCGGCCCGAGCATGCTGCCCCCCGCCTGCGCCAGACCGGCCAGGAGGGCCGGGCGGCGACCGCCCTCGACGGGATCGAGCTCGACGAGCGCCGCCGTGGCCGCGCCGCTGATCATCCCGACGGCGAGCCCCTGGAGGACGCGCGCGGCGAAGAGCCAGGCCGTGCCCCTGCGCCGCCCCGAACAGGACGAGGCCGGCGCACGCGACCGCCAGGCCGGCAACGATCACCGAGCGGCGCCCGAAACGGTCGGAAACCCGTCCGAAGACGATCAGGGCGGGGACCTGGGCGAACGCGTACGCCGCAAAGACGAGCGTCAGGACGGGGCTCGAGAATCCGAAGCGCCCGGGCGAAGACGGCGATGAGCGGCGCGGCGACGTTCGCGCCGGTCATGAGGATCAGCCAGCCGGCCCAGACGACGATGAGCGGCCCGAGGCCTCGGCGGGCCGCGGCCGGGATACGGCGCCGCCCGGCCGAGCGATCGGTCAGGACGCCAGGGCGACCCGGCCGTCAGACTCGACCGTGGCGTTCCAGGAGCGGAAGCGGCTCTCGATCTCGCCGACCTCCTCACCGCGGCGATGGAGGATCACCGGCTGCGGTCCGAGCATGTCGACCCGGTACTGGTACCAGGACAGGTCCCATGCCACCGTGACGACGAGCTCGCGGGCGCTTCGCTGGACGACGCTGACGCGGGGCTCGCCGAGCGTCCGGGCGATCCCCGAGACGGTCCGCGGGTGCGCGCTCTCGTTGAAGAGCTCGAGCCCAGCCTCGACCGCCTCTCGTGGATCCTCGGGAAGCTCCTCCGGCTCGAGCGGCGCCGGCATGCGTGCCCGCCGCGCGCCAAGAAGGGCCTTCAAGCCGCGCGGACGCGACTCGAGCTGCCTGAGCGGGACCGTCGGGGTGCCCTCACGGAGCCACCCGCGCGCATCCGCCTCCTCGATGCAGAGCTCGCAGACGCGGGCATCCTCGCCATCCAGTCGATGGAAGGTCACGAGCCGTTCGCCGAGCAGCATCGTCCGCCCGCACACGGCACACATGGTCTCGATGTCGTTCCGGCGGATCTGGTTCATCGCGCAGGCCCACGCACGTTCCGGGACGGTTTTCGAGTATACCGAGCGGGCACAATTGTGCCGCAACCGCGCGGTCTCGCACACACTCGGTTGCCGGTCGGGGTGTTCGCGGGTACGCTGCCGCGAGCGACGAGGGGGAAGTTGGCGCACGACCCACTGAGAACCGTGAAGCGGGTGCTTCCGGCGGCGGCGCTGGTTGTCATCCCACTCGTTGCCTCCCCGGCGCAGGCGTCTGTCGGCTCCGACCGGGCCGCCGCCGCGCAGGTGATGCGACAGCTGGACCGTCTCGACGCCCGCCGCTCAGCGCTGGCCGCGCGCCAGGAGGCCGTCCGAGCACGCCTCCAGGAGGTCTCGACCGCGATCGCTACGACCCGTGAGGCGATCGTCGTCGAGCAGGCCGAGCTCGACTCCGCCCGCACCGAGCTGGCGGCGGAGGTCGTCGGCGCCTACAAGTCGGGCACGCCCGACGCCGCAGCCTACGTTCTCGGCGCCGTGTCGTTCGCGGACATGGTCGACCGCGTCGACGTGCTCGACCAGATCGACCAGTCCCAGACGGCGCTCATCGGCCGCATCCGCCGCGCGTCGGCCGGGCTCGACCGGCAGCGCCAGGCGCTCCGGAGCGACCGCGAGATCGCCCGTACGCGGGCGGCGGAGTTGCGGGCCGCGAGCGGGCGCCTTGAAGCCGCCATCGCCTCGCGGCGGCGCATCCTCGGGGCGATCCACGGGCGCATCCGGGCCGAGCTCGCCGCCGAGGCGCGCAGGCGCAACCGGCTCGCCAGGCGAGCCTCGGCGCCGCCGGCCGGCCCCGGAGCCCCATCCGGGCCGAGCTTCTCCGGGGAGGGCACCTGGTACGGCCCCGGCTTCGCCGGGCACCGCACGGCGGACGGCGAGATCTTCGACCCGAACAAGCTGACCGCCGCGAGCCCGTGGCTTCCGTTCGACACGATCGTGCGGGTCACGAGCTCGGTCACCGGGCAGTCGGTGACCGTACGCATCAATGACCGCGGCCCCTTCGGGCGCGGCGTCATCGACCTCTCCGCGCACGCCGCCCGGATCATCCACCTCGTCGGCTGGACCGAGGTGCAGGTCGTGATCCTGCGGAGCGGCTAGCCGCCCGGGCCCGGGTCAGGCCTTGGCGAGCTCCTTCTCCTTCGTGGCGGCGTCGATGACGTGCTGGGCGACGTGGCCCGGCACCTCCTCGTAGCGCAGCAGGCTCATGGTGTAGTCGCCGCGGCCGCCGGTCATCGAGGTGAGGTCGGGCGCGTAGGAGAGCACCTCCGCCATCGGCACCTCGGCATGGATCGTCGTCGTCCCGGCGGCCGGGTCCATCCCCAGCACCCGGCCCCTGCGGCCGGTCATGTCGCCGATGATGTCGCCGACCGACTCGTCCGGCACGGTGATGTGCAGGCTCATGATCGGCTCGAGCAGCACCGGGTCGGCCTCGCCGAATGCCTTCTTGAACGCCATCGATCCGGCGATCTTGAACGCCATCTCGGAGGAGTCGACGGTGTGATACGAGCCGTCGACGAGCGTCACCCGCACCCCGACGACGGGACAGCCGGCCAGCTCGCCGCGCGTCATCGCCTCCTGGATGCCCTTGTCCACGGCCGGCCGGAAGCCCTGCGGGATGACGCCTCCCACGATCTTGTCCACGAACTCGTAGCCCTCGTGATCCGGCATCGGTTCCAGCTGGATGTGGCAGTCGCCGAACTGGCCGCGCCCGCCGGTCTGCTTCTTGTACCGGCCCTGGGCGCGGGCGGAGCGGCGGATCGTCTCGAGGTACGGGACGCGCGGCGGGTGCAGGTTCACCTCGACGCCGAACCGGCGGTGCATGCGCTCGAGGATCACCTCGACGTGCATCTGCGAGAGGCCGGCCACGATCGTCTCGCCCGTCTGCTGGTCGCGGTGGACGTCGAGCGACGGGTCCTCCTCCTGCAGGCGCCTGAGCGCGGTCACGACCTTCTCCTCGTCGCCCTTGTGCTTGGGCTCGATCGCGAACGACACCACGGGCGTGGGGAAGCCGATCGGCTCGATCTCCGCCGGCGTGTCGGAATCGGCCAGGACGTCGCCCGTCCCCGTCTCCTTGAGCTTGGCGACGGCGCCGATCGCCCCCGTGCAGAGCACGTCGGTCGGCGAGTGATCCTTGCCCTGGAGGAGCAGGAGCTGCCCGATCCGCTCCTTGGCGTGGTTGTGGTTGTTTACGAGCGTGGAGTCCGAGCGGAGATCCCCGGCGAAGACGCGCAGGAGGTTCACCTTGCCGCTGTAGGGGTCGGCGATGGTCTTGAAGACGTAGGCCACGGTGCCAGCGCCGCCGACCTGCGGCAGGTTCCGTGCCCGCGCGGGCGAGGGCAGGCCTTCGACGATCAGGTCGAGCAGCCCGCGCGAGCCGATGTTGCGGGTCGCGGCGCCGCATCCCACGGGGAAGATCTCGCCCTCGGTCACGAGCTTCTTGAGCGCCTCGGCCATCTCCTCGCGGCTGATCTCGCTGCCCTCGAGGTATCGCTCCATCAGCTCGTCGGACGTCTCGGAGACGACATCCATGAGCTTGTCGTGGTACTCGTCCGCGACCGCGCGCATGTCGTCAGGGATGTCGATCGGCTCGTCGTGGCCGGCGCCGTCGCCGTGGTCGTAGGCGACCATGTGCACCAGGTCGACCACGCCGTGGAACTCGTGCTCGCTGCCGATCGGGAGCTCGACGGCCACGCACTTCGGCGAGAGGCGGGTTTGCAGCGCCTCGAGCGCCTGGAAGAAGTCCGCCCGCTCGCGGTCGAGCAGGTTCACGAGCACGAGCCGGGAGAGGCCGAGCTGGTCGCAGCGCTTCCACAGCCGCTCTGTCCCGACCTCGACCCCCATGACGCCCGATACGGTCACGATGGCGCCCTCGACCACGCGCAGCGCCCCGAGGACGTCGGCCTGGAAGCTCGGCTCGCCGGGCGTGTCGATCAGGTTGATGGTGCGCCCGTCCCAGTCGAGGTGGGTGACCGCGGCCGCGATCGACATGCCGCGGCGCTTCTCCTCGTCGTCGTAGTCGGAGACCGAGCTCTTCTCGGCCACGCTGCCCAGTCTGTTGGTCGTGCCCGATTCGTAGAGGAGGGCCTCGACCAGCGACGTCTTCCCGGTGCCGCGGTGTCCGATCACCGCCACGTTTCGGATCTTCGCGGGCTCCGTTCCGGGCATGCATGGCCTCCCAGCCGTATTCGAGGTCGACGCGGGCAGGTTATCGAAACCCGTTCACCCCTCGTGCATGAGATGAGCCTGGCTCGTTTCACGCACGGCCCTGCATGGCCCTCACGCCGACTGTGCATCAGAGGAGTCTGACTCCGTTTATGCAGCTGCTAACGAAACCGCTCGGCCGAGGCGCGCTCGAGGCTCCCCTGGAGCTTGGCCTTGAGCCGCAGGATGGCCTTGGTGTGCAGCTGGGAGACGCGCGACTCGGTGACCCCGAGCACCTCGCCGATCTCGCGCAGCGTGAGCTCGTCGTAGTAGTACAGGGTGATCACGGTCTTCTCGCGGTCGGGGAGCCTGCCGATCGCGCCGGCGAGCGCCTCGCGCACCTCGGTGCGCGTCATCTCGGTCGACGGGTCGTCCGCGTTCGGGTCCTGGAGCGTGTCGATCAGCGACACGGTGTCGCCGCCGGAGGATGAGATCGTCCACAGCTCGTCGAGGGCGGCGACCGAGGAGCGCGAGATCTGGGTGAGGCTGTCCTGGAACTCCGCGTCCGAGATCCCGAGGTGGGCGGCGATCTCCTCGTCGGTCGGCGGGCGGTGCAGCCTGTGCTCGAGCTCCACGATCCCCCGCTCGATCTCGCGCGCGCGGCTTCGGACCGAACGCGGCACCCAGTCCATCGACCGCAGCTCGTCGATGATCGACCCCTTGATGCGGCTGATCGCGTACGTCTCGAACTTCGTGTCCCGGTGCGGGTCGAAGCGCTCGATGGCGTTCATCAGCCCGAGCAGGCCGTACGAGACGAGATCGCCCTCGTCCACGTGAGCCGGGAGGCCGGTGCCGAGCCTCCCCGCGACGTACTTCACGAGCGGCGCGTACGTCAGGATCAGCCGGTCGCGCAGGCGCTTGTCGCCCGTCCGCTTGTAGTCGTCCCAGATCGAGAGGGCGTCGCTCATCGTGCTCGTGGATGGGAGGCTGCGTGCGCGGCCCGGAGATGACGCACGCTCACGTGTGTGTATACCTGCGTCGTGCCCACCGATGCGTGGCCAAGCAAGTGCTGGATGCTGCGCAGGTCGGCGCCTTGCTCGAGCAGGTGCGTGGCGAACGTGTGGCGGAGCGCGTGCGGCGAGCGCTGGGGTAGGCCGGCATCCGCGAGCTCGGCGCGGACGGCCCTGCGCACATCCGAGGGATGGAGCGGCCGGCCGCGCACGCTCACGAACACCGGGTCGCCCGGTCGCCGCGGCCCGGTGCGGTCGATGTAGCGGCGAAGCGCCGCCGCTGCCGCGCTGCCGAGCGGGACGACGCGCTGGCGCTCGCCCTTGCCGGTGACGCGCACCGACTGCCGCTCGAGATCGAGGTCCGCGAGCCGCAGGCTGCACGCCTCGGACGCGCGGAGCCCGCAGCCGTAGAGCAGCTCGAGCAGCGCCCTGTCGCGCAGCCGGAGCCGCTCGGGCCGCACCGGCCGGTCAAGGAGCTCCTGGGCCTCCCGTGCCGAGAGCGTCGCCGGCAGGGTGCGGACCCGCCGCGGGCCGGGGAGGAGCGCCGCCGGATCCCGGTCGACGAGTTGGCGGTCGAGCATCCACGTGTACGCGCCCCGGACCGCCGAGAGCTTGCGCGCCGCCGTGGCCGGCGCGTAGCGGAGCGTGCCCAGGTGAGCGGCGAACCGGCGCAGCGCGCGGTCGTCGGCGCCCGTCGGCGCGATCCCGGCGGCCTCGAGCCAGCGGTCGAGCTGGCGCAAGTCGGCCGTGTAGGCCCGCAGCGTGGACGGCGAGGCGCCGCGGCCGCGCAGCCACACCAGGTATGCGTCGAACGGCGGGCGCAGGTCGGGCGGTTCGGATTGCATGGCGTGCAACAAGACTCTACCGGTCGGAGCCGGGTGCCACTTCGCCCCAGGCCGCGGGACTCCTACGCTCGCCGCCTGAGGCCGGCATCGCGCAGGGCCAGATCCCCCATCCAGAGCCCGATGACGGCCGCGGCGGCGGCCACCACCCACTGGTCCGCCGTCACGGCCTCGTAGGCGATCCCCAGGAGACCGGCGGCCAGAACCGCGAAGAGGATGCCGCGGGCGGAGAGCCGCGGCCGCTTCACCGGCATGGCGAAACGGTACCGTCAGCGGTGCGGTAGGATCGCCAGCCGCTGCTGGACGACGCCGTGGACGGCGGTGAAGTCGCCGCCGACGTACACGTTGCCGCCGCCGGCGGCGAGGGCCCATACCCCGAGCACCCCGGCCGTGGAGGTGAGGCCGGGGTTCCAGCGCTGGAGGGTTCCCCGGTAGGAGAGCATGAAGATCTTGTGCCGCTGGATCCGGCGGCTCGTCCCGCGCTCCCGCATCGGCCGGTTGCGCCGCGGGGCCACGTAGTCGCCGTGCATCCCGAACACCGGGAACCCGCGGACGACCGTCACCGCCTGGACGTTGCCGTCGGTCTTGTAGTACCAGCGCTGGCGGCCGTTGCGGGTGCGGAACTTGAGCGCCGTTCCCCCGGGGCCTGCCTCGGCGGCGTAGACGGCGCGACGGTCGACCGCCAGGTCGAGTATGTCGTAGGGCGGATGGTCGGCCCAGGTCTGGAGCCGGCCGTGACGGGGACTGAGTGCGGCGATGTGCTGCTGGGAACGGCCGTTCACCGCGGTGAACGTCCCGCCGGCGATGACGCGTCTCGCGGCGACGACGATGTCCCTGACGCCGCCGTTCGCCCGCGGCGCCCACCGTCTGGCGAGGCGGACCCGGCCGCGCCGGACAACGAGCTTCGCCAGGTCGCCCCTCGGCCGCCCTCCGACGGAGGAGAACATCCCGCCGACGTACACGGCCGACCGGGTCGCGGCGAGCGCGGTCACGGTCCCGCGGACGCCGAGGTTCGAGAGCCGGCGGCTGAGCCTGCCGGTGCGCAGGCTGAACGCGGCCAGGTTGCGGCGCGGGCGCCCGTTCACGCTCGAGAACGCGCCGCCCGCGATGAGAAGTCGCCGCGTCGCCGCGAGCGCGTAGACGCGGCCGTCGATCCGCGGCGCGAACGGCGTGAGCACGCCGCTCCGCGGCCGCACCGCCGCCAGCCGCCAGCGTGTCACCGCGCGGCCGGCGTGGTTTGCCATCACGGTGAAGTTGCCGGCGACGTACAGCCGGTGCCCGACGCGAAGGACGTCATCGACCCTGCCCGCCTCCTTGTCGCTCTTGCTCCAACCCGGCGCCAGCACCTGCCATGACCGGACGGCCTGCTGGGAGACGTGCGGGGCGACCGTGCCGGCCGCGACGGCAGGGAGGGCGCACGTCGCGGCCAGGCCGGCCGCCACGATCACGCCGCGCACGCGGAGAGGGCGACCAGGGATGGGAATCACTGGGAGCTCGGAGACGGACGCCAGACTACCGCCGCAGCGGCGCCGCGGGGGCCCGGCTCCGCGCTGCTAACCAAATCTTGAAGCCGCCTTCACACCGGGATCACCAGGACGGTCTCGGCCTAGGGCGAATCCGGGGATTCGCCCGTCCAAAGGGTGGTGCCGGATGCCGTCGCGGCTGCCATGGTGAGACGGCTGGCGGCGTCCGCGACACGCCACCGCCACGGAAGGCACCCATGCTCCCGACCGCGTAGCCGCCGCCCGGTCAAGCGACCGGGTCAATTGACGGCCTCCGGCTCCGATCGTACGCTCGTCCCGTGGCCACCGGCGCATCCCAGCTCGGCGTGGCGCTCCGGCGGGCGCGATGGTCGGCCCGCAGCCATGCGGCTGGGTACGGTGTCTATCTGCCGCTGGCGCGGCTGCGCCACCGCCACCGGGTGATCGGTGCCGAGACCGAGGTCGTGATCGAGGGGTTCACCCGCAGCGCGTGCGTCTTCGCGGCGGTCGCGTTCCAGCAGGCGCAGCCGCGTCCCGTCCGCCACGCTCACCTCGTGCACGCGCCGGCGCAGCTGATCGCCGCCGCCGAGCG
>DASQXS010000272.1:0-8351 GCA_035639615.1 Gaiellales bacterium | reverse complement strand
GGTGGGTTGTGACGGTGAAGCATCGGCTCGGGTATGAGCCCATGATCTACGCCTCCCCCGACTTCTGGCAGAGCGCGCTCGCCGACACGTCGACATTCGCCGAGGAAGGTGCCCGGCTGTGGCAGGCGCAGTGGACGTCTGAGCCCCCCACCCCGGCGGCGGATGATTGGGACGGACGCGGCTGGACGGCCTGGCAGTGGAGCGACTGCGGTGGCGTACCCGGTATCCGCGGTTGCGTCGACATGGACGTGGCCAACCCCACCGGCGGTCTGTCCGGGCTCGTAATGGGAGCGCCCAGGAACCGCGTCCTTCCCACCGCCACAGGCATCATGAAAGCCGGACACCGTCTGCGCGCCCATATCGGCGCCTGGGGCGGTCGCATGCCGATCCGGTTTGGGGTCCGCTGGAGCCGATGCGACGGCGACGGCAACCACTGCCACGGCGAGGCGATGGGACCACGGCACCGGCTCACCGACCTCGACGCGGGACACACGATCAGGATCGTCGTCAACGCCGTCAACCGGTACGGCCAGACCTGGGTCGAGGGTCCGCCGACACCCCCGATCACAGGCTGATCTGACCTCGGCGCGCTCACACGGCCGTCGGTGAACGGATCTCGAGCCGGAGGTAACGTGACACGTCCCGGGCTCTGCCGGGACGGCTCCCGCGGGTGCACGTTGGCTCATCGGGTCGACGGTTTGGCGGTTGCCCGAAACCGGGCCGAGGCCGGCAGCGAACATCGATGCTTTCAGCGCGGACAGCCGGCACTGGTCGCGCAGGCGTTGAGGGCGTTGAGGGAGTTCACGGCGAAGTCGTCGAAGTTGAGGAATGCGCCCAGGTGGCCGAGTGACGGCTCGGGCAGTACGTGGCTGAGCGTTCCGGTGATCATGACCGAGGCGTCGGGGGCGCGTGCGGCCAGCGCTTCGGACTGGCTGGGCGGGAAGTACTCGTCGTGCGCGGACGAGGCGAGGTAGACCGGAACGCGCAGGCGTGCGGCGGCGCTGAGGGGCGAGAGTTGCCGCGCCGCTCGGCGCAGCCGGCGGGGAAGGGCGGCCCAGAGCGGGTCGAAGCGGCGGGGATCGCGGTTTGCGAGCAGGGCGACCACCGCCCCGACGGGGCCGGTGCGATCAGCAGGTGATCGGCGAAGGCCGGCAAGCGGATCGGCCGCGTTGTCGGGGATCGCGCGCAGCCGGCTGAGAAGCGTCCGCTGCTCGCCGCTCGCCGGCATGCTCGCCACCAGTGAGCGCGCCAGTGCGAGGCCCAGGAAGCTGCCTGTGCGATATCTCACCGGCCGACCGTCGCAGAGGTACGTCCCGGTCGTCGCCAGCCGCACCATCTGCTCGAGATCGGTGTACGGCGCGAGGCCGGCCACGGCGGCGATGTGGCCGCTCAACGAGGTGCGTTCGGCGGCCAGCAGGGCGAGGCTGGCGCCGACCGAGACGCCCAGAAACCCCACCCGGCCGCCGCGCGCGGCTCGTTCGCCGGCGACCCGGCGTGCGACCGCCACCAGCGCCGCTTCGGTACCAAGCGTGATCTGGCCGCGGCGCAGCCCCGGCAGATCGGGGACAACCACCAGGTATCCCGCGCGTGCCAATCCGTCTCCGAGGCGCACCACATGCGGCTCGTGGCGGCCCTGCGCGGTGGCGCCGTTTACGAACACCACCGCCGGCCAGGGGCCCGAGCCGGCCGGTCGCACGACCGTCGACGGGACGCTCGCGATCACCCGCTGGCTCGAGTGCGGCGTGGAGGTCGTCTCATCCACGGCCCAGACCAGCCATCCAGGCTTGTTCAGCGCCACTGCCACCACGTCGATCACGCGCAGCTGACGGTCGAACCACGAGCCGAACATGACCCACACCGCAGCAGTGACGGCGCACGCCGCGGCGGTCACACGCAGTGCCCGCCGCCTCCGCCGGCCGGCCCACACGCGCCGGCCGGCTGACATCAGCGCGCCGCGGATCGCCGCCGGCCCCATGTCATCGAGTCTACGCGCGTCGGTGATCGGCGCATTGAAGGCGCGCTACCTGGGTCTTCGAATGCTGCGGGAACGCCTTTGGAGGCATAGCGTTCCCGCAGTGGGTGTGGGTTAGGAGAAGCGGCCCGGGAACTGGTCGATGATGCCGGTGCTGAGCATGTCGGCCATGCCCAGGATCTCGCGCTCGACGCGGTCGTAGGCGCGGACGCTCGCAAAGTACTTGCCTTGGAGCTGGGCGACGGCCTCGTCGGTGGTGAGCTTGAGGTGGCGGTGCATCATTTGTCGCATGTCACCGAGCGGCCAGTTGTCGGGGTTGGCCCGGTGCAGAAAGGCGGCGATCTGGTTGGCGTTCGCATACCACCGGCTGACGTCGGCGGAGAGGTCGGACTGACGGCCAGCCTTAGCATCGGCCAGGATTTCGACGGCGATCAGGATGTGCGTGCGAAGTACGCCGGTCAGCCGTTCGCCGGCAGCGTGGCCGTAGAAGGGCGTGATCGCATCGCCGATGTCGTCCTGGTTCTGGAGCAGCCGCCGCTCGGTTGTGGGGAGATCGGGCAGGCTGCCGGCGAAGCTGACGATCGCCAGTCGCGTCCAGGCGACGTGCTGCTCCCAAAGGACCCGCATCCGGTTTCGGAACGCGAGCTGGTGGGCGGTGATGCCGCCGGCGTGCATCGTCATGTGCATGTGGGAGTGGGATTCGGCCTGGGCCGATCGGCCGGCGGTAACGCCGAGCGTGGCCGCGCACGCGACCACTGCGATCAGGCCCGTGAGGCCTGCGCGGCGGGTGGCGGGGGTGAGACGGTGCATCCATTCCTCCTCTTGGTCGCGGGTTGGGCACCTGACTAGCGTCGTGGGGGGCGAAGTCCTTACCCGCGGAGGAGACCGGCCGCGGGTCCCACGTCTCGCTGGCTCGCGCGCGTAAGAATCCGCGGCTGCCGGACGCAGACCAGGTATGAGCACCATCTCCGACACCATGACGGTGGATGTGGTCGGTTGGCGGGAGCGACGCCTGGAAACGGCCGGCTTTGACGAGCCGTTGGCGGCCCTCTTGGCCTGTGATTGCGCGTTCGACCTGCACCGGCTGATCATGCTGGTCGAGGCCGGCTGTCCCCCGCACCTTGCGGTGCGGATCCTGGCACCGATCGACCAGACGCCGCGGCCTTGCTGACCGGCACGGCACCAGCTACGGTGGCCGGCATGGACCCCGCCACCATCCCGGCCGCCCCGGCTGCAGCGCCGCGTGATCCCGCGTCACGCGCCTGGGTGGAGGCGCTCAGCCTTCCACCGGGACAGCGGGATGCCGCCGTCGCCAACCTCCATGCCTACCTCCTGCGGGTAGCACTGTTCGAGCTCGCGCGCCGACGCGCCGCACTCGGTGCCCGCCGTGGCGAGCTCGAGGATCTGGCTATGCAGACGGCGGACGACGCGGTGATGGCGATCCTGCGCAAGCTCTCCACCTATCGAGGCCAAAGCCGGTTTACTACCTGGGCAGCGAAGTTCGCCATCCTCGAGGAATCCGTGAAAGCGCGGCGGCGAGCCTGGCAGACCAGGGAGGTCACGCTCGACCCGGACGCATGGCAGCATGTCGCCGCCGCGAGCGGCACCCACGAGCCGGTCGAGCAGGCGCAGATGCTTGAGGCCATCGGCGAGGGGATGCGAATTGCGCTTACCCGCCACCAGCGTGAGATCCTGGTCGCGGTGGTGTTGGACGACGTGCCGATCGACGTGCTCGCCGAGCGTCTGCAAACCACCCGCGGTGCTATCTACAAGACGCTCCACGACGCGCGCCGCAACCTCCGCGCCCACCTCAACCTCGGGGAGGCGGCATGAACCGCAGACCGATCGGCGAGCGCCTGCTCGGCCCCGCGCAGGCCGAGCTGGGCTGCGAGGAGTGCTTCGAATACCTCGACCGCTACATCGAGACGGAGCTCACACACGCGGGCAGGTTCGAGCTGTGTGCGACATGCGTTGCCCCGAACGATTGCGCTCGAGCGCGCCACTGCCTGGGCATGCGCGCCCACCTCGACGGATGTCCCGCATGCGCCGAGGAGTACACCAGCCTGAAGGCGCTCCTCCAGGCTCCCGACAGTCCGAGTCTGGACGGCCCGCCCGGCCTCAACTGAACGCGACGCAGATGCCCCAAGTGGAGGCACCGCCCTCTCGGCGGCACCTCCACAATCCCGGTGGTGCTAGCGGCGGGCTCGAAGCGCGAGTCCAGGCGGGTCGAACTCGGATGCAAGCCGGGCCAGGGTGAGCGCGGCCAGCATCAGCCCGAAGTCGCGAAGGGCGATGTCGTAGTACCCCGAGTACGTCAGCAAATTGGCGACGATCCCCGCCAACCACGCGGCGACAAGGTATGCGCCATAGCGGGGCTTGACGGCGACGGCGATACCGGCCGCGATCTCGACCACGCCCACCAGATACATGAAGTCCGAGCCGGTGCCGGGAATGATGCGGTTCACCCACGGGGCCAGGTACTTCTCCCAGTCGACGAGGACGTTGAAGAATTTATCGAGCCCGAACACGATCGGCGCGACCGTGAACCCGATCCGCAGGAGCACGAAACCCTGATACGCGGGATCGGTCCGCATCCGCGCCCGGATCGCGCTCAGCCGATCCTCGCGACCGGCCGCAGGGGCAATAACCGTAGACATGATTCCTCCTTCTGGTAGCACGTGACGGCCTGTCTGGCCTCACATGCCTTAGCGTCACGGGCGCGTGATGTCTTACCGATCCAGACGTCCGCCCACCACGCCCCGGCCTCAGGTGGCAAAGGTCGGCATCAGTAGGTGCCGACGACAAGCGCTCAGGCTGGACGCTCACGGGGTGCCTGCGGCGGCCAGCGCCAGGAACTCCTGGCGAGTGCGAGGATCATCGCGCACAAGACCATGGAGGGCAGAGGTGACCGTCTTGGCGCCCATCTTCTGCACCCCACGCAGCGACATGCACAGGTGCTCAGCCTCGACCACGACACCGACCCCCTTCGGTTCCAGCCGCTCCCAAAGCCAATCGGCGATCTGGCTGGTCAACCGCTCCTGCACCTGCAGGTCGCGGGCGAAGAACTCGACTACCCGGGCCAGCTTCGACAAACCCTCCATCTGCCGCCCCGGCAGGTAGCCGACATGGGCGACGCCGTAGAACGGAAGCAGATGGTGCATGCACAACGAGTGAAACGGGATCGAGCGGACGACAACCAGCTGGTCGTATCCCTCCTTGTTCGCGAACATAGTGGGGCGAAACGGCTTCGGCGTCAGCAACTCCGCAAAGCCTTCGACCATTCGTCGCGGCGTTTCATGCAACCCCTCGGCCTCGAGATCAACGCCCAGGGCTCGGAGCAGGCTGGCAGCCGCGCGCTCGGCACCATCACGGTCGATCACGCGAGCATCCTGGTCGGGCGGCGCAACCAGCTGGAGCCGGCGTGCATCATCGATCTTGGTCATGGTCGCTTCAGCGTCGCCCGCGGCGCCCGTCTTACCCGGCTCGCTCATCCCGGAGCCGTCCAAGCCCCGTGAAGACCGCGTCGTCTGCTCCCTCAGCGGGCCGGCCCGCGCGGCCAGCGAAGTCCTTCGTGGGGCCGGGCCGTCCCCGCCCTCATCGGCAACCACAACGAAGCGGCTGAGCCGCGGTTCGGCGTTTTCAGGCGGGCGGCTCGGACTGGCGGGCCGCCTCAGAGACGACGTCGCCGCCGATGACGGTGAGGTCTGGCACCAGCCCCGGCAGGTCATCGACGGGAAGCTTGTACGGGTCGTCCGGGTATACGACCAAATCGCCGAGCTTGCCCAACTCCAGACTGCCGCGGCTGCGCTCCTCGAACGCCGCATGCGCCGCGTGGCGAGTGTATGTCGTGATTGCGCTGTGCAGGTCGATCGTCTCCGTCGGGTCGAGCACCGCGCCGCCCTTCGTGCGCCGGGTGAGCATGGCGTGGATGCCGTACCAGGGGTTCGCCGCGAACGGCTGGGTGCCGGCGCAGTCGGAATTGCCCGGCGTGATCAGCCCGTGGTCGAGCATCGTGCGGAACGGGTAGAAGCGGGCGCCCGGCGCCGCCTCGGCCAGGTCGTCTTCCTCGGCGAAGATGAATACGGCGTTGGGCACCGGGATCACGCCGGCGTCGCGCAGCCGTGCGAGCTGGCTGGGGTCGAATACGTGATTCCCGATATGCTCGATGCGCGTCCGGTGGTCCCCTTCGCCTAGCGTGCGGTTCACCTCCTCGACGGCTGTCAACGCCATCTCCTGGGCCGCATCGCCGATAGCGTGCATCCACACCTGGACGTTGGCAGTCCGGCAGCGTGTGAGGACGCCGACGAGCCGTGGGTACGTAAAGTTGACGATCCCCCAGCCGTGGGCTGGGCCGCCGATCTGTCGCCGGTAGAAGCCGGATGCGAAGTCGCCGCCATCGACGAACAGCTTCAATGCGCCGATGCGCAGCCAGGGGTCGCCGAAGCCGGTGACGAGGCCCAGCTCCACGAAACCATCCAGCGAATGGACGATCGGCTGGTGACCTGGCGCCAGGATCGGGTTCAAGGTAAGCCGGCAGGGCAGCCGGCCCTCGCGCCATAGCCGCTGCCAGGCGCGCATGCCGTTCGCGCTCGCGGGCAGCTCGTAGACGGTCGTCACCCCATGCTCGACGAACAGCGAGCGGGTCACGGCCGGTAGCCCCTCGGCGAGCCAGTCCACCGACGGCTTCGGGTAGGGGAACAGGTCGAAGCCCTCACGCACGACGCCGGTCGGCTCGCCGTCTGCGTCGCGCAGCACGCGGGACTCGAGCGGCGCCGCATAGCCGCGGTCAATCCCCGCCGCCGCGAGCGCCGCCGAGCTGGCCGCCAGCAGATGCATGCTCTCGCGTACGAGCACGGGGTGGCCCGGCGCGGCGCGATCCAGCTCCCCGCGAGTCGGCAGCCGCGCACCGAACGTACCTTGGGCGATCACCCAGGCACCCGGTTCCGCACGGTCGGCGGCCCGGTGGATCCGCTCTACCGTCTCGGCCGGCTCGCAGAAGCGCACATCCACCCACAACCGTTCGGCCATGGTCGAGAGCTCGACGTGGCTGTGGGCGTCGATCATCCCCGGCAGGACAGTGCGCCCTTCCAAGTCGATACGCGGTGCGTCGGCGGGCAGCGCGCGCTCGGCGTCATCGCCTACGGCTACGATCACCCCGCGGTCGATCGCGATGCCACTCGCGACCGAATCGTGGTCGTCCAGCGTGCGTATACGCCCGCCAAGCAACGCCAGGCGGCCGCGCGGGCTGTGCGTCACAAGGCCCGAGGGTTTGACCACCGGGCGACGATATCGGCTTCCGCCGGATAGCGGTGCGATACGAGGACGGCGACGAGTGGGTCTCGACTGGCCACAACTCTTGCCAGTCGCTCGTTGTGGGTCCAAGCGGCCGGTGGGGGCCGGTCGTCCCCAGGCGTAGTGGATGGCAGCGCCAGCACGAGTCCACGAGCGAGACGCCGATCGGACCGGCTGAGGAGCGGAATGGTGGGGCCAAGGGCGGGCTCTGGGAGGGGCACTCTCCGGAACGTCGACGCCCTTGGCCTCGCGCACGCGAACAGTAGACGCCCAATCTCGGACGGACCGTACGCCGCGCCACGGTGCGGCGCGCGATGAGAACTGAGCCGTCCCGAGGCGCGGCTTTGCGGGCTGGACCACGCCGGTGCGTCGGCCGGGCTCGCGGCCTTCGAGTCCGGCTGGCTAGCGATTCGTCCTGGCGGCGGTGAATTCGGCCCAGCCGCGGGCGCGGGTCTGGCAGGCGGGGCAGCGTCCGCAGCCATGGCCCCATTCGTGCAGCTCGCCGCGGACTCCCTCGTAGCAGGTGTGGGTGGCTGTCCGGACGAGTTCGAGGACTCCGAGATCGTCTGCGAGCGCCCATGTCTGTGCTTTGGTGCGGTAGAGCAAGGGCGCGTCGATGGCGAAGCCTGGGCAGTCCATGCCGATCCGGATTGTTTGTTGGAGTGAGTCGACGAAATCGGCTCGGCAGTCTGGGTATCCGGCCTCGTCGGTCGAGCAGACGCCGGCGACGAGGGTTTCGAAGCCGCGCGGGATGCCGAACGCAGCGGCGAGGCCGAGGAAGATGATGTTGCGGCCGGGCACGAACGACGAGGGGAGGCCGTGTTCGGCGGCATAGGTGTTTCCCGTGTCGGCCGCGTCAAGGCGGCTTGGGATGGCCGGGTTGGTTAGGCTCGCGTGTGCGAGGCGCGGGAGGGCCTCGATCGGGAGGACGACGTGCTCGACGCCCGCCTCCGCGGCGATGGCGGCGGCGCAGTCGAGCTCGATGTGGTGGCGCTGGGCGTAATCGAACGACACGGCCTGCACCCGGGGGTAGCGGCGGGTCGCGTAGAACAGGCAGGTGGTCGAGTCCTGCCCTCCCGAGAAGCAG
>DASQXS010000271.1:0-8365 GCA_035639615.1 Gaiellales bacterium | reverse complement strand
GGCTCGCAGCCGCCTTCCGGGCACAGCACGCCCGCCGCGACTTCACCGCGGAACAGGTGCGCGCCGCCTTCCGACGTGGGCTGGGCGTCTCGTTCGACCGAGTCGCGGCCGAGGCACACGCCTACACCCGCGCCACCGTCTGGGCCGGCGGCTGATCCCGGTCCGATGGGCGACGCGGCGCCTCTTCGACGATCTGGTGACGGCGTTAGGCAGGTCTTCCCGCGTGCCAGCGCGACGCGTCAGCGCGAGACGTCGAGCGCGCATACTCGACGTCGATCGGATGGGGCGGGAACGGCACGAAACGCGTGCGGCCGGTGAGACTCCATCCCCGGTTCTCGTAGAAGGTGAGCGCTCGATGCTTCTCCGCGAGCGTCCACAAGCGCGCCTCCTGGACATTGGTCTCGCGAAGCCGATCCAGAGCAGAATCGTGAAGCGTGGTTCCTATGCCTCGGCTCCAGGACTCGGCATCACATACAAGGTCTGCAGGACGCCGCCGCTGACGGAGACCACTCCGACGGCCTCGTCGCCCTCGAACGCAATGTACGTCTCTCCATCCGGGTCGGTGAGTGCGGAGACCCAGTCTGCGCGGATCGCTTCAGCAGGGAGACGACGCACGCCGGCGCCGAGTGGCTGAGACGAGCTCGGCTCGGCCAGGGCTTCGATCCCTCCGAGTGCTACGAGCGGCTGCTCGACGTGGCGCTCGCAGAGCCCCTCGCCGACGCGTCAGACACGCCGATCGCCGTGCTCCGAGGGACGCTGCGCATGTACGCCGACAGCCTCCCCGAGAAGCTCGCGCTCCTCGCCGAGTCGAAGCCGAGGGCGTGCGCCGGCGGGATGCACGGTTGCACCCGGAAACTTTATGACGGTCGTCACGGGCCGCGTGCCGGGCTGACCCGAAACGCGGCGTAGCGCGGGTTGCCCGGCCTGCGTCTGGGATCGGAGTAGACACGCGTGAGGGCTGGGAGCGACGACGCGATGGCTATCTGACGAGGCGTGTCCGTGATCACGTAGTCCACGTCGAGCCGACCTAGAATCGCGGTCCGCTCGGTCGCGGGCGTCGTCGGGGCGAAGAAGCGCGCGACGGCCCGCCGGCGCGCGGCAGGATCGTCCTTCGGCTCTGCGCGGGTGCGCGTCGCGTCGAGCGCCGCCGCGTAGACGTCGGCCTGTCCGACGAGCTGGTAGGCCAGGTTGAGGTCGGCGAGGACTACCGGGAAGCGGTCGTCGTGGGCCCGCAGGTAGGCAACCAGGCCCCGACTCGCCCGCGGCAGGAGGTTGTGGGGCATGCCGGTGCCGTGAACGACGGTGCTGGCGATGCCACGAGCAATGCTCTGCTCAGTGCCGGCGAGCAGGGCGGCGGCCAGGAGCAAGGTCGCGGCGGCCGGTGCCTCGATGACGCGGCCGGGCTGGAGGCGTCGCCGTCGCAGCAGGGATCCGACCACCACGGCCACGGCCAGCACCGCCACTGACGCCGGAAGAACGGACGCGACCTGGTGCCACAACGGGTCGAACCCGGCCGCCCCGAAGGACGTGATGGCGATGCCGCCGGCGGCCGCGAAGACGGCCACGCCCCGCAGCCGCGCCGCGGTGTGGGCGGCCACGACCGCCACCACGTAGTCCCATGGGATGAAGTTGTGCAGACGCCTGGCCTGAGCCTCGCCGAAGAAGTGTGCAATCGGCGCGATCACCGCGGGGAATGCGACGAGCGCGAGCCCGCCGGCCATGATGGCGCCGGCGATGCCGTCGCGGCGGCGAGTGAGGACGAGCAGCGGCACCAGTGCGACGAGGGCGACGATCAGATCGACGCGCTTATCGGCGATCAGCGGGCCGCGGAGCATGATCGGATGGCCGTGAAGGTGGACGAAGGCAGCCGGCCGCCCGGCGCGGACGAAGGAGCCGGGTGGCGCCCCGTAGATCGCGGCCAGGTAGACGACTCCCGCGATCGCGGCCGATCCGACAGCCGCGATCACGAGCGTCCGCCGGCCCTGGCCCGTGGCTACCGTCACCGCGGCCAGCTCAGCCAGCGGAACGACGACGTACGTCACGTGAACGACCGCGACGACCGCGATCACCGCCACCACCGCGCATTGCCGCATGCGGTCGCGCGGATGCCGGGCGAGCTCGACGATGGCGAGAATCGCGCCGGCGAAGAGCACGGTCGATGTGAACGTCGGGGGCAGCAGGATCATCGCCAGCGTCCGCCGCTCGAGCGCGAGCCAGACCACGAGCAGCGCGGCGGCAGCCCCAACAGCGCGGCCGCCAAGCGCTCTGCCCGCGCCGAAGACCGCAAGCGGAACGAAGAACGCGCAGGCCGGCGTGAGGTCCGGGTATCCGCTCGAGGGCTCGAGGCTCGCCAGGCCGAGCGCCGCCGCCTCCACCCCGTGCAAGAGCGGAAAGACGTATCCCGCATGCGGGTGGCCGTTCTTGAACGCGGATACTCCCGAGAAGGAGAGATGGGGAAGGTCGAGGAGCTTCCGCACCCGCCCGGCATGAAACAACGCGTCGTCGACCAGGGGCGCCTGCCAGCGCATCGCGAGTAGCGCGGTCGCAACACCCCCGGCAAGGACCACGCCCTCCTCCCACCCCGGCCGCTGGATCCTGTTCGGCCAGGCGCGTGCCAGCAAGGCCGCGCTCGCGGCGAACACCGCAACCTCCACCCACACGAGCGGCGCACCCACGAGCATCCCGATGAGCAGCGGCGGCGCCCACATCGTGAGGCCTGCGGGCGCCAGCGCCGCCAGCGTCCCCGCCGCCCCAAGACGGGCCGCGAGCCCCGTCACGAGGAGGAGCGCCGCGCCCGGGAGGGCGAGGGTCGCGGCCAGTGCGACCCCCAACGCGAGCTGGGCCGGCAGGATCGTCCCGGCGACTCGGGCAGCCGACACGGCGACGAGCACGAGCACCGCGGCGCGGGCCAAGGCTCGCAGCGGCGGCAGGCAGCCCACAGCTCTGCCCCACTTCGGCCGTGCGGCCGGGGCCGCGACGTCGTGTGCGGAGCCGCACAAGGTGGTGAGGATACCGGTCAGATACCGCTCGAACCACTCCTCGGATTTCGTCGCTGGACTCACGCCACGCCGCTTTGGGGACGCCGGAGGGACACCGCTGGCCATGCGACACGAAACGCAAGCGACTCGCGTGCCCAGAAAGCCCATACTTGCAGCGCATTTCCGCTATCGGGGCGAGAGGATTTGAACCTCCGACCGCCCGGCCCCCAGCCGGGTGCGCTACCAGGCTGCGCCACGCCCCGCTGCGGGCGAGTATACCGGGAACCCGGCTCGCCTCCCGGCGGTCATACCGGACGGCATGCAACAGGCCGTCGCCCTTCCCCTCCCCCGCACCCGAGCCTCGCCTGCGTACCATGGTCCCGTGCAGATCGCATCCGACGAGGCGCTCGCGCGCAGGGCCGCGCGTGGCGACGAGGGCGCGTTCGAACAGCTCGTCGTCCGCCACCAGGACCGGCTCTACACGCTGGCGCTGCGCGTCACGCTGTCCGAGGCCGACGCGTACGACTGCGTCCAGGAGGGCCTGATCGCCGCATGGCGCGCACTCCCCCGGTTCCGCGGCGAGGCGCGCTTCTCGACGTGGATGTACCGGATCGTCATCCGGAAGGCCTATGACGCCCTCGAGCGGCGCCGGAGGGCCGCCGAGCCGACCGCCGAGCTCGAGGCGGTCGCGGTCGACCCGCCGGCCGACGCGCGCATCGACCTGATCGACGCGCTCTCCAACCTCGAGCCGGACTTCCGGGTCGTGGCGGTCGCGTGCGACATCGTCGGCATGTCCATGGAGGAGACCGCGGCCATGCTCGACCTGCCGGCCGGCACCGTGAAGTCGCGCCTCCACCGGGCGCGGGCGCGGCTGGCCGAGACCCTCGAACCCGACCGCACCGCATGACCGAGAACGACCGAAACCACGACGAGATCGCCCGCCGCCTCCGCGACAGCGGCCTCGTCGAGGCGCCCGAGCGGCTGCGCCCAGACGTGATGCGCCACGTGCGCGCCGAGCCGCGCCCGCGGCGGGCCCGGCGGCCGATCTTGCGCCCGCTCGTCCCCTACGCGGTCGCGGCCTGCCTGCTCTTGGGGATCGTGTTCGCGCTCTCGCACGCGCACGGCGGCGGCGGCAGCGCCAGCGGCGGCGGCGGCGGCGGCGTGAGCGCCGGGCTCAGTCCCGGGCAGGGCGGCGGCACCGCGTCGGTCCCAAAAGCCGTCCACCAAGGGAGCGCGGGCTTGGGTGCCCTCGACTCTGTCGGCGCCCACGGATATGCACTGAAGGTTCCGCGGAAGGACCTCACCACGCTGGCACCGGCATCTCCCGAAGCTCAGCAGCCGGTCTTCGGAGTGACCACGGGCCAGCGGCTTCTCGCCAGGGGGGTCGTCGTCGACGTCCCTCGCCCACTCTACGCAGCGGTCCTGAGACAGCTCCGCTTCGCCGAGGTCCACGCCCGCGGCCGCGCGACCGTCACCGTTGTCCTTCGGCCGACCCCGCTCCAGCGCTGACTACGAGCAGAGCCGTCCGTAGACCCGGTCGGCCTGGCGCGGGTCTCCGCGTAGGACGTCGCCGATTCGGCGGATGCGGTACTCGAGGAACCGGTCGGGCGGCACGCCCAGCGCCTTCGCGATCCGCTCGATCACAGCATCCGCAGGGACGGGCCGATTGCCGTGGGCGAGGTGGTTGAGGTACCCCGCCGAGAGGTCGGTCATCTCCGCCAGGCGACGGTACGACACACCTGCCTCCGACATCAGCTGGCCCAGCCCCGGGTCGAACGGGACGCTTTTCCCAGCCGCTGCGGTCTTCGCCATCTGAACCCCCGCGCAGATACTACGCTTCCTGCAGCGCGGCTTGCACGGCGGCGATCACACCGTCCACCGGCACCGCCCGCTGCTCCCTGCCACGCCTGACCTGGACGTCGGCCGATCCGTCCGTCGCCGTGCGCTTCCCCACCGTCACGCGCACGGGGCAGCCGACCAGCTCGGCGTCGGCGAACTTGGCCCCCGGCCCGGCGGCGCGGTCGTCGAAGAGGACCTCGTGGCCCGCCTCCTCGAGCCCGCGCTGGAGGTCGCGGGCGATCGCGTACTGCGGATCGGCGTCCGTCCCGATCGCGACGAGGTGCACCTGGAACGGCGCGATCGACGCGGGCCAGGCGATCCCGGCATCGTCGTGGCGCTGCTCGACCGCCGTCGCCGCGATCCTGGCCGGCCCGATCCCGTACGAGCCCATCACGATCGGATGCTCCTTGTCCTCCTCGTCGAGGTAGGTCGCGTTGAGCGGCACGGAATACCTCGTACCCAGCTTGAAGATGTGGCCAACCTCGATGGCCGGCTCGATATGGAGGACGCCGGTCGAGCAGACTGGGCAGCCGTCCCCCTCCGCGACCTCGCGCAGGTCGTGGAACTCCGCCTCGTAATCGCGCCCGGCCTCGAGGCCCCGGAGGTGATGTCCGGTGCGGTTGGCGCCGCCGACGTACTGGCCCTCGCGGAGCGACTCGTCCGCGATCACCCGGACGCCGACGCCCACCGGCCCGATCGAGCCCGGGTCGGCGCCGAACGTCTCGCGGATCTCGTCGGGATGCGCCGGCCGGAACGGCCGCCCCAGCGCCCGCTCGGTCTTGATCTCGTGCAGCCGCTGATCGCCGCGGACGAGCGCCAGGACCAGCTCGCCGTCGGCGACGACGGGCATCGCCTTGGCCGTCGCCGCCGGGTCCATGCCGAGAAGCTCGGCCAGCTCCTCGATCGTGGTCACACCCGGCGTTTCGACATCCTCGGGCCCGTCGAGCCGGGGCGGAAGCTCGGCCGGACGCGGCCGCGACCGAGCCACCTCCACGTTGGCCGCGTAGTCGCCGTTGGAGCAGCGGACGAGCTCGGCCTCGCCGTTGGGGCTCGGCGCCACGAACTCCTCGCCGCCGTGGCCGCCCATCATGCCGACGTCGGCCTCGACCGGCCACGTCTCCAGCCCGCAACGGTCGAAGATGCGCTGGTAGACGACCCGGTGCTTGGCGTACGACTCGTCGAGCCCGTCGAGGTCGCGGTCGAAGCTGTACGAGTCCTTCATGATGAACTCGCGCGTGCGCAGGATGCCCCCGCGCGGACGCGGCTCGTCCCGCTCCTTCGTCTGGATGTGGTACCAGATCTGCGGCAGCTCGCGGTAGGAGCGGATCTCGCGGGCGGCGTGCCACGTGATGCACTCCTCGTGGGTCATCGCCAGGGCGTAGCGCTTGCCGGAGGAGTCCTCGAGCCGGAAGAGGACGCCGAGGCCGTAGCGGTCGGTCGCCTCCCACAGCTCGGCGGGCTGGAGCACCGGCATCAGCATCTCGACGCCGATCGTGTCCATCTCCTCGCGGACGATCCCGATCACGTGCTGGAGCACGCGCCATCCGAGCGGCAGGTAGGTGTAGAGGCCGGCGCCCACAGGACGGACGAAGCCGCCCCGGACCAGGAGCCGATGGCTGATCGCCTCCGCATCCGCCGGATCGTGCTTGAGCGTCGGGATCAGGTACTTCGAGGCGTCGACGCCCCGAGTCACCGCGCCGCGGCCTTCGCCCGCGGCCGGGCGGGCGGCATATGGATGGGCCGCCCCAGGGCCACGAGCGCGGCCTCCTTCACGCCCTCGGCAAGCGTCGGGTGGGCGGTGATGGAGTCGGCGATGGTCTCGATCGTCGCCTCGGCGGTGATGCCGACGACGCCGGTGTTCACGAGCTCGGTGGCCTGGTGGCCGACGATGACCAGGCCGAGCAGCTCGCCGTAGCGGGTCTCGTGGATGGTCTTCGCAAAGCCGGCCCGTTCGCCGTACATCTGGGCCCGGGCGGATGCGGACATCGGAAATCGGCCGACCGCGACGTCGTCGCCGTGCTTCTGGCGGGCCTGCGCCTCGGTGAGCCCGACCGCGGCGACCTCGGGATCGGTGTAGACGCACCTCGGGACGGCCGCGTAGTCGACGGCCGACTCGTGGCCGAGCGCATTCTCCGCCGCCACCTCGCCCTCGCGGAAGGAGGTGTGCGCGAGCTGGTAGACGCCGGCGACGTCGCCGACCGCGTAGATGTGCTCGACGTTCGTCCGCATGTGCCGGTCGGCGATCACGCCGCGGCGCGGGTCGTACTCCACGCCGGCCGCCTCGAGGCCGACGTCGCGGACGCGGGGCCCGCGCCCGGTCGCCACGAGGACGAGGTCGGCCTGGACGCTCGCGGCGGCGCCGTCCTCGCCCTCGAAGTGGAGCGTCGCACCGCCGTCAGAGTCGTCGATCCGTGTCGCCCGCGCGCCGAGATGGGTGGGAATCTTGCGCTTCTTGAACGCCCGCTCGAGCTCCTTGCTGGCGTCCTCGTCCTCCATCGGGATGAGATGCTCGAGCATCTCGACGATCGTCACCTCGGTGCCGAAGTGGGCGAAGATCGACGCGAACTCGACGCCGATCACGCCCCCGCCGAGGATCGCCAGCCGCTGCGGCACCTGTTCGATCGCCAAGAGTCCGGTCGAGTCGACGCAGCGGGGGCCGTCGATCCCGTCGACCGGCGGACGCAGCGACTGCGAGCCCGTGGCGATGATCGCCGACCGGAATGTGACGTCCTCGCCGCCGTCGACGGCGATCGTGTTGGGCCCCGTGAACGCGCCGCGGCCGGTGACGATCGTGATGTCGTTGGCCTTGACGACGCCGGTGATCCCGTTCACGAGGCCGGCGACGATCGCCTCCTTGTTCTTCTGCGTCTGGGCGAAGTCGAGCGTCGCCCCGGAGACGTTCACCCCGAGCTGGGAGAAGACCCCGTTCGCGTCCTTGAGCGCGTGCGCGGTCTGCACCCAGGTCTTGGTGGGGATGCAGCCGACGGTGATACAGGTGCCGCCGACCCGGTCCTCCTCGATCAGGACGACGCGAGCGCCCAGCTGGGCCGCGCGGATGGCTGCCGGGTAGCCGCCCGGCCCGCCCCCGAGTACGGCGACGTCACATTCCATCGGACGGCCATCCTAGCAACGCCGCCGTCAGCGCCACGCTCCCGGAGGCGCTACGCCCCGGTCGGCCCGGACTGGAGGGAGGCGACCTCGACGAGGTTCCCGTCCGGGTCGCGCACGTAGATGGAAACGAGCGCCCCGGCCGCTCCCTCGCGCGGGACCGGGCCGAGCTCGATGGGGACGCCGCAGGCGGCGAGGTGGGCCTCGACCTCCGCCGGTGGGGCCGACGTGAGGACGCACATGTCGGCCGACCCCGGAGTCGGCTTCGCGGCGTGGGGCTCCAGCTCGGCGCCGGCCGGGTGCAGGTTGAGCTTCTGGTCGCCGAGCCGCAGCGCGCGCCGCCCACCCGCGAAGGTGATCGGCTCCATCCCGAGCACCCGCTCATAGAAGCTGCACGTCGCCTCGACGTCGGCCACGGTCAGGACGACGTGGTCGATGGC
>DASQXS010000270.1:0-4514 GCA_035639615.1 Gaiellales bacterium | reverse complement strand
GTGCGCCTCGTCCGCGATCGCGGGCATCGCCGAGATCCGGGACGCGCACGGCCGCCTGCTCGCCAGCGCGGGGCGCGGCTCGTTCGCGAGCGTGCGGGACTCCGGGTGGACGCTCCGGTTCGACTCGGCCTCGCGCAGCGTCCGCGGCGTTTCGCTCTCCGGCGTCTCGATGGCCGGCGGGCTGGTGTACGCGGACCGGGTCTTCGTGCCGGCGCACGGGCTCCGCGGCGCCCGCGTCATCGGCTTGACCGTGAACGGCCGCTCCGTGGCGGCCGCCCCGAACACGCTCGTGCCGCTCGGGCCGACGAGCTACCTGGTCGTCCTCCAGGAGGCGGTCGTCCCGGGCGAGGGGAGCGGCGTCGTGGGCCTGCGCCTGGTGGCGGGCGACGCGTCCCTCGGGCTCGACGCGGGGACGCAGCTCCTCGTCGGGCTCGCCCGGGCCGCGATGCCGCCGAGCCCGCACCGGGACACCCGGCTCGCGTGGCTCGCGCTCGGCGTCGCCGGCCACGGCGTCGACATCGGCTACGGCGACCACGACTTTCCTGAGCAGTTCCTGCTCGGCGGCTTGCCGCAGGGCGGCACGACCGGCGAGCGCGCGGTCGCGATCGCGGAGCAGTACCTCGGCGTCCCCTACCGCTGGGGCGGCGCCGACCCGATCGGCGGCTTCGACTGCTCCGGCCTCACGATGTACGTCTACGCGCAGCTTGGGATCCAGCTCGTCCACTACACGGGGTCACAGTTCTACGAGGGGATGCGCGTGCCGCCGACCCGGCTCCTCCCGGGCGACCTCCTCTTCTTCCATCCCAGCGCCCGGGGGCCCCAGCACGAGGGGATGTACATCGGCGGCGGCCGCTTCATCCACGCCCCGCACACGGGCGACGTGGTCAAGATCTCGTCGCTCGCCGAGCCCGGCTACGCGTTCACGTTCGTCGGTGCCGTGCGGCCCTGGGCCGCGTAGGCAGCCGGCCGAGCACGTGCGGACCGCAGCGTTTTTGCCAACGCCGTCGCCGTTCGCTAAAGGTGCCGGATGCGCGCCCTCGACGTCTTCGCCGTGCTCAGCGGCAGCTTCAGCATCGTCGCGACGTTCCCACTGATCTACCTTGCCTTCCGGAGCTACCGCGAGGGCCGGGAGCTCCGCCGGATCCAGCTCGAGGTCGCCGACCTCGTATCCGAGGTACGGGCGATCCAGCACGAGATGCACCGCGACCAGCGGCGGGCCGCGAGCGAGCTCGTGCGCACCAAGCAGACGGTCGAGCGCGTGGCGGAGGCGACGCGGCCGCGGCGGCGCCTGCCCCGTGTGCGCGTCGAGCTCAGCCGCCCCGAGTGAGGAGCGGTGCCGGAGTCGCTCCTGCTCTACCTCGACCAGAACTACCTGAGCGGAATCGTGAAGCGGAAGCCGGGCTTCCGCGAGCTCGAGCCGGCTGTGCGCGCCGCGGTTGCCCGCGGCGCGGTCGCCGTCCCCGAGGCCGAGACGCACCGGATCGAATCCGCCGCGCGGCCGGACCTCCCGGTGCTCGACCTCCTGCGTGACCTCTCCGAAGGGCTGCGCCTGCCCGACCGGCTCGGCGCACGCGAGCGGCGGCTGGAACGTCGTCTCGGCATGATCGTCGAGCGTGACTTCCCCGAGCGGCCGGTTCGGCCGAGCGACCGCCTCGACCTGCGCGCGCTTTCCCTCGCGCTCCCACGGTGCCGGCTCGTGACCTGCGACGCGTTCATGGCCGACGTCGTGGAGCGAAGCAGCCTCGCCGGCCGCTTCCGGTGCGAGCTCTACACCGGCCGCCGTCCGGACGTTGAGCGGCTGCGGGAACGCCTCGAGGAGCTGTAGACGGCCGCACGTGGGCGTAAACGCGGCATCGACGGACGCCGAGGCCGGCGAACCTCCCGCACCAACCTCAGCCCGTCGGTCCGGCGATCGTTTGCACGCGGTCGTGGGCCACCACCGGCGCTTCCGAGCGGCCAGCCGAAACGGGGGCACGAGACGCGGCCGCGGCCAGCTCGTTCTCCCCCACCCGAGCGTCGATGTTCAGGCGCGGCAGCCACTCGAGCCAGCTCGGCAGGTACCAGTTCCAGTCGCCGAGCAGCTTCATCGCCGCCGGCAGCAGCACGCCGCGGATCACGGTCGCGTCGAGCAGCACCGCGACCGCGAGGCCGACCCCCATCTGCTTGATCATGATCGCCTGCAGCGACGCGAAGATCGCAAACACCGCCACCATCACGGCCGCCGCCGCGGTGACCGTCGACGCGGTGGTGCGGATGCCCTGGGCGACGGCCTCGTCGGTCGGAACGCCTCGATCCACGAGCTCCTTCACGCGGCTGAGGATGAACACGTGGTAGTCCATCGAGAGCCCGAACAGGACGGTGAACAGGAACAGCGGCAGCCAGGTGACGACCGCGCCGTTCGACTGGAAGTCGAGCAGCCCCTGGAGGCGCCCGTCCTGGAAGACCCAGACGAGGATCCCGTACGCCGCCCCCACCGACAGCAGGTTGAGCACGATCGCCTTGATCGGGATCACGATCGAGCGAAACGTCACCAGCAGCAGCAGGAACGCCAGCCCGAGCACGAACGCGAACACGTAGGCCACGCGCTGCTTCATCGTCTCGTTGAAGTCGTGCGTACCCGCGGTCTGGCCCGTGACCGCGGCCTGCGTCCCGGGCGGCAGCGCCGCCAGCGCCGGCGCGATCACCTTCGTCCGCAGCGTCTCGAGCGCCCGCACGGCGGCGGCGTCCTGGCCCTTGCCGGCGAGCGGGAAGTCGATCCGCGCGACGGTGTGCGCCGGGTTGACGACGAGCCGGATCGGCTGATGGATGACGCCCGTCGCGAGCGCGCGCCGCTTCGCCTCGGCGTAGACCTTCTTGAACCGCGGCGTCGTCACGTCCCTGCCCTCGACGACGACATGCGCGGGGTCCTCGGAGCCGGGGAACGAGGCCTGGATCGTGTCGTAGGTCCTGACGATCGCCAGGGTCTTCGGCAGGTCGGTGAAGCTCGGCAGCTTCGTGTGAATCGAGAACACCGGCAGGGCGAGCACCACCAGCAGCCCACCGGAGAACACGACGGCCAGCGCCGGGAAGCGCATCGACCCGCGCAGCACGACCCCCCACACTCGCGACTCCGCCCGCTCGCCCTTCACCGTCCGCAGTAGCGTCGGCGTGTCCCGCAGCCATACGAGCAGGCGCGGCCGAACGCGCAGCGGTCGTAGCGCAAGCAGGAGCCCGGCCGCGAGCACCTGGCGCACGCCGCGCTCCACCCGGTCGCCGATCTTGCCGAGCAGCGCCGGGAGCACCGTCAGCGACCCGACGAGCGACGTGAAGACGACGATCATCGTCCCGATCCCGATCGAGGTGAAGATCTTCGAGCCGGCGAACAGCATCCCGGCCATCGCGATCAAGACGGTGAGGCCGGAGATCAGGACCGCCTGGCCAGACGTGGCGGCGGCGCGCAGGAGGCTCTCCTTGCCGCGCCGGCCTACGGCCCGCTCCTCCCGCTCGCGCTTCAGGTAGAAGAGCGAGTAGTCGACGCCGACGGCCATCCCCATCAGGAGGATGATCGAGTTCGTCGCGTCGGAGGCGTGCGCGAGGTGGCTGGCGAGCTCGGAGAGGCCGATCGAGCCGAGGACGGCGGAGAAGGCGAGCACCACCGGCATCCCGGCGGCGACGAAGGCGCCGAACGCGAGCAGCAGGACGAGGAACGTCACCGGAACGGTCAGGCGCTCGGCGCTCGCGAAGTCCCGGCCGAGCGTGTCGTTGTACTCCTTCGTCGCGCTCGCCTGGCCGAACTCGGCGATCGTGAAGCCTGAGTGGGAGCGTTGCAGCGCGTCGATCGCATCCAGCACCGGCTCGACCCGCTGGTAGGCGGTGTCGGCCTTGCCCGTCATGTCGAACTGGATCAGCTGCGCGTGCCGGTCCCTCGAGATCTCGCCGGGAGCGCCGGTGCGCAGGTTCTTCACCTGCGGCATCGTCCGCAGCTTCGCCATCACCGCCCCGACGCCGGCGCGGAAGGCGGGATCGGAGGCGTGGAAGGTGCGTGAGCGGACGAGGACGGCCTCGCTCGCAGGCGTTTTGAAGCCCGCGCCGGCGAGGATTTGCTCGGCCCGCGCCGCCTCGCCGGTCGCGTACTCGGCGTCGCTGAGCTTGTGCGTGCCCGCGATCCGGCCGGCGCTGACCGCGGCGGCTACGAAGAGCAGCCACAACGCGGCAGCCGCCTTCCAGTGCCCGGCGCTCCAGCGCCCGGCGCGGGCGGCGAAGTTCGGCGGAGGATCGTTCGTGGAGGTGGGCATGGCGGACGCTCCTTTCATGTGTGGCGATCGTGTGGCTCCGCGGGCCCGGCCGCATCCGGAGCGCTGCCCATCCCGCCTGCGGACAACTACGCAGGCGCGCGACCCACGGGCTACTACTGATCCGGCGTCGGGCTCAGCCCCGATGCGGCCGCGCCCCCGGAGGCCGAACCTGCGAGCGACGGCCACGGAAGGAGCGGAATGCCAACGGTCTCGCAGCGCACGTCCACCGCTCAGAGGCGG
>DASQXS010000269.1:0-13900 GCA_035639615.1 Gaiellales bacterium | reverse complement strand
CCACCCCCGCATCGGGTGCGCGGGCCGAGATGACGAGCCCCGCCTCGACGAGGGCCCCCTCGTGACTCTCCGACATCCCGTAGTTGCAGAAGTGAAATCCGGGGAACGGCGCGGTGCCGCACAGCTCCGCGACCCGCGTCCCGGCGACGGCCGTCACGATCCGCTCCTCCCCCACCAGGCTGCACGCCAGCGGCGCGATTACCGGGTCGGCGGCCTCGGGGTCGGTCTCCGCGTGGGCGGCCGCGAGGCCGGCGGTGTTCCGCGCAAACTCGAGCGCCATGTACTGGAAGCCTCCGCACGTCCCCAGAATGGGCTGCCCGCCGGCCCGCGCGGCCGTGATCGCGTCGAGCACGGCGGCGTCGTCCTCGTACGGCGTGCCCGGCGCGACCCAGACGGCGTCGGCGGACGCCGCAAGGGCCGCATCCGGGCTCCGAACCCAGCGCCCCTCGACATCGTCCGGCATGAGCGAGAGCGCCGCGTCGATCTCGCGGTGCGTCTGGTACTCGAGGTTCCTGTCGCCGAGGACGACGATCGTGGCCGGCATCGCCGCCGACGATACGCCGCCTCAGCGCATCATGTTCCAGTACGTGCCGCGGCCCCACCGGAGGAAGGCGTGCAGCGCCGAGCTCGAGGTGCCGAGCCGGAAGTCGTAGCCCTTCGGCGATATGGAGTCGAAGTAGACGACGGCTCTGATGTGGTGGTGGGCGCGCACCCACCGCCGCGAGCTTCGGATCCAGCGCGCCTTGCGGCCGGCCCGGTGCGGATCCTCCATGCTCCCGGTCTCGGCGATCATGAGCGGCCGCCGGTGCCCCGTCGCCCACCGGTAGAACGGCGTGAAGATCTTCCGGTAGCCGGCCCACTCCGACTTGGCCGGGTACCAGTTGTAGCCGTCGGCGGCGATCCAATTCACGTACCGGTTTCCGGGGTAGTACGCCTGCGCGTGCCCGGTCTTGAAGTTCGCGGCGATCGCGCACCAGACGAACCGGGCGTTCACCGCGCCCACCCGCTGGAAGATCCGGTAGACCCGCCGCCAGGCGCGGATGAACTCCGCCGGCTGGCCGATATAGCGGCGATGGCCGGGCGGCTGGTCCATCTCGTACGCCAGCCGCAGGAAGATCCTCTTGCGCAGCGACTTGATGTCGTGGGCAGTGCGCTTGATGAGCGCGTCCTGGCTTCCGCTGGCGATGGCTGCGGCGGTCGTCGTGCCGCCCGGCGACCAAGAGATCATCGGGATCTGGCGGTGCCGCATCGCGGTGCGGTCGACCTTGTAGGACGTGATCCGCCACGGCTTGTAGTGGTGCACGATGGTGAGCTTGAAGCCGAGCGTCTGCTGGAGCCCCTGCACGCCGGCCCACATGTCGCTCCGCGTGTTCACGAACGCCCCCAGGAGGGCGCCGTGGCGGGGGATCAGGTTGAAGTTCGTGTGCACGTGCGCGCCGGCGGGAGGGGCGGCGACGAGCGAGCCGGCGAGGGCCGCGACCACGCAGCGGCCGGCGCGAAGAGGGGGCATGCCCTATGTCTCTCCAATTCTTGTAAGGAGCCGGCCGTCGGAACCGTCAAGATCCGGTAAGGGTTGGCGGGTATCCTGAATCCCAGCACCGCATGGGCACGATCACCACCTGGGTGCGGCGGGCGTCCGCCGCGACGCTGACCGCAGTGGGCGTGGCGATCGCGGCCGTCTTCGTGGCCGCGAACTGGATCTGGAGCATCGACCGCTCGCCGCCGCGCCCGCCGCCGCCTACGTCGCTCCAGGAGCTTGCGCTGCGCGAGCTTTCGTCTCCCGGCCCGGCGGGCATCACGGCCCGCTTCCGATACGTCGACTCGCTCGTACCGACGACCAACCTCGTGCCGGACGCGACCTCGGCCGGGAGCCCGCTGCCGCTCATCTCGGGAGCCGACGGTCGGCTGTGGTACGCCTCGGGGAAGCTGCGCATGGAGTTCCAGACCGACGCCGGCGACACCCAGCTCCTGCTCGAAGGCGACCGTGTCGTCGTCTACGACGCCGCCGACGGCACCGCCTACAGCGCGATCCTCCCGTCGATCCCGATCCCGCAGTCGACCCGCACCGGCCTCGCCGGCGCGAACACGGTCCTGCGGATCCTGGCCGGAAATGCCGCGATCTCGCGCCCGGTCCCGGGGACGGCCGGCGGCCGGCCGGCGTACACGGTCCGCATCGCGCCAACCCACGACGGCGGCCTCTTACGGTCGGCGGCGCTGGCGGTGGACGCCGAGACGGGCACCCCGCTCCGGCTTGACCTCTACGGCGCCGGAGGCTCGCAGCCGCTGCTCGAGTTCGCCCTCTCGGACGTCTCCTACGGCGACGTCGACCCGTCCGTCTTCCGGCTGCGGCTGCCGTTCGGGATGCACCCGCAGCCGATCCGGTTCGGTCCTCCCCCGTCCGTCGGCGGCGCCGTGGCCTGCTCGGCACCGCCCACCCTTGCCGGGCTCGAGCTGCGCACGTGCCGCGAGGCGACCCGATCGACGGACGTCCCGGGCCGGCTGCTCGTCTACGGCCGCAGCCTCAGCTCGGTGCTCGTGTTCGAGCAGGCCGGCGGGGGCGAGGCCGGCGGCGGCCTCTGGGGGCTCCTGCCGTCCATCTCCGTGTCGGGGGCCGACGGGCGCGAGCTCGTCACCGGCCTCGGGACGGTGATCCGCTTCGACCGCGGCGGCGTGACGTACACGGTGCTGGGGAGCATGCCGAAGCCGGTGGTCGAGACGGTGGCGAGGGGCCTGTGACGGACGCTCCCCTCGCGGCGACCGAGCTGCGCAAGGAGTACGGCGACCTGGTCGCGGTCGACGGCGTGACGCTCACCGTCGAGCGGGGCGACGTGTTCGGGTACCTCGGCCCGAACGGCGCCGGCAAGACGACGTCGCTGCGGATGATGCTCGGCCTCATCCGGCCCACCGCAGGCCGGGTGCGGCTGTTCGGGCGCGACCCGGTCGACGACCCGGTGACGGCGCTCGACGGCGTTGCCGGCTTCGTCGAGGAGCCGACCTTCTATCCGTACCTGTCCGGCCGCCGCAACCTGGAGATGCTCGCGGCGCTCGACGGCGGCGGAGAGGACCGCATCGGCGAGGTGCTCGAGCTGGTCGAGCTCGACGGCCGGGCGGACGACCGCGTGCGCGCGTACTCGCACGGGATGCGCCAGCGGCTCGGCCTGGCCGGGGCGCTCCTGCGGCGGCCGCAGCTCCTGCTCCTCGACGAGCCCACCACCGGACTCGACCCGGCCGGCATGCGCGACATGCGCGGGATGGTGCGCCGGCTCGCCGGCGAGGGGATCACGGTCCTCCTCTCGAGCCACCTCATGAGCGAGGTCGAGCAGCTCTGCAACCGGCTCGCGATCATCCAGCTCGGCCGGATCCGGTACGAGGGCGGGCTGGCGGACCTGCTCGCGCGAAGCGCCGGGCGCTACCGGCTCGAGGCCACCGACCCGGCCAGGGCGGCGGAGGTGTGCCGGTCGGTCGCGGGCATCCGCGATGTCTCGGTGGCGGGTGGTGCGGTCGCGTTCGCCGCCGACCGGGATGCCGCCGCGACGTTGACGGTCCGCCTCGGCAAGGCGGGCGTCGGGATCCACGCGCTCGTGCCCGGCGGGCGCAGCCTCGAGGAGGTCTTCTTCGAGATCACGGAAGGGGACGTCGCATGACCGCCCGCGCCTACCGCTGGGAGCTGCGCAAGCTGGCCGCCCAGCGACGCACGTACCTCGGCCTGGGCGCGGCGATCGCCGCCCCGATCGTGCTCGTGACGGCGATTCAGGTCCGGCCTCCGCGCCCGACGGACTCGGGGGCGCCGTTCTTCCTGCGGTTCGCCGTCGACTCGGGATTCGCCGTGCCCCTCCTGATGCTGCTCTTCGCCTCTGTGTGGCTCTTCCCGCTGATCGCCGCCCTCGTCGCCGGCGACATCGTCGCCGCAGAGGACGGCAACCGCACGCTCAAGACCATCCTCACCCGCTCGGCTGGGCGCACCTCGATCTTCGCCGCGAAGGTCGGGGCGGCATTCACGTACGTGCTTTTCGCGCTCGTCGCGATGGGCGTGACGAGCACCCTCGCGGGCGGCGCGGTCAGCGGATTCCACCCGCTGCCGACGTTCTCGACGGTCATCTCGCCGTCCCGCGCCCTCGTCCTCATCGGCGCCAGCTTCGCCGTCTACGCGATGCCGGCGCTCGCGCTTGCCGCAGTCGGCGTGCTTCTCTCGACCGTGACTCGCAACAGCGCCGGGGCCGTGGTCGGGACGCTGATGGCCGCGCTCCTCATGCAGCTGACCCAGATCATTCCCGTCCTCGACTCCGACGCCGCCCAGCGGTGGATGCTCACCCACGAGCTTCGGGCGTGGCAGACGCTCTTTCGAACACCGCTCGACTGGGGGCCCATCGTGCACGCGGCCTACATCTCCCTCGTCTACGCGATTTCGGCCCTGGTGGTCGCCTGGGCGCACTTTATCCGCCGCGATGTGGCCGCCTAGCGCCTGGTAGCAAATACCGCAAATCGGGGAGGCACCCTGCCGGTGTTAAGCGTGAGAATCCCGGTGGTGGCAACCCAGTCCCCTGACGTCCGCGGCCCCAGTCGGTTCACCGTCGTGAACGGAAGATCCCCCTCCCTCTCCTCTCATGACGTCCCGGCGGGGCTGCGGATGGTCAGGGCGCTGGACCGGGCTGTGCTCGAGGTCGCCCGGTCGCTCGACCTGCGGCCGATGGAGCTCTACGCGCTCCTGCTGCTGCACGGCGCCGAGCCGATCGAGACGACCCGGCTGGCGGAGCAGCTCTCGGCCAGCCCCAGCCAGGCGAAGCAGCTCGCCCTCAGGCTGTGCGCCCGCGGGATCGCGCTTCGCCGCGGCGCCTACGGCCGGACCGAGCTGACCGAGGCGGGCCGTAGCCTGGCGACGGCGGCGGAGGAACGCCTCGAGGAAGCCGTCGCCGGGCGGATGGCGTCGATGGACCCGACGCTCCGCGTGCTTGGAGGCGCGACGCTCGCCGACCTCACGCTGCCGACGTCGGCCTAGCCTCAGGCCGCGTCGGCGACGCCGTCGACGTCAGGCGGGGCACTCGCCTCGGCGTCGTCCGCGACGCTCGCCTCGGCGACGGGCTCGGCGCCCGCCGCGGCCAGGTGCTCGCGGAGCAGTGCCGGGCCCTCGAGCACCCAGGTGACGAAGACCTCGAGCATCTCCGGGTCGAACTGCGATCCGCTCCGCTCGCGCATGAGGCCGATCGCCTCCGACACCGAGTGGCTGTCGCGGTAGGGGCGCGGCGAGGTGAGCGCCTCGAACGTGTCGACGATCGCGACGATCCTCGCCTCGAGCGGGATCTCGTCGCCCTTCAGGCCCTCGGGGTAGCCGGAGCCGTCGAACTGCTCGTGGTGCGACTTGGCGACCGTCGCCGCGAGCTCCAGAAGCTGGTCCTCCGTGCCCGCGAGCATGCGGTAGCCGATCTCGGGATGCCGGTTCACCTCGGCGCGCTCGTCGGGGCTCAGCTTCCCCGGTTTGTGAAGCGTGGAGTCCGAGACGGCGACCATGCCGATGTCATGAAGCGCGCTCGCGGAGCGGATCGCTGAGCAGCGCTCGATCGGGAGGCCGAGCCGGCGGCCCAGCTGCTCGGCGTACGCGCCCACCCGCTCGCCGCGACCGTCGGTCCCCGGGACGCGGTACTCGAGCAGGCGGGCCATGCGGCGGATCGTCTCCGACCGGGTCACGCGCATCTGATGCTCGTAGCCCGTGAGGCGGGCGGTGGTCTGGCGGAGGCTCTCGGTGCGCTGGGCGATGGTCTGCTCGAGCGAGCGGCGTTGGGCCCGGTACTCGTCCTCGAGCACCTTGCGCCGGAGCGCGCTCGCAATTGCGATCACGATCTCGTTGTTGCCGAACGGCTTGATGACGTAGCCGTAGACGCCGAGCTGGAGGGCGGTGCTCGCAACCGTTGGGTCGTCGTTTCGAGTGACGACGATCACGCCGGTCTCGGGGCACGCGCGCGAGACGTGGTAGACGAGGTCGATGCCCGACTCGGCCGGGAGCTCGACATCGCACAGCATGAGGTCGAACTGCCGCCGGTCGAGGTGCTGCATCGCCTCGGCGCCGGTGGCGGCGAGGACGCAGTCGTGCCCCTGCTCGTGGAGCAGGCGCTCGAGCAGCCGGCGCACCGGCAGGGCGTTGTCGACGATGAGGAAGTTGGCCATCGCGGCGTTCGGGGAGCTTGACCTCCGCACCCCGTATTCGGGTGTGGCAGGCGTGACTTGAGGGCCGAGACCTGGCAATTGCGCCCCTAATGGGCGAAACTTCGCAACGGTCACGGGCGTCCGGCCGTCAGACCCGGACCATCTTCACATTCGGGAGGGACCCATGTCTTCATCGCAACCGGCGCAGGTGGAGCACACCACCGCGATGGCCCTGGCGGAGAAGGCCAAGCTCATCAAGAGCATGCGGCGCTTCGACCTCGTGTTCTTCTTGGTCTGCGCCATCGTGGGGCTGGACACCCTTGGTCAGGTGTCGAGCTACGGCGCGGAGACGTTCACGTGGCTTCTCTTCCTGGCCGTCTTCTTCCTCTTCCCCTACGCGCTCCTGATGGCTGAGCTTGGTACCACCTTCACGATGGAGGGCGGGCCGTACGAATGGATGAAGCTCAGCTGGGGGCGGTTTTGGGCCGGCATCGGCGCCGTCCTCTACTGGGTGACGAACCCGCTGTGGGTCGGCGGATCGCTGTGCTTCATCGCCACCCAAGCGTGGGACAGCAACATCTCCCACATCGGGGTGCGGTCGGTCGGCGACTACGCGTTCAAGCTCATCTTCATCTGGCTCAGCATCACGGTCGCCATCGTCGCGCTTCGCCAGGGCAAGTGGATTCCCAACATCGGCGCCGTCGTCAGGGTCGGCGTCCTGGCCTTCTTCTCGATCACCGTCCTGATCTACGCCATCGAGCACGGCGTCCACGGCTACGGCGCCGGCGACTTCAGTCCCACAGCCGGCATCTTCATCGGACTGGTGCCGCTTCTCATCTTCAACTACGTCGGGTTCGAGCTCCAGAACGGCGCCGCCGAGGAGATGCTGAACCCGCAGCGCGACGTGCCCGTGACGGTCGCCGGAAGCGGCATCGTCGCCGTGCTCGCGTACGGGATCCCCATCTTCGGCATCCTGGCCGTTATCCCGACGAGCAAGATCTCCGGCATCAGCGGCTTTCTCGACGCCGTGCACTCGACCTTCAGCGTGTACGGCGGAGCGCAGGACTTCCTGGCCGACGTCATGGCACTCGGCTTCGTCTTCGCCCTCCTCACCTCGGGAGCGGTGTGGATGATCGGTTCGGACCGGATTCAGGCCGTCGCGGCCTACGACGGCGCGTTCCACGGCTGGTTCGGAGTCTTCAACTCCAAGCTCGGCACCCCGGTGCGCGTCAACGTGATGTCGGGCATCGCGTCGACGATCTTCATGATCGCCGGGCAGCAATTCGGCGCCGGTGGGGCGAACCCGAATGCGACGTTCATCGTCGTGCTCGACATCGCGATCTCGACGACCCTGATCAGCTACATCCTCATCTTCCCGACGATCATCAAGCTGCGTCGGTCGCATCCGGGAGTGCATCGTCCGTACACGGTGCCCTGGGGGAACGCCGGCTTGTGGATCACGACAGCGCTCTGCACGTTCTTCGTGGCGCTCGCGTCGTGGGTTGCGGTCTTTCCCGACACTGTCGAGTACCTGTTCGGAGCTGATTACAACTTCAGCGAAAGCTGGGGCGTCAGCCGACTGCGGTTCGAGGTGTTCACGGTCGGCACGCTGGCCGTGATCATCGCATTCGCCGTCATCATGTACATCCTCGCGGCGCCCGTCAGGGCGCGGGCGGTCGACGTGCCGCTGGAAGCCGGCATGGAGCCTGCATCCGGCGACTGACCTCGGCTACGGGGCAGCCGCGTAGCGCTCGAAGCACGCTTTGAGCTCCGCGGCCGCCCCGGCCGCGTCGGCCGGGGCCAGCGTCGGCATGTCGTATCCGAGCGTGCGCCGGAGCGTGTCGGCGGTCTCGGCGGTGAACGTCACCGTGCCGCCCGCATCGATGCGATCGATGCCGTCGAAGCGGGCCGCCGCCTCGTTCACCGCGATCGCCTCCTCCTCCGGCCAGGCGAGGTCGAGCTCGACCCGGAGGGCGCCCGCCAGCACGGGGTAGCCGCCGGGACGTCCGGCCGGCGCCGGGACGTGCTCGCGGGCGGGGTCGTCGCCGAGGAGGGACGCGAGGAGGCGCGCGCCCGCGGCGGCAGTGACGCGGTTCATCTCCTGCCCCGAGAGCAGCCGCCACGGCTCACGGATGACGGCGTCGGCCTCGGACTTCGGGATGTCGACGAGGTAGGGCGGCAGGGCCGCCCCGCCCTCGCCGTACGTCGCGAAGGCGAACGGCTCGAGGGCATGGTGCGCGGCCAGCCGGACCGGCCGGCGGAACTTGGCCGCGATCTCTGCGACGTTGCCGATGCCGCAGCCGACGTCGTACCCCATCGCCCGGAGCACCGGGCCGGTCGCGTCGGGGTACGAGACGACCACGGTGAAAGGCCCGCGGCCGAGCTGTTCCATGACCTCGATGAGAGGCGCCAGGTGGAACGGCAGCCAGGCGCCTTGCGGGAGGCTGCGGAGGCCGGCCATCCCCTCGCGCACCCAGAACGATTGCATCGACGGCGCCAGCACCGCGAGGTCGACCCCGTCGCCGCTCCACTCGGTTGCGGCGACGATCTCGGGAGCGCGCCCGTGCGCCGCGGCGATCAGCCGGGCCTGGCCGGCGACCGCCTCGCACCGCTCACGCCGCCTGCCGGCCACGATGAGCCGGCCGACGCGCGGCTCGAGCGCGAGCGCCTCGGCCAGCATCGCGCCGAGGCTCCCAGGGCCAACCAGCAGCGCAGTCACTTCCTCAAGCATCGCGCGAGTGTAGGCGCAACTAGACTTGCCTCCATGAAGGTTCTCCGCGAGCCGCGCAACTGTACGGCGTTCTGGCTGTGGGCAGCGACGGGGGTCGCCGGAGCCTTCGCCACCATCTCGTTTGCGGGGCCGCTGGCGTGGCCAATAGTGGCGTTTGCCGTCGGCGCGCTGACGGCGCGATCCATGCGACCGGTCGCGGCGACCGTCGCGCTCGTGGTTGCTGTCGCCGCCGCGATCGCCGCGATCGAGCTCCAGGACTTCACACCGCTCGTCCCCGCCACACTGGCCACCTTGGTCGCCGGCCTCTGGCCGGTCGGGCCGCGAGCGCCCGGCGCCGTCGTCCGCGCCGCCCTGGCGGTCGGCGGCGTCTGCGCGGTCGCCGCCGGCCTCGTGCTCGTCGTGCCGCCGCTCCTCGTCCTCGTCGTCCTGCCGCTCGCACTCGTCGCCGCAGCGATAGCGATCGGCGGGTGGCAGCCCGAGAGCTGGGGCCTTGCCGTCGGGGTGGGAGCCTTCCTGGCGGCCGTCGGGTTCCTGCCCTCTCAGGGCCTCCTGCTCGCCCTCGCCGGCCTTACCGCATTCGTCCTGACCACGGCCGCACACCCGGCCCGCGCGTAGACGTGACAATCACGTACGACCGCTCCCGCGCCCTGTTCGACCGGGCACGAGAGTCGCTGGTCGAGGGCGTCTCGTCGCCGTCGCGGGGCGCCGTCAACTACGACGTGCCCATCTTCATGGCGTCCGGCCGTGGCGGGCGGATCACGGATGTCGACGGGAACGAGTACGTCGATCTGATGATGGCGTACGGCGCGCTCCTTCACGGGCACGCGCACCCGCACCTCGTGGCGGCCGGACGGCGGGCGCTCGAGCAGGGGACCCTCTTCGCCACCGCCTCGGAGATCGAGGTCGAGGTGGCCGAGCTGATCCGCGAACTCGTGCCCGGCGCCGAGCGCGTCCGGTTCGCCAACACCGGCACCGAGGCGACGATGGCCGCGATCCGGATCGCGCGCGGGTTCACGGGACGGCGCATCGTGATCAAGTTCGAGGGGCACTACCACGGGTGGCACGACGCCTTCCTGGTCAGCTCCCACCCGCGCGCCCCTGAGGGCCTGGGCGACCCGACGGATCCGCCCCGCGTGCTCGACTCGGCCGGGCTCGTGCCGGCTGCCGTCGTGGACACCGTTCTCTGTGCCTGGAACGACGCCGACCTGCTGGCTGCGTGCCTCGATCGGCACCGCGGCGAGGTTGCCGCGGTGATCACCGAGCCGGTGATGGCGAACATGGGCGTGATCCCTCCCCGCCCCGGCTACCTCGCCGACGTGCGCCGCCTGTGCGACGAGCACGGGGCCCTCCTCATCCTCGATGAGACCGTCACCGGCTTCCGGGTCGATCCGGGCGGCTGCCAGGCGCTCCTCGGCGTGACGGGCGACCTGGCGACGTTCGGGAAGGCGCTCGGCGCCGGCCTGCCGCTGGCGGCGATCACCGGCCGCGCGGACGTGATGGACACGCTCGCCGGCGGCCGCGTCCTCCACTACGGCACCCAGAACGCCCCCAATCTGGCCCTCTCCGTCGCCGCGGCAAGCCTCGACCTCCTGACCCAGGACGGCGGGGCGGCGGTCGTGCATATGCGCCGCCTCGGCGAGCGCCTCGCGTCCGGCCTGCGATCCGCGTTCGCCGCGGCGGAGGCGGCGGCCGTCGTCCAGGGCGTCGGCCCGATGCTGCAGGTGGTGCCGCTCCGCGAGGGCCACGAGGACGTGACGGCGATCCACGACATGCGCGACTTCTGCCTCCACTCCGACCCGGCCCGGTTCCGCCGGTTCGCGCACGAGCTGTTCGGCCTAGGGGTCTACGCCAGCCCGGCGCTCCTCCTGCACCTGATCGTCTCGACCGCCCATACCGACGAGGACGTCGACGCCGCGGTCGCGGCCGCTCACGAGGCGGCGGCGCGGCTGTGAGCCGCCCGACGATCGGCATCACGAGCTACTGGACGCGGGCCGCGATGTCGCACTGGGCGTGCGACGCGGTGCTCGTGGCGCAGGGGTACGTGGAGGGCGTGCGCCTGGCCGGGGGGCGGCCCGTCGTCCTCCCGGCCGACACGACGTGGGTCGAGGAGCCCGACGACGTGCTCGACATCGTGGACGGGCTGCTCGTCGTCGGCGGGAACGACATCGATCCTGTCCACTACGGCCAGGAGCGGCATCCGATGATCGGGACGATCAGCGAACGCCGTGACGCGGTCGAGCTGGCCGTCGTCCGCCGGGCCATCGAGCGCGACGTGCCGCTGCTCGGCATCTGCCGCGGCATCCAGGTCCTGAACGTCGCCCGCGGCGGAACCCTCGACCAGCATCTGGCCGACAGCATGGACGTGACCTCGCACCGGCTGTCGGACGACGAGTTCGGCATGCACGAGGTGCACACCATGCCCGGGACGGTCATGGCCGGCCTGATCGGCGAGCGCGCCCGCGTCCATTCGCATCACCACCAGGGCATCGATCGGGTCGGCGACGGGCTCGTCGTGTCCGCGCGAGCCGCAGACGGCCTGGTCGAGGCGATCGAGGATCCGTCCCTGCGCTTCTGCGTCGGCGTGCTCTGGCACCCCGACGCCGAGTGCGACGGTCATGGGGCTCCCGTCTTCAAGGGGCTGGTATCGTCGGCGCGATGACCACCTGCCTCTGGCACCCCTTCGCCGACATGGCGGCGGTCAAGGACGAGGAGGTCGTCATCGTCCGCGGCCGCGGGGCGCGGGTCTGGGACGAGCAGGGCCGCGAGTACGTCGATGCCCGAGGCGGGCTCTGGTACGCGGCCGTCGGGCACGGCCGCGACGAGATCGCCGACGCCGCCGCAGCCCAGATGCGGGAGCTGGCCGCCTACGACACGTTCGACCGCCTCGCCAACCGCCCCGCCCTGGAGCTCGCCGAGCGCGTGTCCGGACTCGCGCCCATTCCTGGCGCCGCCGTCTTCTTCGGCTCCGGCGGGTCCGAAGCGGTGGATACCGCCGCGAAGCTGGCCCGCCGGTACTGGCACGCTCTCGGCCTCCCCGAGAAGCGAATCATCGTCCACCGCCAGCACAGCTATCACGGCATGAACGCCTACGGCACGAGCCTCGCCGGCATCGCCGCGAACCGGGAGGGGTTCGGGACGCTGATCGCCGACGTTGCCAGCGTGCCGTACGACGACGCGGCGGCGCTGCGGTCGCTGCTCGAGGAGCGGGCCGCCGACGTGGCCGCCGTCATCGGCGAGCCCGTCATCGGCGCGGGCGGGATCCTGCACCCCCCGGAGGGCTACTGGGCCGAGGTGCAGGAGCTGTGCCGGGCGCACGACGTGCTCCTGATCGCCGACGAGGTCGTGACCGGCTTCGGCCGCCTGGGCCGCTGGTTCGGTTGCGAGCGGCTCGGCATCGAGCCGGACCTGATCACCTGTGCAAAGGCGATAACGTCGGGCTACCTGCCGCTGGGCGCCGTGATCGCCTCGGCGCGAGTGCAGGAGCCGTTCTGGACCGAGCCGGGCCGGGCGATCTTCCGCCACGGGTTCACGTATTCAGGCCACCCGGCCGCGTGCGCGGCGGGGCTTGCGAACCTCGACATCATCGAGCGCGATGGTCTGATCGGGCGGGTCGCCGAGATGGAGCCGCAGCTGGCGCGGATGCTCGCGCCCCTGGCCGACCTGCCACTCGTGAGCGAGGTGCGAGCCGGGCTGGGCCTGCTCGCGGCCGTCGAGATCGACCCGGAGGCACGCGCCGCCGACCCGGGCCTGGTCGAGCGGATCGTTGCGGGATGCCGCGAGCGCGGCGTCCTCACCCGCGGCCTCGCCGGCCGCGCGCTTCAGATCTCCCCGCCCTACGTCATCTCGGAGGACGAGATCGCAGCCGTGGCGGACGCGATCGCCGCCGCGGTCACCCAGGCCGCCCCTGCCCACGCGTAGAAGTTGCATAAACGGAGTCAGACTCCTCTCATGCACAGTCGAGTAAGGCCCACGCATCGCCGACCCGCCCGCCATGGCGGCCCATGCATGAGGAGTCTGACTCCGTTTATTCACGACCCGCCTCCGGGCTAAGGTCTATGCGGCGAGCAGGCGCTCCACGCGCGCCAGGCGCTCGTCCGAGGGGCGCGCGTCGGCGAGCAGCCACTCCAGCTCGAGCACGGCGCGGACGTCCACCCGCGAGCGGTCGAGGATCGCCGCGATCCGCTCGGCAGCCTCGGGGTGGCGGGCGAGGACGTCGGCCGCCGGCGGCGGCTTCGGCGCCCACCGCGGCCGCTGGCCCGCCCGCAGGTCGGCCCGCACCGCCGACGCCAGCCCGCGCAGGTGGCAGGGCGACGTGAGCTTGGCCGCGCGGCGCGCGAGCAGGTCCGCCACTGCCGGATCGCGCGGCCGGGGAGCGAACGCCTGGCCGTACAGCATCACGTCGGCATCGCGCGACACCCGCACCCCGAGAACCGCCCAGGCGGAGGCGAGCACCGCCCCGGCGGCCGCGGCGGGCACTGCCAGCCAGGCGGCGCCGGCGAGCGCCGCAAGCGCGCTGAGGGCCGCGACGCCCGCGATCTGCCGCACGACGATGCGGCGGCCGGCGGCGGCGCGCTCGAGGTCCCGGGCGGCTGCTGCGGGTGCGATCTCGTCGAGTCTGGCGATCAACCTCAACGCTCCCTGGTCGTTACCATCAAGGACTCTATACCGGTAACCGTTACCTGTCAAGTGACTTTGCTGGTATCATTCTGGAGAAGATGACCGACGCCGATCCGAACCCTGCCCCAGGTTCGCTCCTGCTCGTGCAGGAGTTCGTGAACACGCTCGACATCGAGGAGGGCACGGATGCGATCGATACCCCGGAGCGCCTACGGTCGTGGCTCGTGGCGCACGGGCTCGCGGCGGCGAGCGCCCGGCCGAGCACAGGCGATGTCGCCCGGGCCGCCGACGTCCGCGAGGGGCTGCGGGCATTGCTCCTCGCCAACAACGGCGCCCCGCTCGACGAGCGCGCCGTCCGCCGCCTGAACCGCGCGGCCGCGGAACCGCATCTGCGGCTACGGGTCGCCGCCGGCG
>DASQXS010000268.1:0-5820 GCA_035639615.1 Gaiellales bacterium | reverse complement strand
ACCTGCGAGATCTGCCGCGACGCGCGGCGCGACCACGCCCTCGTCTGCGTCGTCGAGCAGCCGGCCGACCTGATCTCGGTCGAGCGAACGCACGAGTACCGCGGCCTCTACCACGTCCTCGGCGGCGCGCTCTCGCCGATCGATGGCGTTGAGCCCGAGCACCTGCGGATCGACGAGCTGCTCGGCCGGGTCGAGCGGAACGGCGTCGAGGAGGTCGTGCTCGCGACGAACCCGAACATGACCGGCGAGGCGACCGCCGCCTACCTGGCCGACCGCCTGCGCGGCCGCGTGAGGGTCACCCGCCTCGCGAGCGGCCTCCCGGTCGGCGCCGACCTCGAGTACGCCGACGAGGTCACCCTCGGCCGCGCCCTCTCCGGCCGGCGCGAGATGTGATCGAGGCTCAGCCGCGCCCGAGGAGGGCGCCGCCGTTCACCTGCAGCACCTGCCCGGTCACGTAGCCGGCCTCCGGCGAGGCGAGGTACAGGATCGCGGCGGCGACGTCTGCGGGAGCGCCGGCGCGGCCGACGAGCGTTGCCTCGATCAGCCCACGTCGGCGCTCGTCCGTCATGGTGTCGGCGAAGAACTCCGTGTCGACGACGAAGCCGGGTGCGACGGTGTTGACGGTGATCCCGTCAGGGCCGAGGTCGGCGGCGAGCGTGTGCCCCCAGCCGATGATCGCGGCCTTCGCGGCGCTGTACGAGTCGCCGCCGCCGCGCAGGGCGGCGATCGAGGACATGTTCACGACGCGCCCGCCGGGCCGGCGCAGCCGGGGCGCGACGACCGCCGTGAGGAGCTGGGCGGTGAGCACGTTCTTGTCGACGTCGGCGTGCAGCGCGGCGGCAATGCCGTCGAGGCTTTCCTCGTAGCCGCGACTGACGCCGCCGGCGTTGTTCACCAGCACGTCAACCGTCTCCGGCAGCGTGAGCCGCTGGACGGCCGCGGGGTCGGTGAGATCGACCGCCTGCCACGAGACGCGCTCGCCGCCGTGGGCGGCGTCGATCTCGGCGGCTGCGGCCGCGAGCACCCGCTCACGCCGGCCGAGGATCAGCACGGCGTCCCCCTGCCCGGCGAACGCCGCCGCGGTCGACTTCCCGATGCCGGTCCCCCCGCCGGAGACGATCACGTGCCGCAACTACCTCACCTCCCGTCATTCGGCCCGTCCGGATCTTGCCAGCGAACGACCCCCGTACACTGTCGGCCGTGGCGGCGACCGAATTCGAGGCCCTGCCGGCGGTCGAAGGCGCCGAGCCCCGGCTCGGGACGCTCGTGATGAAGTTCGGCGGCACATCCGTCGCCGACCCCGTGAAGATCACGGAGGTCGCGGGCCGGATCGTGGGCGCCCGCGCCGAGGGAAACCGGGTCGTTGCCGTGCTGTCGGCGATGGGCGACTCGACGGACGAGCTCGTCCGGCTCGCCCACGAGGTCTCGCCCCGCCCGAAGCCGCGCGAGCTCGACATGCTGATCTCGGTGGGCGAGCGGATCTCGTGCGCCCTTGCCGCGATGGCGATCCACGACCTCGGCGCCGAGGCGATCTCGCTCACCGGCTCGCAGGCCGGCATCGTGACCGACACCGTCCACGGACGCGCCAAGATCGTCGACGTCCGCGCCCGCCGGATCCATGAGGCGCTCGACCAGGACAAGATCGTGCTCGTGGCCGGCTTCCAGGGCGTCTCGACCGAGTACGACATCACCACCCTCGGCCGCGGCGGCTCCGACACGACGGCCGTCGCGCTCGCCGCCGCCCTCGGCGCCGAGGTGTGCGAGATCTACACCGACGTGGACGGCGTCTACACCGCCGACCCGCGGCTCGTGCCGGAGGCGCGCAAGCTGCATGCCGTCAGCTACGAGGAGATGCTGGAGCTCGCGTCGTCCGGCGCGAAGGTGCTCCAGGTACGCTCGGTCGAGGTGGCGCGCAACCACCGGGTGAAGCTGCACGTTCGCTCGTCGTTCTCGGCCGCGGACGGCACGTGGATTCGCGAGGAGGACGCACGGATGCTCGAGAAGGCGCTCATCTCCGGAGTGACGCACACGCGGGAAGAGATGCTCTACCGGGTCGAGGGCACCACTCCGGCGCGCCTGTTCGCGGCGCTCGCGAGCGCGGGGGTGAACGTGGACACGATCGTGCGCACGGAGTCGGAGATCCTCTTCTCGGCGCCGGCGGAGGACCGTGACGCCGCGGGGGATGCGCTGGCCGCGCTCGCCGTGGAGTGGAGCGCCCGTGACGACCTCGGCACCGTCAGCGTGATCGGCGCCGGGATGAAGAGCCATCCCGGTGTCGCCGCGAAGGCGTTCGAGGCGCTTGCCACGGCGGGGATCGAGCCCGAGCTGGTGACGACCTCGCCGATCAAGATCTCGTGCCACGTGCGCGGCGACGAGGTCGAGCGCGCCGTGACGGAGCTGCACCACGCGTTCGAGCTCGACGCGCCGGAGGCGGAGCGCCGCCATGCCTGAGCCTCGCATCGGCGTCGTCGGCGCCACCGGCGCGGTCGGGACGGTCGTCCTCGAGCTGCTCGCGGAGCGCGGCTACCGGCAGGTGCGCGCCTTCGCGTCCGCCCGGTCGGCCGGGCAGACGCTTTCCGACAGCCGCGTCGTCGAGGAGGCGACGCCGGAGGCGCTATCCGCGGGGGACCTCGACCTGTGCCTGTTCTCGGTCGGGACGAGAGCGAGCGCCGAGCTCGTCCCCCACGCCGCCCGCGGCGGTGCGATCTGCGTCGACAAGTCGGCGGCCTTTCGCCTGACGGAGGGGATTCCGCTCGTGGTGCCCGAGGTGAACGGCGATCGTGCACTGGAGCACGAAGGGATCTTGGCCAATCCGAATTGCAGCACGATCCCGCTCACGCTGGTGCTCAAGCCGCTCCACGAGGAGGCCGGCCTGCGCGCCGTACGTGTCGCCACGTACCAGTCGGCCTCGGGCGCGGGGGCTCAGCGGCTGCGGAGGCTGCTGGACGAGTCGCCGGCGGAGCACGACCTGGCGATGGACTGGAGCTACGACGGCGAGGAGTTCGAGGACGAGTCGAAGCTGCGCGAGGAGACGCGCAAGATCCTGGAGCTGCCGGAGCTGCCGTTGAGCCCGACGTGCGTGCGGGTGCCGGTGCCCGTCGGGCACGCGGAGTCGGTCTGGATCGAGACTGAGGACCCGCTCGCACCCGAGCGCGCCCGCGAGCTGCTGGCGGCGATGCCGTCGGTGCGCCTGGAGGAGTTTCCGACCGCGGGGAAGGCCGCCGGCGGCGACGAGGTGCTGGTCGGCCGGATCCGCCGCGACCCCGCCGCGGAGCATGGCCTCTCGCTCTTCCTCGCCTGCGACAATCTGCGCAAGGGCGCCGCGTTGAACGGCATCCAGATCGCCGAGCTCGTCCTGTCGCGACGAGCGGTGGCGGCGTAGACAGAACGGATTCCGCTGCTGTCTGAAGCCGCAGGCGAAACCGCTCGTAATCGGGGCGATGCGGCCTGCACCCTCGACCACAGCTTCTTTGAGAACCCGCCCCGCTCGCAGGCGGCGAGCTCCTCCCGCGCAACGGGCTGCTCACGAACGAGCAGCTTGACGCTAGACGCCGGCCGCTCCCGCCGCGCCTCCGGCGGCTCTAGCGCGGAGGAACGACGAACGTGCCCGAGGCGAGCAAGCGCGTGTAGCCGGCGTGGGCCCGGGTGCCGAACTGCGGCCGGACCTCCCACCTGTACCGGCCCGGCACGAGCCGGTAGCGCCGGCCCGCGTTGACCCATGAAGAGGGCAGGGCGAGGCGCGGATGGTGCGGCCACGCATCGAGAATCTTGGCCGCGGCCGGCAAGTGGAGGCGGTAGAGCTGGACCCAGTAGAACCGTGCGTGCTTGACACGGGGCCAGCTGAGGACGGGCGCCTTCACCGGGACCGGGAGCGCGCGGTGGTGAGCCGAAGCGGCGACGGACTTCGCGGGGCGGGACCGCGCCGGCTCACGCTTCGCGGCCCTCACCGCCGCGGGTTTGTGCGATCTCTCGACGTCGGTCTTCGGCGACTCCGCCGGCGCCGGCGGCTGCGGATGGCTGGCTTCGGCGCCCGGGGTGCTCGCGCGCGAACCGGTGTCGTCCTGCCCGCGCAGGTCGAGTCCGAGCACGACCGCGACCACCGCAGCGGCGAGCATCAGCGCACCGCGGTACCTGCGGCGCCTGGGCGCGAGGCCCACCGGGAGCGGTGGCTCGACCGGCCCCTCGATACGGGCGCCCACCGGCGCCGGGACAGCTCGTGCGCCGACGAGCTGACGCGCCTTCTCAGCGGGGTCCTCGAGCCTCGCCCGCGCGTGCTCCGCGAGATCGGGATCGACGAGAACGAGTTCGGGGCTGAGCGGCTCCACAGGTACCTCCAAGCGTTGCAGGTGGAGGCGACGGTCTCCCTCCGGCAGGCGGCTGGCCCCCGGAGCGGCCGAGCTAGGTCTGGGGTCGCGTCAGTCTACCGCCGCCGGTCGGCGCGATCTGGGCGCGTCAGTGGCAGGCGGTCGAGCCGGAGTCGTTGAAGGTCTTTCCGGCTTCGGGCAGGAACTGCCAGTCGTAGCTCGTTGAGTGCAGCGTCAGCTTCAGGACGCCGAAGATCGTGTTCTGCCGGACCTCGCTGTTCGCGCGAATGGTGAAGAAGCCCGAGAAGTCCTCGCCGCCCATCCCGACCACGAACTCGCGAAGACCCCGCGCCGGATCCGCCGTCCCCGTCGGCGTTTGCGGCGCGAAGCGCTCGTAGTCGTGGTCGTGCCCGGCCAGGACGACGTCCGCGTTCGCGTCGTAGAGGTCCTGCCAGAACTGCTGGTAGGTGGAGTCGTTGCCGTTGCCTCCCGAGCTGAAGCGCGGGTGGTGCCAGTACGCGAGCGTGCAGCGATTGGTGTGCGCGGCGAGATCGTTCTTGAGCCATGTCTCCTGCGCCGAGCCGACGCCGCACCCGCCGACGCTCGCGCAGTTCGAGTTCAGCGCGATCAGGTGCCACGTCCCGATGTCGTAGGAGTAGTAGCCCTTGCCCGCCTGTCCCGCGGCGGCGCCGAAGTACTGGAAGTAGCCGGTCGCCTGCCCGACGCCGTCACAGTCCGTGCCGCCGGCGTACGTCGGCTTGTACTCGCGGTTGCCGGGCACGGGGTGGGTGATCGACTTCGCCCGCCCCCAGGTCGGGTCGTACGAGCCCAGGAAGGCGCTGTAGCCGCCGCACTCGTACTGAAGGTCGCCGACGGGAAGGACGCCCGCGACGTTCGAGTTGGCGAAGAGGTCGGAGGTGTACTTCTGGCGGCAGGCCGTCGTCGTGCCGAGGCCGTTGTTGAAGAGGCCGGAGGCCGGGTCGCACGCGATGTCGCCGGCGGCGACGATCGACGGATCCGTGACCGCTTGCGTGATCGTGAAGGTGTTCGCGGCGCTCCGGCCGACGTTGCCGGCGGCGTCCGTCTGTTCGGCCTGCGCGGTGTACGTTCCGCCGGCGAGCCCCGGAGAGGCATTGACCGCGTAGGAGCCGCCGGCCTGCACCGTCGCCGCGAGCGTCTCGACAGGCGTCCCGGTGGCAGAGCTGCCGCTGTAGACGCGGACGGTGACGGTGGCGGAGTCGCCGGCCACGGTGCCGCCGGTGCCGCTGAAGGTCGGCGTCGTGTTCGAGGTGGAGGAGCCGTTGGCCGGAGACGTCAGCGTGACCACCGGCGAGGTCGTGTCGACTGTCCAGGTGCGGGAGGCGAGGGCGCTGTCGTTGCCGGCCGCGTCACGCGCCTTCACCTGGAAGGTGTGGCTCCCCTGGGCGAGGCCGCTGTAGCTCTTCGGGCTGGTGCAGGCGGCAAAGCCGCCACCGTCGAGCTGGCAGAGGAAGGAGACGCCGCTCTCGCTGTCGGA
>DASQXS010000267.1:0-6006 GCA_035639615.1 Gaiellales bacterium | reverse complement strand
CCCGCCGCTCGCAGCCGTCCGAGCACGTCGAGCACGCCGATGTCGCCGACGAGCAGGCTGCGGATGCCGTGGGCGCACGCGCGGTCGGCCTCGGCGACGCACGCCTCGACCGCCTCCGGCCCGCGGGCGACGCCGGCGGCGGCGTCGTTCACGAGCGCCTGGCCGCCCGGGTCCCAGCCGCCGCGCGGGCCGAGGAACAGGCACACCTCGACGTCGCGCTCACGCCCGATCGCCGCCATCTCGTCGAGCTCGGCGTCGGAGAGCATCATCACGCCCGAGCCCTGGGAGACGCGGTGGACGCGTAGCCCCTGCGCGTCGGCCTCGGCAAGGACCCCGCGCAGCACGACAGGGCCCTCCACGCTTGCGATCTCGAAGTGGTAGCGGCGGCCGTCGTCGAAGCGCCCGCCGGACTCCGGCCACGGCCGCGCCGCGGGCTCGAGCCCTACCGCCGCGAGCATCCTCGCGTGACGCCCACGGGCGCCGTCTGCGGCGTCTGTCGGGCTTGGCATCGGGCCAGTCTAGTGTGGTTTACTTGATCGTTCAATGCACCGTGAGATCGCCGCCGGAACCTGGCGCTTCGAGTCGCTCGTTGGCCCGCGTAACATGTTCCAGTACCTGATCAGCGACGGGGGCGAAGCGGTCATCGTGGACACGGGAATTGCCGCCACGCCCCGCGACGTGATCTTGCCCGGCATGCACGCGGTGGGGATCGACCCGGGCGACGTGACGATGGTCGTTGTCACCCATCCCGACCTCGACCACCAGGGAGGCCTCGCCGGCTTGCGCGAGGTGCTCCCGAACGCCGTCGCCGCGAGCGGGTTCGCCGACCGGATGATGGTGGCCGAGCCCGAGCGGCTGCTCACCGACCGCTACGGGGCATTCGAGGTCGAGCACGACGTGGGCTACCCCGACGCGGACAAGGCGTGGATGCGCGCGAACTACGGCGCCCCCGCCGTCGTCGAGGTGGGCCTCGGGGGCGGCGAGACCATCGCGGTCGGCGACCGCCGCCTGACGGCGCTGCACGCGCCCGGGCACTCGGCAGGGCACCTGGTGCTATACGAGGAGGCGACCGGGATGCTGTTCAGCTCGGATGCCGTCCACTGGCGCATGTGCCCGGCTGCCGACGGCTCGCCCGCGCTGGCGCCGACCTACGAGGAGGTCGACGACTACCTCGAGACCATCGACATGCTCGAGTCGCTCGGGGCGACCGAGCTGCACTCGGGGCACTGGCCCACCCGCACCGGCGCCGAGATCGCCGACTTCATGGCCGACAGCCGGGCGTTCGTCGAGCGTATGGACGGCGCTCTGGGCGAGCGGCTGGAGCGGCCGGCCACGCTCGCCGAGCTGTGCGAGCACGCCGACGAGCGGCTGGGCCCGTTCGGCTGCGATCCCCTCAACCTCATGTTCGCCGTCCACGGCCACGTCCGCCGCATGCTGCGCGCCGGGAAGGCCGAGATCGTGGCCGTCGGCGAGCGGCCGCCGCGATACCGCCTGCCATGAAGATCACGGCCCTCGACACCGTGGTCGTGAACGCCGAGATGCGCAACTGGGTATTCGTCAAGGTCTCGACCGACGAGGGGATCGTCGGCTGGGGCGAGGCGACGGTCGAGTGGAAGACCCGCGGGGTGGTCGGCTGCATCGAGGACTACCGCACGCTGCTCGTCGGCGAGGACCCGCGCCGGATCGAGCACGTCTGGCAGATGATGTACCGGCAGCACTTCTTCCGGCCGGGGATGGTCGAGTGCTCGGCGATGAGCGGGATCGAGCACGCCTGCTGGGACATCACCGGCAAGGCGCTCGGCGTGCCGGTCTACCAGCTGCTCGGCGGCGCCGTCCGCGACACGGTGCGGCTCTACGACCACCTCGGCGGCGGCGAGATGCACTCGGTCTACCACGCGCTCACGCCCGCGCAAGCACGGGAGCAGGCGCGCGAGTCGATCGAGCTCGGGTTCGACGCGATCAAGCTCGAGGTCGTCATCCCCCGCACGGGTCGGCTCGACGGGACGGCGGCGCTCCAGCACGCGGACGCGGTGATGGCGGCGGTTCGCGACGAGGTGGGCGCCGAGGTCGAGCTCATGGTGGACATGCACGGCCGCTGCTCGCCGATGATGGCGGCGCAATACTTCACAGTGCTCGAGCCGTACCGGCCGTGGTTCTTCGAGGAGCCGTGCCCGCCAGAGCATCCGCGGGCGATGGCGGAGCTGGCTCGGCGTACGACCGTGCCGATCGCGACGGGTGAGCGGCTCTGCACCCGCCACCCGTTCGCGCATCTGCTCGAGATCGGCGCATGCTCGGTGCTGCAGCCGGACGCGGTGCACTGCGGCGGCATCTCTGAGCTGCGCCGGATCGCGGCCATCGGCGAGGCCTACCACGCGGCGCTCGCGCCGCACTCCTCGACGGGGCCGATCGGGCACGCGGCGTCGATGCACATCGCCTTCGCCACGCCGAACTTCATCATCCAGGAGACGTGGCGCGCCGACGTGCCGTGGCGGTTCGAGGTGCTTTCGAAGACGCTGCCCTTCGAGGGCGGGACGGCGGAGCTTCCGACCGAGCCCGGACTTGGCGTCGAGGTGGACGAGCACGAGGCGGCCAAGCACCCTTTCCAGCAGGAGCCGCTGATGCGCTACTTCCACGCCGACGGCGCCGTGGCCGACTGGTAGCCACTCAAGCCGGGATCTGACCCCGAACGGAACGCGTGAAGCTTCCGCAACATCGTTGAGGCAGGGTCTGTCCCCGGTTTTAGCCCGTCACGAACTGGTGCTGGGCGTGGTCGCCGCGCAGCGTCACCAGACAGCCGGAGATGCGGCCGGTGTGGTAGTCGCTGCCCGGATTCACGCACAGCGTTCGGCCGATCCGGTTCATCCCGGCCGACTCGTGGACGTGGCCGTGCAGGGCGGCAATCGGCTGGAACTCCTCGATCGCGCGGCGGACACCGGTCGAGCCGACCGGGATCATGTGCGGCTCCTTGCCGATCAGCACCATGTTGAAGTCGTCGTCGAGCTCCGCGGCCGTGTCGAGCCGCGAGTCGTACGGAGGCACGTGCAGGTTGAAGACGCAGCGGCTCATGTCGGGCACCTTCGCGGCCAGATCGGCGATCCGCGCGTAGAGGTCGTCCTCGTCGAGCTCGCGGGGTGAGTCCCACGGGGTGCGGTTCGAGTACCCGAGCGAGAGCATGGAGTAGCCGTCGAGATCGACCACGGCCTCGTCGCAGCTCTCGACGTTACGCCCCTTCCGGATCGACTCCTCGATCCGGGGCGGGTCGTCGTTGCCCGGCATGACGAAGCAGCGGATGCCCGTCCCCTCGAGTCGCTGATCGGCCAGCGCGATCCACTCGTCGAAGGTGTGCACCATCACCGACTCGAACCACTCCTCGCGCTCGCGCTCCGGCATGCCCGCGATGCGGGCGACCTCCTCTGTCGTCGTGCGGTACGGGTACATGCCGTTTCCACGGATGCGGCGCTCGAGCGCTGCGAGCTCCGCATCGGTCGTCGCCCGCTGGTGGCGGCCGAAGAGCTGGGCAGACCAGCCGTCGCGGTCCTGCACGATCGGGATCACCATCTTCCCGGTGATGTCGCCCCCCATGACGAGCACCCGAGCCTTGTAGTACTTGGGCGCGTTCAGGAACTTCTTCCACAGCACCTCCGTGCCGTGGATGTCGGAGGCGTAGTAGATGCGGAGGGCGGCATCGCCGCCCTCCGCCCGCTTGCGCCGCAGAAATGCCACCGGCCTATTCCGGCGGGATCTCGAGGTAGTTCAGCGACAGGTCGATGCCCTGCGAGGCCCGCCATGCCTTGCCGGCGTAGTAGATGATCGCCCCAACGATCAGGGCGGCCGCCACGAGCGCCAGGCCGCCGCGGAACGGGCTCGTGAGCAGCTGCGCGGCGAGGCTCTCCCCGGCGCGCGGCAGCCCAAGGGTGGGGTACGCGAACCACAACCAGCCGCCGAACAGGCCGGCGATGATCGACCCGACGCCGAAGTAGACGAGCAGCGGCAGCCCGAACAGCGAGATGTTGGACACCGACGCCTCGTAGGCCGCGCGGCGCCGGTACGGGAACACGATCGCCGAGATCCCCACCAACACGAAGGTCGGGAAGCCAACGATGGTCGAGAGCGCGACGACCTTGAGGAAGTTGGCCGAGTAGGCGGCCATGTAGAGGAACGGGATCGAGCACGCCGTGATCAGCGCAAGCGTGAACACCGGGGTGTGCGTCCGCTCGTTGATCGACGCGATCCGCTGGGGGATGACCTGGTCGAACGACCACGCGAAGAGCGCCCGCACGGGCTGGACGATCTGGATGTAGACGATCAGCGGCGCCCAGGCCACGAACGTGATACCCAGGAACAGGACGAAGATCGTGTTCGTGTGGATCGCCGCGACGAGCGTGATCCACCACGGCGAGTTCGGCAGCGTGTAGACGGCCGGGTCGCCCGAAACACCGTTCACGGCGGTCAGAAATGTCTGGCCGACCGTGTGGTAGAGCAGCGCGACCATGATCAGGATCGGCAGGAACGTCGCGCCGAGGCCGCCGAGCATCGAGTACCAGTTCTTGCGAGTACCGGCCTGACGGATCTCGCCGGCCAGGTTGGTCGAGAACCACACCCAGACGCCAAACGCGATGAACGCGCCGGAGGCGACGATCGTGTTGTGCCAGTCGGTGCCGCCCGACAGGTTGATGCCCGCCGCCTGCGCCTTCTGGATGAAGAAGTGATAGGTGTCGGACTTGTGGGTGAACGGCTGCGCGTAGGTGTTGTACGAGCTGATGAAGCTCGACCGCGACGTCGTGAGCAGCGTGATCGCGGCCGCCAGGAAACCGAGGCTGCCGAGCACGAAGAGCCACAGCTGCACGCGCATCATGAGCCGCATGCCGTACGCCATCACGAGCGCCAGGAGCGCGATCTCGATCAGGCCGATCGCCATGCTCCACCCGTTCGAGCTGGCGGTCGTTCCCCAGTCCTGCAGGGTGGACGAGTCGGCGGCGACGCCCACCATCGTCAGCATCGGGCCGATGCAGATCTTGGCCGTGAAGACGCCCCAGTACCCCATGGCGATCATCGACGAGGTGCCGATGAGGATGCTCGAGCCGACCGCAAGGGCCGGATGCAGCGAGCGTGAGATCAGGATGTAGTCGGCCCCGGACCGGGGCATGATCTGGGAGAGCAGGCCGAACGCACCGGAGATGAGGAACGAGCACAGCGCCGTGATGAGGATCGCCACGTACACGTTCACCTGGGAGAACGAGGAGAGCACCCAGAAGACCGACACGGCCATGACGAGGCCGGGACACGCCGGAAGGACATTGAAGATGACGGCATCCCGCACCCTCACGTCGCGCACGAACCCTGTCGCGCGCCGGGCGAAGTGCGTCTGCGTGACCGCCGTCTGCTCACTCGCCATACGCCATCACCGATCCCTCCCGTGTTGATCGTTCAAGCGGCGCTAGTCTGCCGCGTCCGGCTGGACCTGTCAAGCGGCCGGCGCGGCGGTTGACCGACGCCGGGGTCGCTCGGTAGACTCGCCTGGGCCTTGAACGATCAACCTACCCGCGAAGCCCTGCTCGAGCGGCTCGACCGCCTCTATCCCGCCGTCGTCGCGGACTGCCTCGACAAGGTCGGCGTGCGCACGAACGTGATGGACCCGCGCATCCGGCCGCTCTACTCGGGGGCGCGCATGACCGGGTTCGCCTCGACGGTGCACGCCGTGGAGGTGACCGCACCTCCGGCGAACCGGGACGACTACTACAAGGGCGAGCTGCAGGCGGTGGATGCGCTTCGCCCGGGCGACGTCATGATTGTGTCCACCGTGCGCGGCTCGTACTGGGGCGAGCTCCTCGCGACGGCGTCCCGCTATCGCGGCGCCCGTGGCATCGTGGTCGACGGCTACACCCGCGACACGCTCCAGCTGATCGAGATGCGCTTCCCGACGTTCGTCGCCGGAATCAACGCCCACGACTCGCTCGGCCGGATCGACGTCGACGCAGTCGGCGTCCCGATCGAGTGCGGCGGCGT
>DASQXS010000266.1:0-10752 GCA_035639615.1 Gaiellales bacterium | reverse complement strand
AGACCGGCCTGCAGAACCACGACGGGTGCCGGAACTCGAAACAGTGCCGGCCGGCCGGGAGCTCCGCCAGCGCCCGGGCCAGGCGGTCGTCGTCGCGGCGGAAGTTCTCCGGAAGCTGCCACAGGAGCGGGCCCAGCTTGTCCGTCTCGGCCAGCGGCTCGATGCGCTCGAAGAGCCGGCGGTATCCGTCCGCGGCATCGGCGAGCCGGCGGATGTGCGTCAGGTACCGGCTCACCTTGACCGCGAACACGAAGCCCGGCGGGGTGGCGTCGGCCCAACCGGCGACCGCCGTGCGCCGCGGCAGCCGGTAGAAGCTCGAGTTCACCTCGACGGTCGAGAACGACTCGGCGTAGAGCGCGAGCCACTCGCGGGCGGGGCGGCCGTGATACACGGGCTCGCGCCAGTCCGCGTAGTTCCAGCCGCTGCAGCCGATGCGGATCATGCCGCCGGCCGCAGGCGCGTCATCCCGCCCGCACGGCGCCGGCGGCGAAGTACGCGGCCGCCATGTCGTCGTCGCCGTGGCCGAGTTCGACGGCCCGGTCGAAGCGGTTCCGGATCGCCGCCGGCAGGCCGAGCTCGACCCCGGCCTCGGCGGCCGCATCCATGACAAGCGCGATGTCCTTCCGCGCCAGGTCGAGTCGAAAGCTGGGCTCGAGCTGCCGGTTCAGGATGGCGGCGCCCTTGAGCTGGAGGTAGGGCGCGTCAGTGGGGCTGCCCGCGACTGTGTCGAGGAAGAGCCGTGGGTCGAGCCCGAGCGCCTCGGCGAACGCCACCGCCTCGGCCGCCGCCTCGGTGAGCGCGAGCACCCACGAGTTCACGACGAGCTTCAGGCGGGTCGCCGCCCCCGGCTCGGAGGAGATCCACCGGACCGAGGCCGCGATCGGGGCGAGCACGGGCCGGCACTCCGGCTCCAGCCGCTCCTCGCCGGCCGCAAGCACTACCAACTCGCCCCGCTCGGCGGGCTCCTTCGTCCCGAGCACCGGCGCGTCCACGAACGCGATCCGGTGCCGCCGGGCCAGGGCGTGGAGGTCGGCCGTCGCGGCGATGCCCACCGTGCTCGCCTGGATCCAGGTCGCGTCGGTGCGCATGGCGGAGAGCGTGGAAGCCATCGCCTCCTCGACCACCTCGCCGTCGGTGAGCGCCGTGATCACCCACCGGGCGCCCTCGACCGCGGCCGACGGCGTCGGGCACGCCGTCACGCCGGCGGCCTCGAGCTCCTGCGCCCGCGAGGTGGTCCGGTTCCACGCCCGGACGGCCAGCCCCGCCGCGGCCAGGTTGCGGCACATCGCGGCGCCGATCGTCCCGGTGCCGACGACTGCGACGAGCCCGCGCGGGGCCGAGCCGTCAGTCGGATGCGCGAAGGGCACGGATCAGCTCCCACTTCCCCATCTTCGACCGGCCGGGGATGTCCCGCGCCTGCGCGACCTGGTAGAGCTGCTGCCGGGTGCGATCCTCGTAGGAGTGTCCGGCCTGGCCGCCGCGGCGGCGCGCCGCGGAGGCCTGCTTCCCCATCTCGCTCCTGGTCGACGCGGGGAGGTGGGCGATCGTGCGCTTGCGCCGCGCCGCGGACTGCGCCCTGGTGACGTTCCGGCGGGCGGCTGCGGTCTGTCTCTGCGTCGCCATGATCGACCCTCCTTTCTCGTTGCCCGCGGGGTACCCGGCCGTGGGAGCGGCAAAACCGCTCGTGGGGGAACCCATGGGTTGCTCCACGATCAAGAGACGAGGCGGATGGACATCCGCCAGATCGCGACCCGCCAGGCCAGGAGCCCGAAGGCGACGAGCGCGACGGCGTGTCCCACGTCCGCGCCTACCTGCCACCCGAAGGCGGCGTGGCGCACGAGCTGGACGCAGTGGTAGAGGGGGTTCAGCTGGGCCAGGTCCTGGGCCCATGCGGGGAGGCGGGAGAGGGGGAAGAAGGTGCCCGCGACCAGGAAGAGCGGTGTCACCACGGCGCTGATCACATAGCTGAAGTTGTCGATCGACTTCATGACGGCTGCGACCATGATTCCGAAGCACGCCCAGCCGAATCCGGCGATGAAGCCGATCGCGGGCACGGCGACCATCCCCGGCCGAGGATCGAGCCCGAAGGCGATCGAGACGACGAGCGGCGCGCATCCGTACGTCCCGGCCCGGATGCCGATCCAGAGCGCCTCGGCCGTGACCAGCTCCTCGGTGTCGACCGGCGCGGCGAGGATGGCGTCGTACGTGCGCTGGAACTGGTACTTGACGAACGTCGAGAACATGCCGGGGAAGACGCTCGAGAAGAGGACGGCGGTGGCGACGGTGCCGGTGCCGACGAACTGGACGTAGTCGTACCCACCGACCTTGGAGACGAGCGAGCCGAATCCGAACCCGAAGGCGAGCAGGTAGATCGTGGGCTCGACGGTGGACGAGAAGGTCGCCGAGCGCCAGTACGACGAGTAGTTCACCATCTCGCGGTAGAGGACGCCGGCGAGGGCGGGCCGCTCCAGCCGGTGCAGCCGGCGGCGGAGGGCCGTCTCGGAGAGGGTCATTCCACCTCCTCGCCCGTGAGGAGGACGAAGACGTCCTCGAGGTTCGCCGGCCGGCGGGCGCCGTCGCGCACGAACCCGTCGGCCGACTCGACGCCGACGACCGCGACGGCGGTCCCGGTCCGGCGCGTGCGCAGGCCCTCGGCGGTGGCGGACCGTTCGACGTCGCTCAGGCGGTCGGGTGGTCCGTACACCTCGACGACGTCTCGGCCGGCGTGCTCGGCGACGAGATCCTGCGGCCGGCCCCTCGCCACCGCCTTCCCCTCGGCCATGATCGTCACCGTGTCGGCGAGCCGCTCCGCCTCCTCGATGTAGTGCGTGGACATGAGGATCGACACGCCCTCGGCGCGGAGCCCGTCGATCAGCGCCCAGAGCTCCTGGCGCACCTGCGGATCAAGCCCGACTGTCGGCTCGTCCAGGAGCAGGAGCCGCGGCCGGTGGACGAGCGCTCGGGCGATTAGGAGCCGCCGGCGCATGCCGCCCGAGAGCTTGTCCACCCGGGTGCTCCGGCGGGCGGTCAGGTTTGCGATCTGGAGCGCCCGCTCGACCGCCGGGCCCCGCTCGCGGCGGCCGAGCCGGTAGAGCCAGGCGAAGACGCGCAGGTTCTGCTCGACCGTGAGCGTCGTGTCGAGGTTGTCGAGCTGGGGCACGACGCCGCAGTCGGCGCGTGCCTGCTTCGACTCGCGCGGCAGCCGGTAGCCGAGTACCTCGAGCTCGCCCGCGTCGGCGATCACCTGCGCCGTCAACATCTTCATCGTGGTGGACTTGCCGGCGCCGTTCGGCCCCAGGAGCCCGACGCAGGTGCCGGCGGGAACCTCGAGGTCCATCCCGCCAACGGCCGTGATTTCGCCGAACCGCTTCACAACGCCGCGCAGGCGGACGGCGAGATCGGGTGCTCGAGCCACCGCCGCACGGTACCAACCTGCCGGCCGTAGCCGGAGCTACCGCTTCTTTGCGTCCACCGCCCGCTGGAGCTGGGCCTTATTCATCTTCGACCGCCCCTTCACGCCCCGCTGCCGCGCCTCGTTCATGAGCTGCGCCTTGGTGCGTCCCTTCGGCCCGGACGTGCCCGAGCGCTGCCCGCCCCGGCGCGAGGACGACGTGTCCTGCGTCGAGGTCCGCGACGCGCTGCGCGACTGGCCGCTCCGGGCCCGCTCCTTGTTCACCGTGCGGGCGGCGATCTCGCGGGCACGTGCGTCCGACGTGCCACGCTCCTTCTGGCTCTCGACGATGTGCTCGTACTTGCGCTCTTGCGTCTGCGTCCATTCCTGCCTGGGCATCTCACCACCTCCTCGCACGAAATACCCGCTCGCGGCGGGCCCGGAAACGTGGCGGTGCCCGCAGCAGTAGGCTCCCGGCATGCTGCAAGAGGGCGACCCCGTCCCCGACGTCTCACTCTACGGACAGGACCTCGACAGTGTGAGCCCCGCGGCGCTGGCCGCCGAGGGGGCGTGCCTCTTCGTGTTCTACCTGTTCGACTGGACCGGGACGTGACGGAACGAGCTTCGGCTCCTGCGTGACAGGAGCGCGGAGTTCGGCGGGGCCGGCGTGCGCATCTTCGGCATCTCCCGCGACAGTCCCTACTCGCACCGCAAGTGGTCGGAGCAGCAGTGGCTCACCTTCCCGCTCCTGAGCGACTGGACCGGGGAGGCGGTGCGGGCGTTCGGGGTGGCGCAGACGCTCGACGGCCTCGTCGATACGCCGGTGAGGAGCTGCTTCCTCGTGGGCGCCGACGGCGTGATCCGGCGGGTGTGGCGCTACGGCGACGACGAGGTGCCCGACGTCGACGAGCTGGCGGCCGCGGCTCGCGAGCTCGCCGCCCCGGCCCCTTGAACGTGGGGCAACCCATGGGTTCCCCACAAGCCCACCCTGAAACCGCCACAGCGCGAAACGTCGCCGCGGCGTGAAACCTCATCACAGCGTCACGACTTTCCGTCCGCAAGAAGGGTTAAGGGCCTCAGCAGCACCCGTCGCCGCACGCGTCCCCCTGCCAGGCGCCGCGCGCCTCGCGCAGCGCCACGGCTGCGATGACGAGTGCCGCGAGCGGGTCCGCCCACCACCAGCCGGCGATCGCGTTCGCCCCCAGCCCGGCGAGGAGGGCGACCGAGAGGTAGGCGCAGAGCATGCTCTGGGCGCTCTCCGACACGGCCGCCGATGAGCCGAGCCCGTGGCCGACGCGGCGCTTCGCCCGGGCCAGGAGGGGCATCGTCGGAGCGGTGACGAGCGCGAGCGCGATCCCGGGCCAGCTGGCGTCCGGGTGATGCGTGCCGGTGAGCGTGCGCACCGCCTCGACGGCGATGTAGACGCCGAGCGCGGCGAAGCTCGCGGCGATCAGCTGCTGGGCGCGCCGCTCGGCCGCCCGCGAGTGACGTCGCCGGCCCGTGAAGAGCCAGACGACAACCGCGCCCGCCAGCGCCTCGATCAGGCTGTCGATGCCGAACCCGATCAGGGCGATCGACGACGCCGCAACGCCGGCGGCGACGGCAACCGCGAACTCGCCGATGTGCCACGCCGCCCCGGCCCAGGCGAGCAGGCGGGCGCGACGCTCGAGCGCGCCGCGCGCGGCCGGGTCGACCAGCGGGGCAGGGCCGGGCCGAACGACCGGGAGCGGGCTCGTCATCGTCCTGGACGGTATCTCACCCGGGCCACAGAGACCGGCTTGACATCCAAACATTCAAACGATATCTTGAGCGTATGACTGATCGCCGAGACGCGAAGGACGCGCTCTTCGACGCGTTCGCCTCGGTCGCGCACGCGCTCGGAAACGGGCGCCGGGCCGAGATCGTCGACGTCCTGGCCCAGGGCGAGCGCTCGGTTGACCAGGTCGCCCGCGAAATCGGCCAGAGCCTCCAGAACACCTCGCATCACCTCCGGCTTCTCGCAGGAGCCGGACTGGTGCGCTCTCGACGGGAGGGGCCGCGGGTCGTGTATCGCCTGGCGGATTCGCGCGTGGCGGAGCTGTGGGGTGCCGTGCGGGACGTGGCCGCTCGCCACGTCGCCGAGGTGACCGTCCTGGCCGGGGAGTACCTGGGCGAGCGGGATGGGATCGAGCAGATCTCGGCCGCCGAGCTGGCGAAGCGGCTCTCGCGCGGCGACGTGGTCGTGCTCGACGTTCGCCCCGAGGAGGAGTACCGCGCCGGGCACATCCGAAGCGCGGTCTCGGCCCCGATCGAGTCCCTCGCGTCGCAGACGCCAGAGCTTCCGCGGCGGGCCGACGTCATCGCCTACTGCCGCGGGCCGTACTGCGTCTATGCCGACGACGCCGTGCGCATGCTGCGCGAGCGCGGGATAAGCGCCCGTCGACTTGACGTCGGATTCCCGGAGTGGCGCCGGGCCGGGCTCCCCGTCCATGTACCCGCCGGGGGATCCGGCTGATGCTGCTGCGCCCGTTTCTGATCGACGCCACCTCGTGCGCCAGCTACCTCTTCGGCTGCACGTCCCACTCGAAGCTCGCCGTCGTCGACCCGCACTCGGGCCTGGTCGATCGATACATCGCCTCGTCCGAGGCGATCGGAGCGCCGATCGTCGCGGTGTTCGAGACGCATGTGCAGGCCGATCACCTCTCGGGGCTGCCCGAGCTGGTCGATCGCACCGGCGCCGAGGCGTACCTCCCCGCGGGCGCGCGAGTCGGGTTCGCCCACACCGACCTCGACGACGGCGCAGTTGTCCAGCTGGGAAACACACTGGTTCGCGCGGTTGCCACACCCGGTCATGCGCCGGCGCACCATGCATACGTGGTGTCCGACCGGCGCCGCGGAACCGACGAGCCCTGGCTGGTATTCACCGGCGACTCGCTTTTGATCGGCGACGTCGGCCGCCCCGACCTGCACATCGCCGGCGATGCCCACCGACAGGCGCTGGTCCTGCACCAGTCGCTCCGGCGCCTGCTCGAGCTCCCCGACCACGTCGTCGTCTACCCGAGCCACTACGGCGGCTCCGTCTGCGGCCGGGGCCTCTCCGGAAACCCGGTGTCGTCCATCGGGTTCGAGCGGGCCCACAACCCGATGCTGCGCTTCGCCGACGCCCGTGAGTTCGCGGACGCGCTCGTCGAGGACATCCCGGCGCCTCCACCCGGCCAGGACCGGATCGTGGCGGCGAACCGGCGCGGACTGGTGGGCGCCCGACCATGACGTCGCCGGTCCGGCTCGGCCTGCGCGCAAACGCCGCCCAGTTCTCGCTCCTGGTCGGGCTGAACGCGCTCGTCGGGGCGATGGTCGGCCTGGAGCGAAGCGTCCTGCCGCTGGTCGGTGAGCACGACTTCGGCCTGCGCTCGAAGGCCGCGATCATGGCCTTCGTGGTCGCCTTCGGCGTCGCCAAGGCGGTCACGAACCTGGCCGCGGGCGGCCTCGCCGAGCGGGTGGGGCGCAAGCACCTGCTCACGATCGGATGGCTCGTCGCAGTGCCGGTGCCGGTCATGATCGGCCTCGCTCAGAGCTGGACGCTCGTCGTCGCGGCCAACATCCTGCTCGGCGTCAACCAGGGCCTGGCGTGGTCCATGACCGTCCTCATGAAGATCGACCTCGCCGGCCCTTCCAGGCGCGGGCTGGCGCTGGGCCTGAACGAGTCCGCCGGGTATCTCGGGGTGGCCGCGTCCGCCTTCGTAACGGGCGCGCTCGCGGCGAGCTATGCGCCGCGCACGGTGGTGTGGGCCGCGTCGGCGGCGATCGCGGGCCTCGGCCTCGCGGTCTCGGTGCTCTTCGTCCGCGACACCGGCGCCCACGTCGCGCTCGAGCAGCGACGGCACACGCCCGGCGATCGGGCGCAAACGCTGCGAACCGCCTTCGCCCATGCAACGCTGCACGATCCGGTGCTTCGGTCGTGCAGCCAGGCCGGGCTTGTGAACAACCTGAACGACGCGCTCGCATGGGGCCTCGCACCGCTCTTTCTGGCGGCGCACGGGGCAAGCGTGCGTGACATCGCAGTCATTGCGGCCGCGTATCCGGTGGTGTGGGGCGGCGGTCAGCTCGCGACCGGGTGGCTGAGCGATCTCACCGGTCGAAAGCCGCTCATCACCCTCGGCATGCTCACCCAGGCGGCCGCGCTGGGGCTGCTCGTCGCCGGCGCGGGCGCGTTCACCGCGTCGCTCGCGGCGGCGCTCCTCCTTGGCGCAGGGACCGCCATGGTGTATCCGACGCTGATCGCGGCCGTCTCGGACGCGGTCCAGCCGCGGGACCGCGCGCCCGTCGTCGGCGTGTACCGCTTCTGGCGCGACCTCGGCTTCGCGCTGGGCGCGCTTCTCGCCGGCGTTGGCGCCGATGCGGCCGGCTCTGCCGCCGCGATCGCCACCGTCGCCGCGCTCACAGCCGCCAGCGGCCTCGCCGTTGCCGCCACCAGCTGGCAGCCCCCTGCCGTCGCCGCCGCGCTCGGCGGCTCATCCAGCGCCTGACCCGTTAGGAGGAGATGCCGTGGCCGACGCTCTACACCAACCGCTTCCCTGGTGGGCCGCCGGGCCGGCGCTCGGCCTTGTGATCTCGGCCCTTCTGGGGCTTGCCGACAAGCGCTTCGGCGTCCTCGGCGGCGTCACCGACATCGTCACGGGATCCGCCGAAGGCCGCGGGCTCGCGAGCTGGCGAGTGATGCTGCTCCTGGGCATCGTGCTCGGCGGCCTGCTCTACACCCTCGCCGCCGGCGCGCCCGACGCCGGCCTTGCGTACTCCTATCTCGACGGCCACCTCGCCGCTCCGGTCGAGGCCGCCGTCCTGTTCGCGGCCGGGCTCGCCATCGGCGCCGGCGCGCGCACCGCCGGCGGCTGCACGTCCGGCCACGGCCTCACCGGCGCGGCGCTCCTGTCCCCGGCCAGCCTCGCGTCCATGGGCATGATCATGGCCACCGCCGTCGCATCGACCCGGCTCCTGGACGCGGCGATCTGAGATGGCGCTCCGACTCTCCGCGCTGGGTCTCGGCACCGTGACGGGCTTCGTCTTCGCCTGGGCGCGGATGACCGATCCGGACACGTTCCACCGCATGCTCGCGCTTCGCTCGCCCACGATCTACCTGCTGATGGCCAGCGCCGTCGGCACGGCGTTCGTCGGCTCGCGGCTTCTTCGCGGACGGCCAGCCCTGCTCACAGGCCGGCCGATCGGGTGGGCGACGGCGCGGCCCGGTCGCGGGCACGTCGTCGGCAGTGCCGTCTTCGGCGCCGGCTGGGCGGTCTCCGCCGCCTGCCCCGGCCCGACGGCCGCCCAGCTCGGCTCCGGCCGCGTGCTCGCCGCAGCGGTCGCCGCGGGCGTCATGGCCGGCGTCTGGCTCCAGCCGCGCCTCGCGGCGGCGGCCGGGCGGATTCGGCGGATGCCGGCCGCGACGCCGGTTCAGGCGGCGGATGTCCTGTGAATCCCTCGAACGCCGGAGGCCGGAATGGCAGTTGAAGTCGAAGGTCTGAACGTCGAGCTCTTGCGCTCCGAGATCCAGCGCACGTACGCGGAGGTCTCGCGCGAGGCAGGCCGGGAGTTCATGTTCCCGACCGGCCGTGCGTGGGCGCAGGATCTCGGCTACCCGGGCGAGCTCCTGGCCCGCGTCCCGGAAGGCTCGTGCGAGTCGTTCGCGGGCGTCGCGAACCCGTTCTCGCTCGGGTCGCTCGCGCCGGGCGAGGACGTGCTCGACGTCGGCTGCGGAGCAGGCACCGACACGCTGATCGCAGCCCAGATGGTCGGTCCCGGCGGATCGGTGACGGGGATCGACATGACCCCCGAGATGGTCGCCAAGGCGCGCACGTCGGCCGCGGCCATGGGGTTCGGCCACCTGACGATCGTCGAGGGGACCGCCGAGCAGCTCCCATTTGCGGATGCCGCGTTCGATGTCATCATCTCGAACGGCGTCATCGACCTCATCCCGGACAAGGACGCCGTCTTCGCAGAGATCGCCCGCGTGCTTCGCCCCGGCGGGCGCATCCAGCTCGCCGACGTCACGATCCAGCGCCCGGTGTCCGAGGAGGGTCGCAGGAACATCGATCTGTGGGCAGGCTGAATCGCGGGAGCTCTGCTGGAAGCAGAGTACGAGAGCCGCCTGATCCGCCACGGCTTCACGGATATCCGAACGGGCGACCTGGTCGACACGTATTCCCGATCCGCCTTCGAGGACACCCGTCGCAAGGCGGAGAAGTTCGGCGCCCGCGGCGCCACCATCACGGCGACGAAGCCGAGACCCTGACCCGGCCCCGAGAGGCGGCTCGCTCGGGCCGTGCGATACTGGCCGGCGTGGAGATCACCGACCGTGCGCCGCCCGGCGGTGTCCTCGATCTCTTCCCGCCGGGCACGGTTCGGGGCGGCGACGGGGCCGCCCTGGTCGCCGGGTGCCGGCTGGACGAGCTTGCCGAGGCCTACGGCACGCCGGCGCTGATCGTCGACGAGGGGCACGTGCGGGCGACCGCCCGCCGCTATCGGCAGGCGCTTCGGGACGGCTGGGCGCGCTCCCAGGTCACGTTCGCCTCCAAGGCGTTTCCGTGCACCGCCGTCTACCGGGTGATGGCCGAGGAGGGCATCTGGGTGGACGTCGTCGGGGGCGGCGAGCTGGCGCTGGCGCTCAACGCGGGGGTGCCGCCCGGCACGATCCTGCTCCACGGCAACGCCAAGGGCGACGCCGACATCGCCGCCGCGCTCTCCGCCGGCGTGGCGTACATCGTGGTGGACAACGTCGACGACGTCGAGCGGCTGACACGGCTGGCGGAGCGGCCGCAGGACGTGCTCCTGCGCGTGAACCCCGACGTCGCGCCGGACACACACGCGGCCGTCAGCACCGGCGGGCGTGGCTCGAAGTTCGGGCTGCCTGGAGAACAGCTCGCCGAGGCGGCGGAGCGGGTCCGCAGATGCCCGGTGCTCCGGCTCGCCGGTGCGCACGTCCACATCGGCTCGCAGATCCTCGACACCACGCCCTTCGTGCGGTCGGTCACGGCGCTTGCCGGCATGCTCGGCCAGGCCGGCATCGCCGGCCTGGCGGTCTACGACCTGGGCGGCGGCCTCGCCGTCCGCTACACCCGCTCGGACGAGGTCCCGGAGATCGAGGACTACGTCGACGCCCTCGTCGCCGCGGCCAGGCGGGAGCTGCCCCCGGACGCCCGCATCCTCATCGAGCCGGGCCGATCGATGGTCGCCGCGGCCGGGCTCACCCTCTACCGGGTCGTGAGCGTGAAGCGAGCCGGGAAGACGTTCGTGGCCGTGGACGGCGGCATGGGCGACAACCTCGAGGTGTCGCTCTACGGCCAGCGCTTCGAGGCGGCGCTCGTCGGCCCGGTCGGAGCGCGGCCCGA
>DASQXS010000265.1:0-18828 GCA_035639615.1 Gaiellales bacterium | reverse complement strand
CGACGCGGCGATGACCCAGCCGCCGCCGGCGTAGAGGCCGACGTGATGGACGAGGCCGGAGCGGGCGCCGAGGAACACCAGGTCGCCCGGCCGCAGCTCGGCCGGCTTGAGCGGGACGGACATCGCCCACAGCACCGCCGCGGTGGGACGCCCGGGGAGCGTGTAGCCCGCCCGGGCATAGGCGTGGTCGACGAGGCCGGAGCAGTCGAAGCCGCCCTCGGTGCGGCTCTCGCCGCCCCAGACGTACGGCCAGCCGACCTGCGAGAGCGCGGCCCGGACGACGGCCGCGCGGGCCCCGTCGCCGTGGGCCGCGTGGAGCGGCGGCACCGGCGGATGCGTCACGGGCGCGGGCGAGGGCGGCACGTGCCGATGGTGCCGTGTCCTTCGCTGATCTCGCCGAGTGCGGTGGCGGTGAACCGTCGGCGCCGGCCGGACGGGGCGGCGCCGGTGCGTTCGCGGCAGCTTCCCCTGGCGCTCTGGCAGCGTGCCGCCCGACCCGCCGCCGGAGCCGGCGGGCGCCGGGTCGGCAGCGGGCGGGACGTGCTCGAGGTCGGCGTGGACCTGAGCGAGGAGGATGTCGGTCCCGGCCGGGAGCCCGACGTGGGCCGATGTGAGGTGCAGCCGCAGTGCCGCGAGCGTGTCGCCGGCACCCGTGGCGTTGGTGCGCACGACCGGGTCGTCGACCACCGCATAGCCCCAGCCCTTCACCCACAGCTTCTTGCCCGGCGTGAGCTCGATCGGCTGCCCGTCCAGGCGAACGCGAACGAGATGCGAGCTGGACCGGTCGGCGACGGCGCCGTCGGGTGCGTCGAGCGACGCGCGGGCGCGGATCACACCCACCTGGAGGGCGCCGCCGAAGAGCTCGACCGACCGCAGGATGACCGAGCCGGTCGCCTCGACGGCGTCGCCGGTGCCGCGCTCTGCGGCCGCGGAGACGTGGCCGACGCGAAGGAGCGAGCCGTCGTCGGGGAAGCGATAGGCCTGGCTCGGGGGCGGAGCCTCCCACGCGAAGACGGTCCGGGTGCCGCCCACGTCGCCGCCCGCCGGGGTCAGGATCTCGACGCCTGTCGCCGACGCCCGCTCGACCGGCAGAGCGGCCGCTGCGTCCGCCGGCGCGGCGAGCACACCGGCCCCGGCGGCAAGCGCCGCCGACGCGCCGAGCGCGGCCTTCCATCCCCCGGTCACGTCGCGCCTCCTCGCGGCCAACCCACCTCCGATCGACACGGTACAGCAGCACCGCCGCGGCCGCATACATACCCGGCAACATCGGTCGCCATGCCAGGCTGCGGGGCCCGCACGCCGTCGACTACGCTAGCCGGACGCGGGACGTGGCGCAGTCTGGTAGCGCACCTGCTTTGGGAGCAGGGGGTCGGCAGTTCGAATCTGCCCGTCCCGACTCGACGGATCTGCATTCAGGAGCAGTGAATTCGACCAGGCTGAAATCGTCCATGGTCAGGCCGTCCTGGTCGGGTCACGGTGACCGTGTAGGTCATTGCTTGTCCAGCCAGGGCCGGCGTCCTTCCATCACCCGGCGGACATCCGAGACCGGCCAGCCGAGGTGCTTGGCGATCTCATCGGCAGTCGCGCCTGTGTCGGCGACCACCGCCATGATCGCCGTCTGGGTTCGGTGGACCCGCCAGGAGATCGAGCGGATGTCGTCAGGCGACTTGGCCAACTCGACTCGCAGCCACGCCGCCTCACGGGTCAGAGTAACCCACGGATTCACCGCCCGACCAGGATAGCGCTGCTGGCAGGGTCTGCCAGCCTGGGTTTCCCCAGGTAGGGCAAGGATGGCGCCCACGGCGATCACGTTCCCCCTCCTGCTGGTTCCGCTCGTCGCGACCGGGGCACCCCACGAGGCTGAGCACGTCTTCGGCAAGCGGCACCGGGCAGACGTGGGCTGCGGCCTACGGGTGCCCGACCGCGACGGGGTGGCCAGTACTGCGGGTTCGCGTTACGCATGCGGAGGGCATACTCCGCTCTGGTTCAGGCAGCCCTGGATCAGTGCATCGAGAGCGGGTTGGTTCCAACTGTTGAGATAGTCGCCGTGGAACGTGTAGTACGGTCCGCTGGAAAACGACAGAGCCAACGACCCGTCCGCATTGTAGGGATTCACCATGATTCCGCCTGTCCGCGGGTCCAGAAAGTGAGTGTGGGTTACGAGCCGGGCGATCCTGGTATATCCTGACGGGCAGGACGAACCGTCAAGATAGACAAAGTGCGATGTACTGATGCCGGCCGGCGAGTCGAAGGCTGTCGTGCCGTCCCAACAGGGCGCAAACACGAGCACCGCGGTCACGTGCTTACTACCTGCGGACGCGTTGGTGCAGTCCTTCGGAGCCGGACTACCCAGGGTAGACGAGGAGTCTCCGCACGTCCATGTCAGGTGCGGGTTATCTGTCGCCGCCTCCGCGTGCCCGTTTCCTGCGACGTATGTCATGCCGTGCGGCGGAGTTGCGACGCCGTGCTTCGCACCGTTCCAATATTCTCCCATCGTTCCGGTCGAGACCGTCGCGACCCCGTTTACTACCGGTTGGGGAAACCAGTAGGCTGCGGTGTCCCCGGATGTCCGGCACGTCGTCGCATTGCCAAGCAGCGAATCGGCCGTCGAATTCTGGTCCACACCCGTGTTGCCGAAGAAGTCGTGCATGTGTGCGGACGGAGCGATGCCCGGGGAGACGATGGGATCAACCTGATTGGAATTGGCATACTTGCAATGCATGATAAGGACTGAGGCCGACGCTGGTCCCACGCCAAGCACGCACCAGAATTGCAGGAAGCTGAATGCCAAGAGAAATCGACGCATGGCGCCCTCCGATTGTCGACTACTATGACTCGTACTAAGCCAGCTGCGAGTCTTTCGGCCGGGAAATGCCGAGCACCATGGTCTCGCGCCTGCCCCAGACCGCGGCGTCCGGGCCGCCACTCGGAGCCTCGGAGCAGGCCGATCCTACGCCTCCTGGCGACGACCTGCAATCAGATCGATGAGATGCCCCTGATCAGGCTCTCGCTCTGAGCGCAGACGCGAGCGGCGTCGGAGTCGGATCCGCATCGCGGGCCGTGACGGGAGTGTGCCGTTCCGGCCGTCTTCGGCCGGAAGCAGGGGTCGGCAGGTCGAATCTGTCGACGAGACGACGCTGCGCGTCGCCGGCGATCATTCCGATCGCTGCGTAGGTCTCGACTCGAGGGCGCCGCGCGTCGTGAACGCCATCGCCGCGCCATCTCGGGTCGGGCGGGGGAGCTCGACCGCGATTGCGAGACCGCCGTCGGGCCGGGCTCGAGCTGTCAGCCTGCCGCCTTGCGCGGCGACGACCGCTCTCACAATCGCGAGCCCGAGGCCCGCTCCGCGGCCGGGGTTGGCCGTGCGTTCGAGACGGCGAAACGGTTCGAACAGCCGATCGACGAGCGAGGGAGCGATCAGCGGACCATCATTCTCGATCTCCAGCGTTGCCGCGACACCGCTGCCCGTCGTCGTGATCCGGACCGTGCCGCCGTCGTGGTTGTGGCGGATCGCGTTTTCGATCAGGTTGCGCACCATGGACTGCAGGAGAATCTCGTCTCCGAACACCGTCGTGGATTGAAGCGCGACGGTGAGGTGAATGGAGCGAGCCTCGGGTTCGAGCGCGAGCTCTTCGAGAACTTGTTCGATGATCTGGTCGAGTTGCACCGGCTCTCGACCTGCTCCGACGGCATCGTTTCGCGCGAGGAGAAGCAGGTGGTCGATCAGCCGCTGGCTGCGTGATGTTGCCGCGGAGATCGCCACAGCCATCGCTCGCAGCTCCTGGGCAGAGCTGCTCGGGTCGGAGAGCGTCGCGTCGAGCTCGGCTCGCACGATCGCCAGTGGGGTCTTGAGCTCATGTGAGGCGTTGGCGATGAAGGCTTGTTGGCGGTCGAACGCCGCTTCGAGCTTATCCAGCATCGCATCAAACGTGTCCGCCAGCGCACGTAGCTCATCGCGCGGCCCGCTCAAGCCGATCCGCTCCGAGAGCTGGCCTGCTGCGACCCGTTGCGCGGTCGCTGTGATCGCGACAACGGGTCGCAGCGCTCGCCCGGCGAGCAGGTATCCCAGCGCGATTGACGGCAGAGTTAGGGCTACGACGGCGAGCAAGAACTCGACGGCGACCCGATCGCGTGCGTCAATCCGGGCCCGGTGTTCAATCGTCCCCTGGATTCGCCGCTGGCGATTCAGAAACTCCTCGAGCTGCGCCCGCGCGCTCGACCGGCCGGGCGGCGGGAAGAGGAGCGGTACGCGCCCCTTCGACTGCGCCGCAGTGACGCGGGCCGAATAGACCGAGAGGTTGTGCTCGACGATCGTGCGACTGCCATCAGCACGCATCCGACGACGAAGACCAGCGCGCCGTAGAGCAGGGTCAGCCGCAGGCGGATCGGCAGGCTCCGCAGGCCCGGCAGGCGGCGCCCTCTTGGGGCGGCTCGCGTCATCGCGTCATCCCGAGAGGCGGTATCCATGTCCAGGGCTGGTGAGGATGGCCTCCGGGCTGCCGAGCTTCCGCCGCAGCCGCAGCACAGCGACACGGACGGCTACCGCGGTCGGTTCCGTACGCGGATCATCGAAGACGCGCCAGGCGAGCTCCTGTGCGCTGAGTGGACGACCCCGAGCGCGGATCAGCTCCTCGAGAAGCATGAACTCGCGGACGCTCAAGTCGAGGCCGCGGCCGTTACGCCAGGCCCGGCGTCGATCGAGGTCGAGATGCAGGTCGTTCCAGCTGAGCCTCTCGGGTTCGATCGTCCCGCTGCGACGGCCGAGAGCTCGCAGACGAGCGATCAGCTCCATCAGCGCGACGGGCTTGCCCACGTAGTCGTCGGCGCCGAGGTTCAGCCCGAGAACCCGATCTCCAAGCGTATTGGATGCCGTGAGCATGAGGAGTTTGCTCGCCGTCTGCTCGGCGCGCAGCCGTCGACAGACCTCATCGCCGTGGATCTCGGGGAGGTCGCGATCGAGGACGATCACGTCGTAGCGGCCGCGGGCGGCCATTCGAAGCGCCCGGTCGCCATCGTGGGCGAGATCAACCGCAAAGCCGTTGCGGCGCAGGCCGCGAGCCAACGCGCGAGCCAGAGCGATCTCGTCTTCGACTAGCAACACGCGCATCGTGCATCTGTCACGATTCTACGGGTGTCGCGCGTCGTCGCGGGCCACGATGCATCGACGCTCACAGGCCAAACGTTCCTCGCGCGAGCGGAGCCAACCACCGCTCCCAGAGCCCCGCCGCGGTCAGCGCGCCGATTCCAACGAGGACGACGCCAGAGCCGCCGCTGAGCCAGCGGTAGTGTCGCGTAATCGAGGCCAGCGCGCTCGTGAACCGTTGAATCCCGAGCCCCAGCAGCAGGAATGGAAGCCCGAGCCCGAGCGAATACGCGGATAGCAACATCACGGCTCGGGCTGTGCCACCCATCGCGGCGAGGGTGAGTATCGCGCCGAGGACCGGTCCGATGCACGGTGTCCAGCCGGCCGCAAACGCCATTCCGAGCGGCAGCGCGCCGATCGCGCCGGGTCGCGCTCGCGCCAGCAGAGGCCGACGCTCCACGAGGATCCGCATCGGACCACGGCCGCGTGCCGTGGCGAGCATTGTGAGTCCGACTAGGCAGATGTAGCCGCCCGCGAGCACCTGCCCGGATCGGCCTCGCACAAGCGGCACCCAGGTTGCGCTCGCCGCGCCGAGCACGACAAAGATCGTTGAGAAGCCGAGGATGAACAGAACGATTGGGAGGACATGCCTGCGCCTGTCCCCGGTGGGAGCCGCCGTCGCGCCGCGGCCCCCGACAACGAAGGCGATGTAGCCGGGCACCAGCGGAAAGACGCAGGGGCTGGCGAACGAGGCGACGCCCGCGATGAAGGCGAGCAGCGGCGCTGACCAGACGCGTAGGTCAGGCGCCGCGGCGATCACGACGGCGTCCGTCATTCATCCTTCCGAGACGATTTGCTCGATGTCCTTCTCGAGTGCACGGGCGTTGAGGGGGCCGGACCACGTCGCCGCGATCGTGCCATCGCGCGCGTAGAACAGGGTGTCGGGCAGGCCGACGAAGCCGAGGTGGTCGTGGATCTCGCCGGATCCGTCGAAAACGCTTGGGTAGGGAACCGAGTGCTCGGTCAGAAACGTCGCGGCAGCGTCCCGGCCATCCTGGTAGTCGACACCCAGGAACTGGACGTGTCGGCCGTAGCGTTTCGCGGCAGCGACGAGTATCGCCGTCTCGGCGCGGCACGGACCGCACCAGGACGCCCACAGGTTCACGACCACCGGCGTGCCGCGAAGCTGGTAGAGCAGCCGCTCGTAGCTCGAGAACCCGAACGATGGAAGAGCAGCTGTCGTTTGCGGCAGCAGCGAGGCGCCGGTCGCGCTCGTCGCCGGCGGCCCCGCATCCGTGACGGCCTGCCCGGACGTCTGGCAGCTCGTTGCCAGGACGCACGCAACGATCGCGAGGCGCTCCAGCGGGACATGCATCCTTCGCGTCCGTGGCATCTCACGTCCCTCGGAAGATGTATTCCTGAAGCGGCCGAACGCAGGCTCTCGCCGCCAGTGTGAAACGTTTCCTGGCCCAGGGGAAGGGCAGCTGCCAGAAGCCCTCGAACAGATTGGCGGCGTCGACCTTCGGCGTCGGGTACGTCGGGTAGCCGTGGGCGCGAAGGCAGCGCACGAAGCCTGTGGCGGCCGACGTGAACAGCGCGCGATCAGCAGTATCGATCGGTGTGCCGAACATGCCGACGATCGACTGGGGGCAGTCCCTCCTCACCGCGGCTTGAGCAGCCGCAGACGCCGAGCTTCCGCTCGCTTGGCGGAAGTAGAGGCCGTTTCCGGACGAGTCGCCAGCGGCCCCTCTAGCATGACGCCATGCTTCGCGGCACATCGGATGTACGCACGGAAGGTCGCCCGTTGCGCCGGGCTGATGTAGCGGAACGGCGCGTATGGCTGTACGGCAGTCACGGTCGGCACCGCGATAGCGTTGGGCTCGTCGCCTGACTTGCCCGCGGCGCAGCCGGCGGACACGGCGAGCGCCAAGACGGCCAACACGACGCGAAGTCCGCGAGACGTGAAGCGGTCAGCCCAGGCTGCTGATCGACCGGTCATGCGCCGATCATCGGAGAGCGCGCGTTACAGGCGCGTTACAGAAGAGGTGGGCGGCCGCCGCCCTTTGCTCCTCACCTCGCCGATCGGCCCGTGCAGCCGGTCCTCGCCGCGGCTGCTCGAAGTGGGTACGGTGCTCCGTTGTCGAGAAGCTGCGCGGCGTGCATGGGGAGCATGGCTCGTCCGGGGGCGGGATGGGGACGTAGCCGTCCTCAAGTGCCTCTGGGACGCCGACTGGCGTGGGCGACTCGAGAGCGCGATGGCCGTGGTGGATGCGCTGCACGCCAAGGGATTGCGTCCAAGCGTCCGGGCGAAATGGTTCGGACGTAGCTCCGCTGGGTTGCCTTCCGCTCCGGCGGTGACTGGAGGAGGCGATTGACCCGTCAGGTCGAAGGATGTGGGATGGCGGCGTCCAGGCCCCAGGGACTGGTGCTCAAGCACGATCGGGATTTGGAGGGGCGCGGGTACCAGATCTGGGTCCGGCGGGCGCTGATGCTCGTTCCCGTCACGATCGTCGTCCTGGCGCTCGCGGGGGTGTTCGGACAGCGACCCGACACCTCCGACGCTTCGTCGGCCGACGCATCACTGTCGGTGTACGCGCCGGCTCACCTCCGCGGCGGGTTGCTATGGGAGGCGCGCTTCCACATCCACGCGCGCGCGGACCTCAGGGACGCCAAGCTCGTTCTTGGCTCAGGCTGGTTGGAGGGCATGAGCGTGAACACCATCGAGCCATCGCCCAGCAGCGAGACCAGCCGCAACGGCAGCCTCGAGCTCGACCTCGGGCACATCCCGGCGGGAGGGTCGTACCTACTGTTCCTGCAGTTCCAGGTTCTAGCGACCAATGTTGGCCGCCGCAGCGCGGACGTGAGCCTGTGGGACGGCGACCGCAGGCTGCTTCAGATCGACCGGACCGTGACGGTGTTCCCCTAGATGGATATCGCCCTTCGCGGCATCGTCCTGTTCGCGTTCATGTCCTTCGTCATGCGTATCGTCGGCCGGCGCGAGCTGTCCTCGCTGGGCGCGATCGACCTCGTGCTCCTGATCGTTCTCGGCGATGCCATCCAGCAGGGCTTGACCCAGGATGACTACTCCGTCACCGGAGCCATGATCGCGGTCAGCACCATCGCGGTCATGCAGGTCAGCCTCTCCTACCTTGGCTACCGGTTCCGCCGCCTTCGCCCCGTTCTCGAGGGCGAGCCGATCGTCATCGTCCAAAGCGGCGAGGTCATCGAGCGGAATCTCCATCGCGACCGACTCACCGTCGACGAGCTCCTCGAAGAAGCTCGTCAGCAGCAGATAGGGTCGCTCGCCGAGGTGGAATGGGCCGTGCTCGAGCCCAACGGCAAGGTCAGCTTTCTCAAAAAATAGGCCGGCCTCGAATCGAACGGGCTCTGGTGCGGGGTCCGTTTCGTGCACTGCAGTCGCCCTCGTGGTCGAGCAGGCAAAGGGCGTACTGGCCGAGCGCTTGGACATCGGCGACGAGGACGCGTTTGAGATCCTTCGGTTCGCCGCCCGCTGCGAGCAGGTGCGTGTGCGCTCGCCTGCCGCGGACGGTCGTCCAAAGCCGCGAGACGCCGACGCCGATCGTCTGGGCGATGGCGCGCCAAATTGCTCCGGGTCGAGAAACCGGTGCGTCGGCGCGACGCCGCTTTCGTCAGCTGGCGAGTGAAGTGAATCTGCCGACGATGGCGCCGTAGGCGACGTGCGCCGTGATGGTGACCAGCGGCGTGCGGGTGCCGTAGGGCCGCGCGTCGCCTGCTGAACGGTCGGAGCGCTCGGCCGACTGCTTGGTTACAAAGGCGCGATTCCGGGGCATCTAGAGGATCGTCCACGCCGGAATGGGAGGAACTTCGTGCTAATCACAATCTTGATCATTCTCGCGATCATTGCGCTCGCCCTCTTCATCTGGCGTAACATGGCAGGCCGCCGAATCTAGAGCGTCGCGTCGCTTCGATGACCGCGAGTAACGTCCCGTCGAAGCGAACCATCGCCGCGATACCAATACTCCGCTGCCGTCGAGAAGAGACTGGACGGCGGTACGCGAGATCCGCTTCATGCGACCGGTCGCGGGTCGCGTCCCGGGAGCCGAGGGGCTTGAGTCGGCCGTAGCCTCCGCGTTGACCCGGTGGTTGACGAGGGGTACGCCCTGATGGCGAGCATAGCCCGAGCGAGCGGCTCCGCCGCAAGCTGGAAGACGTGCTCGGCGGTGCGTGCGAGGAGCCTGACCTGATCGAGGTGATCGGACGGTTTGGTGCGCGGCTGATCTTGCAACAGGCGCTGGAAGATGAGCTGACCGACTTCCTTGGCCGCGAGCGGTACGAAGCGCTGCGGCGAGGAGCAGGCGCGCGAGCGGTACCGCGCCTGTGTCAGCGATGCTTGGACGAGCACGACCTCGTCCACTGCTTCTTGGACGTCTACCTGAAGCTGCGCCCCCGACGAGCCGGCCGAGGGCGTGCCGGTCGCGTGGGGGATCACGCTCGAGGGTCGCAAGGTGCTGTTCGGCTTGCAGCTGGGCAGCCGCGAGAGCTACGAGAACCGGCTCGACTTCGTCCGCGACCTCGAGCCGGGACGCGGTGCACGGCGACTTCCTGGCGACCCAACTGCTCGTGCGCCGAAACCGGCTAGTCGGGGTCCTCGACTGGGATGGCGCGTGGAGTGGCGAGCGCGGCCAGGATCTCGCCCTACTGCTCTACAACGCCTTCGCCCGAACCGACCGGTTGAAGGCCCGTCCGGCGCCGCGAACCGCCGTGTACCTCCCGCTCGCCCGGCGCAACGCGCCCCATATCCCATGGCGCATCGATCCCGGGACATGGTGTAAGTCCCTGGGTGCCCGCCTCGGGCACCGGCTTCATCGGAGAGGTAGTCGAGCGTCCTCACCGATATGGCTGTACCGGCTCTGCGCCTCGATTACCAGGCACCCCTCGCAGCGGCGATGTACACCGGCGACCGTCCTGCCCGTGAATCCGGAACCGGCGATATGATCGTGGCCGGGTGAGGGAGCGTGCCGCAGGCTGGTGGGGCCGCCGGCGAACCGTGATCGCCCGCCGCCTCGACCTCGTCCGGATGCTCCGTTCTGCGTCGTCGTGGCTTGTCGCCGCTGCGGTCGCCACGGCGCTCCTCGCCGGGGTGCTGCCGGTCGCCGTGATCCTCGCGGGTGGCCTGCTCGCCGAGCGGATCGACGAGATCGTTCGCAGCAGAGCGGCGTCCCCGGACTTCGGGCCGGTCTATGAGGCGTTCGCGCTCGTCATGGGGCTTTTCCTGCTGGGCGAGATCCTCGTCCCGCTCCAGAACAGGCTTCGCTGGCTGGTGACGAAGCGCGTGGACGGCGCCGCCCGTCTGGGCGTCATGCGCGGCGCCATGCTCGGCACCGACATGACGCGCCTGCACAGGGAGGAATACCTCGAGGCCATGGGCCGCGCGCGTGGCCTGATCCGGTGGTCGGCGACGCCGGGCGCGGGTGCGGCCGGAATGATCGGCGTCAGCCGCGACTATCTGACAGGCTTCGCGGCTACCGCAGTGGTGGCCTGGTTCCAGCCGCTGATCGCGGCGGCGACGCTTGCGGTGGGGCTGCTCATCCGTTCCCTGCACCGGGCGTCAGTCATCCGCACGATCAATATCTGGCTGGAGGGCCTCGACCGCCTGCGCGAAGGCTGGTACTTCGCCGAGCTCGGGCTGGGTCGGACGGCTGCGAAGGAGGTTCGGCTGTTCGGCCTCCGGGAGTGGCTCCGCCAACGTATCCACACAGCGGGCATCGCCGCCTGGACGCCGACCTGGCGGGAGCGGGATACCGGCATGCGCCGCAGCACGACGATCGGCCTGGTGCTCGCGGCGGCGGTCTCCATTCCCAGTCTGGTGTGGGCGGCCCGTGCCGCCTCGCACGACCAGCTCGGCATCGGCGGGCTGGTCGTGTTCGTCCCGGCGCTGTTCGCCGTGCTGGGCTTGGGGCGGCATTTCAACGACGATGTTCCCGTCGAGTACGGCACGTCGACGCTCCCGGCGATCAGGGCGCTCGAGCGGCTTGCCGCGAGTACCGTCGAGGCCGAGGTCGGGAGGAGACCGCCGGCGCGCGACAAGCCTCCTGCCATCCAGTTGCACGACGTTACCTTCAGCTATCCCGGTGGTGCGCGCGTGGTGGACGGCGTGACGCTCGAGGTTGCGTCAGGCGGCTCGGCGGCGCTGGTCGGGATGAACGGCGCCGGCAAGACAACGCTTATCCGCCTGGTGTGCGGCCTCTACCCGCCCGACCGCGGTGCCGTGCTGGTCAACGGCACAGACCTGCGCCAGCTCGACCTGGCCGCGTGGCACGCGCTGATCGCTCCCATGTTCCAGGAGTTCCTTCGCGTGCCGGCGACGATCGGGGAGAACGTGGCGGTGGGCGCCGTCGAGCATCTGGGCGACCGCCCGGCGATCGAGCGTGTGCTCGCCGAGGCGGGTGCCCATCGCTTCGCCGAGCGCCTGCCCGACGGCATCGACTCGCTCCTGGCCACGCGGTATGCCGATGGCACCGACCTTTCGGGCGGTCAATGGCAACGGCTCGGCATCGCCCGCGCCCTGTTCGCGCTCGACCAGGGAGCCAGAGTGCTCCTGCTCGACGAGCCGACCTCGAATCTCGACACGTCGTCGGAGGAGCACGTCGTCAGCAGGCTGCTCGACGGGACCCGGGGGCAGGTGACCACCATGCTCGTCACGCACCGGCTCGCACTCGCGCGCCGCACCGACCGCATCTACGTCGTCGAGCACGGAAGGGTGATCGAGGAGGGGACGCACGCCGAGCTGCTCCGGGCGGGCGGTCGCTACGCGGATGCGTTCCTCATGCAGGCGTCGCTCTATCCGCTTGAGGAGGCCGATGGCAGGCAGCGCTGAGCAAGGCACGGGCTCCGGAGGCCGTCCGCCCGCGCTCGCGGGGATACGGCTGCTGTTCTCCACGGCAGCTGCGACCGACCGAACCGGCCTCGTTGCCAGCCTCGGGCTGTCGCTCTTGGCGAGCTTGCTGTTACCGCTCTACCCGCTCGTGTTCAAGCTGCTGGTGGACGCGGCGGCCCAGGAACGGTCGCAACGAATGGTCCTTGCTGCGGCGGCGATGGCGGCGCTCTCCGCGACGACCGGTGCGATGACGAGCTACGCCTGGATGCTGGGCTGGAACCTGTGGGAGCGCATGACCGTGACGATCGACGAGCAGCTGGTGACGATGGCCGGGCGGATCGGGCTCGTCGACCGGGTGGAGCGGCCCGCGTATCTCGAGCACCTGACCCTCGTTCGCACCAACCGCGAGCACTTCCAGGAGTCGATGATGTCGCTGCTCAACGCGGTCTTCCTCGGCATCCAGGTCGTCGTTACCGTGCTGATTCTCGCGACAGTGGCGCCCGTCCTCCTTCTCCTCCCACTGTTCAGCGCGGCGCCGATCGCCGCCGGCCGCTGGGCCGAGAGCCGGTCCCAGCAGGCCCTGCGCGACTCGGCCGAAGACACGCGAGCAGCCGACGGCTTCGCGTTCCTCGCCATCGAGGCGCCGTCGGCGGGCGAGCTGCGCGTGCTGCGGCTGCGTGACCTGGTCATCCAGCGCCACCAGGCGGCGTGGGAGCGGGCGCTGCGGCGCCAGTGGCGCGCCGAGACGGTCGGCGCCGCCGTATCCGCCGCCGCGCTGATGCTGTTCACGCTCGGCTTCGGCGGGGCGGTGCTGTACATGACGGTGGAGTCGCTCCACGGCCACACGACGGTCGGCTCGGTGATCCTCGTTCTCACCGCCGGCCAGCAGCTGCACAACCAGATCGGTGGCGTGCTGGCCAGCTCAGGCGACCTGTTCAAGATCCTCGAGACGGTCCGCAACTACTCCTGGCTCGTTCGCTACGTCGACGAGAACGAGGAGCGCGGGAGCATCGCGCCGCCGGAAACGCTTCGTCGTGGGATCGCGCTGGAGCGCGTGTCATTCCGGTACGCCGGCGCCTCGCGGAACGCGCTCGAGGACGTCACCATGACACTGCCCGCCGGCGCGGTGGTCGCAGTCGTCGGTGAGAACGGGGCAGGAAAGAGCACGCTGGTCTCGCTCCTCTGCGGACTGCACCGACCGACCTCCGGCAGGATCCTCGTAGACGGTGTCGATCTCGCCGATCTGCATGCCCAGTCGTGGCGGGACCGCCTGAGCGGGGCGTTCCAGGACTTCGTCCGCTTCGAGGTGCTGGCGCGGGAGAGCATCGGCGTGGCGAGCATCCTGGAGGCAGCCCGCGCGGAACCCGTGCGGGCGGCGTTGCGCCGGGCGGACGTGTCCGATCTCGAGGGGGAACTACCGGACGGGCTCGAGACCGGCCTCGGCCGCGCCTTCCTCGACGGCATCGACCTGTCGGGCGGACAGTGGCAGAAGGTGGCTCTCGGCCGCTCGATGATGCGCCCGGTGCCGACGATCCTCGTGCTCGACGAGCCCACCTACTCGCTCGACGTCCAGTCGGAGCGGCGGGTCTACGAATGGTTCTCGCGCATCTCCGCGTCGGAGAACCCCACGGGCATGATCACGGTCATCGTCTCCCACCGCTTCTCCTCGGTACGCGCGGCGGACGTGGTCGCCGTCATCCATGACGGCCGGCTGATCGAATGGGGCAGCCACGAAGAGCTGATCGCCCGCGGCGGACGCTACGCCTCGATGTATCGCATCCAGGCGGAGGGGTACCGCTGAGCGGAGCGCCGACTGATCTAGCGCTCGCCGGGAACGCACGTACACTCGCAGGAGGGAGTCGATCGGCCTTGGGGAGGGCGCGATGATTTGGGGATTTAGTCGGCTGCGGCGTGCGGGATGGCTGGCCGCGGCGATGGCGGCGTTCGGGGCGGTCTGGGCCGCGCCGGCTGGGGCGGTGGTGGTCGGCGCGCATCCGGTGCCGTCGTATCAGACGAACGGGCGCGTGAACGCGATCCTGTTCTTCAACGGCAACATCTATATCGGCGGGAAGTTCACGTCGGTGCGTCCGGCGGGGAATCCGCTCGGTACCGGAGAGGTGGCACGCAACCACCTGGCCGCGTTCAACGCGACCACGGGCGCGCTGCTGTCGTGGAATCCCAACGCGAGCGGGAACGTGTTCGCGCTGGCCGGCTCGGGCAGCACCGTCTACATCGGCGGCTCGTTCTCCAAGCTGGGCGCCTCGACGCGGTCGCGGATCGGCGCTGTCGACGCCACCTCGGGGGCGGTCCTGTCCGGGTTCAAGCCCAAGCTGGACGCGGCCGTCAACTCGCTCGCGGTCGGCGGCGGCGTCGTCTACGCCGGCGGCGCCTTCACGACCGCAAACGGCGTCGCCCGCGCTTCGCTGGCAGCGTTCGACGCCGCCACCGGCGCGCTCTCCACGACCTGGGCGCCGGCCGCGGGCGGCAACTCCTCGACCACGCCGACCGTGACCACCGTGCGGCTCTCGACCAGCGGCGCGGTCGTCTACGTCGGCGGCGGCTTCACCACCATTGACGGCGCCAGCCAGAGCCACATCGCCGCCCTGTCGGCTACCACCGGCAGCCCCATCTCGACGTTCACCCACCACCTCCCCTACGCCGTCGTCGACCTGGCCGTCGATTCGACCGGCGTCTTCGTCGCCGGTGCCGGCGGCGGCGGCAACTTCGCCGACGTCGACCCGTCCACCGGAGCGATGGTGTGGCAGGGCGGCACCGACGGCAACGTCCAGGCGGTCGCCGTCCTGGACGGCGAGGTGTACGTCGGCGGCCACTACACCAACTACTGCGGCCCCCAGGGCGGCATGCACACCTGCACCACCCCGATCAAGCGGCTGAAGCTCCTCGCCGTCGACGAGGCCACCGGCGCGCTCACCGCCTGGAACCCACACGCAAATAGCGCCCTCGGCGTCTTCTCGCTCGCCGGATCCGGCACCACGCTCGCCGCCGGCGGCGACTTCACCAAGATCGGCGGCGCCGCCCAGCAGGGCTTCGCCGAGTTCGTCGAGTAGGCGTTCCTCCCCACCGGGCGGGGGATGCGCCGCACCCCCGCCCGGGGAATCGAGTTCCGCCGCCGCGCGGTCGATATGCACCAGCATGGGGGTCCACCATCACGTGTCGACGGCGCTTGCCGTGGCGGCGGGCGAGGCCTATGAGCACGCCGAGGCGAACCTGGTCGTGATCGACGCCGCCGTCGCGGCGATCGGCGCCAGGGTCGACCTAGCGCCGGACCGCTTCGCCGACCTCGTGCGGCGCTTCCACGTCGTGCTCGACACCAACCGGACCGCTCCGTCGGTCATGCGGATCATGGTGCTTGCCGACGCGGCCCGGGTGGCGGCGGGACAGGCGGCCGAGCGGTCGCACGGCTGGCGCTCGCGGCGGTTCTGGCGCCGGGAGTACGAGCGTGTCCAGCAGGAGCTGGTCAGCCAGGTCGCGGCGACGCTCGACGCGCTCCTCGCGGAGGCGTACTAAATCGAGCGGCGCCCCTTGACTCGACGCTGATCTGTCAGAGACTGGAATTGCCGCGGGAGTGTGCCGACCCACGCCGTTGGGGAGGAGCCCACACGCTCCCGCGGCGCTTCTCGTGCCTCCAAACAATTCTTGTTGCAGGGAGCACGAAGAGGGCGTAGAGTCGGGCGACTTTTGAGCCGGGTCCTGGGCGGCAGGGCAGATCCGGCGGCGGTGCTGTGCCCGGCACCGCACCACAGACGGGAGGGGAGGTCCCATGCGCACCAGACTCATCGTCGGAGCGGCGTTGGCCATCATGCTGACGCTCGCCGTGACGAGCTCGGGGCTGACGGCCGCGAGCTCGTCACGCGTTCACCGGACGCCAACTATCAGGGGGATGATCGGCGGCGACTTCGACACGCAGCTGCCGGCCGGAAGCGTGAACGGCGCCGACTGGGGCATCGACGGGTCGTTCCAGCGCGCTGCGACGAATCTCATCCATGACGGCGACGTGAAGGTCGTCGGCACCGGCAGCGGCGATTCGTCGGATCCCTTCACGTGCTCCGGTTCCGCCACGAATCCGACGGCGCCGAAGGGCAAGGTCTGCATCTACCTGATCGGCTCCGATAGCGCGACCAAGATCCGCGGCGTCACCCCGGTGCCCGGTACCGGGGGCAGCCGGTTCGGCTTCAAGCTCATCTGGGATGCGACCGGAAACGGCGACACGTTCGTCGACGCCGTCTGGGCGTATCACTTCGCGGCGTCCTGAGACCTCCGCGGGCGGTGGGGGTGACGATCACCCCCACCGCCCAGCGTGGCCCTAGTCGCCCGCGACCTCCATCGCCGGCCGCGGCGCCGACTCGTGCCGGAACTGCGGCAGCCACCGCAGCGGCCTCGGCAGGTACCAGTTCCAGTCGCCGAGGAGCCGCATCGACGCCGGGAGCAGGATCGCGCGGATGATGGTCGCGTCGATCAGGACCGCGGTCGCGAGACCGACGCCGAACTCCTTCAGGTCGATCAGGCTGAGCGTCGCGAAGATCGAGAACACCGCCACCATGACGGCCGCGGCGCTCGTGACGACACCGGCCGTGCTCTTGATGCCCTCGGAGACGGCGTCCTCCGTGGACATGCCGCCGTCGACCAGCTCCTTGATCCGGCTCAGGATGAAGACGTGGTAGTCCATCGAGAGCCCGAACAGGATGACGAACAGGAAGAGCGGCAGCCAGGGCGCGACGCCGCCCGTCTTCGTGAAGCCGAGCAGGGATGAGCCGTGTCCGTCCTGGAACACGGCCACGAGCACGCCGTAGCCGGCGCCGACCGAGAGCAGGTTGAGCACGATCGCCTTGATCGGGATCACGATCGAGCGGAACGTGACCAGGAGGAGCAGGAACGCGAGCGTGAGCACGAACGCGAACACGAGCGGCGTGTTGCGGGAGAGCATCGACGACGAGTCGTGGTTGATCGCCGTCTCGCCGGTGACGTTCACGGTCACCCCGCCGACGGCCCCGAGCGTCCGCGGGATCAGCCGCTCGCGCAGCGTCGAGAGCGCCTCGCCGGACTTCCGGTCGGTACCGTCGCCCGCCAGGGTCATCTCCAGCACCGCGACGGTTCGGTCGTGGTTCATGGTCAGATCGAACGGACGGCCGATCTGGCCGGTTGCGAGCGCGTCACGCTCGAGCCGGTCGATCGCGCCCCGCACCTCCGGTGCGGTGACGTCGCGGGCCTGGATGACGACCTCGGCCGGAGCCGCGTCGCTGGGGAATGCCTGCTGCATGTGCTGCAGCACCGTGTACCCGGGCATGTTCGGGGGCAGGTCGCTGATCCCGGTCTGGTGCACCTTGAAGTGCAGCGCCGGCGAGGCGAGCGCGAGGAGGACGGCAAGCGCGGCACCCGACGCCGCCACCGGATGGCGGACGACGCGGTTGAGGACGAAGCCCCACATGCGCGATTCTCGCCGCGCAGCGCGATTGCGACGGACGAACGGGATGCGGACACGGCCCTTCTCCACGTGGCGGCCGAGCAGCGCAAGCGTCGCCGGGAGTGCGGTCAGCGACCCGAGCATGGCCACCAAGACGACCATGATCGTTCCGACGGCGAAGGACATCGACCCCTTGTCGCCCGTCAGGAACTGGCCCGCCATCGCGACGATGACCGTGAGGCCGGAGACGAGGATCGCGCGCCCGGACGTCGCCGAGGCGATCGCGAGGGCGGCGCGGTCGTCGTGGCCGCGGTCGCGCTCCTTCCGCTCGCGGCGGAGGTAGAAGAGCGAGTAGTCGACGCCGACGGCCATGCCGATGAGCATGATCACGATCGACGCGTTCTGGTCGACGGGGAAGATGTGGCTGGGGATCGCGACGAGGCCGATCGTGGCGAACACGCCGGAGATGGCGAGCAGCACCGGCACCCCGGCCGCCACCAGCGCGCCGAACGCAATGACGAGGATCGCGAGCGTCACGGGGAGCGAGAGCGTCTCGGCCCGATGAAGGTCGTTCTCGACCCACTTGTCCATCTGCGCGCCGACGCTGGCGTCGCCGAACTCCTCGATCCGAAGCTCGGGGTGCGCCCGCTGCACGGCTCGGACGGCGGCCTCGACCGGCGCGATCCGGCTGGACGCGGTGTCCTTCTCGCCGCGGAGCTGGAAGTCGACGAGTGCCGAGTGCCGGTCCTTCGACACGAGCCCGCCCGCGTTCCGGTCGGTGGCGGCGCGGATGTGCGTCGCGACGCCGGTGGCGGCGACGCCGTCACGGATGTCGGCGACGGCCGCCCGGAACGCCGGCTGGTCGGCGGTGAGCGTGCTGCTGTGGATCAGGACCTGCTCGGTCGCCGGGGCCGGGAAGCTCTTCTCGAGCACCTTCTCCGCCCGACCCGACTCGCCGTTGAACTGATCGGCCTCGGTCAGCTGCTTCGTGCCGATCATGCTGCCGAAGACGACGGACAGGACGACGAACACGAGCCATCCGGCGAGAACCGATTTCGTATGACGCGCGCTCCAACTGCCGACGCGCGCAGCGACGCCCTTCAGGGGAACGGTCGCTTCGCTTGACATGAGGTCTCCTTGGGATAGAACGCCCGGGCGCACCGCCCGGTGGAAATGACCGGCTCACCCTCACGCACCGCCGGCGGCGCTGACATACGGGGGGCACGACTCGTTCGGTGGCCAGCCGCCGAGCACGTGGTCGGGCTAGCCACACCGCCCGCGAGGGCTGCTACGGTTCGCCGGTCCTCGAGGCGAGACGGGAGCGGGCGTGGCACGGGCGAGCCGTCGGAGAATCGCACTGGCCCTGGCGGTCCTGGTCGCCGGGGGGTCGTTAGGCGCGCCCGCCGGCGCCGAGACCGGCCTTCCGACCACGGCCGAGTGCGGCGGGCTGACGGGCCGGCCCGC